>JAHHHL010000073.1 GCA_019359375.1 Lyngbya sp. HA4199-MV5
GGATTGCCCCGCTCGGCGGCGGCTTCGCGCGTAAAGGCGATGGAGAACCGGGATTAAAAACCCTTTGGCGAGGGTTAGGCGTACTGCACCACTTGCTCCAAGGAGCGCAACTTGCGCCCAAACCTTAGTCCCTAAAGCAGTTCTAGCGACTTCTGCGTAATGGATAGAATTCAAATCCGGGCTCATGGTGCGAAACCCGTTCAAACGGGTTGTCAGGCGCTCGTAGTCCTCTTGAGAGGACTTCCTGCCATTAGCCCGCACTTTTAGTGCAGGGCGGGTTCAAGTACTCGCCCAAAGATTTGTCAGCCAACCAGGCGTTCAATCACAAAGCTATCTGTGGAAATGAAGCCATTTAATCGTTCCCTGTGCGAGTGGAAAGGGTACGCTAGCTAGTGAGCTTTGATAAGTGCTTTACAATGTTTCTAGCTGAAAAGTTGAGAGAAATTAGTAACTTTGTAAGCAAGTTACGTGTTCCGGTTTTAAGGATGGCAAGCTTTATGTTCCTTGCCTATCTTTTATTTGGTTGTTCTTGGGTCACAAGCTTTGTTATTGCTAATCAAACAAACAGTGTCTTAGATGTGACTTATCAGTTCCGTGGAATGGCAACTGAAACAGGCAGTTGCTTTGATGAAAACTGGAGAACAGTACCAGATGTCTTTCCGATTTCGGACTTGCGAAAGCAGACTCCAAAAGTACAACAATTGAGTCGAAGCGAGTATAGTTGCAACGTGAAAGAATTAAGAGTTAAGTTTCCACTAAAGCCCAAGATGGCTGTTAAAGTTGGTACCGAGGTGAATTATCTTGGACATGAAGATAGTATTGCCTACAGTGGTCATTTAGGAATTGAGTCTCTGAAGCTGAGTGGAAGTAGCGACTCCATTACTTATGAGGGGCTTCAAGTTATTAGAGGGTTTAGAGAAGTAGATCAAACTCTATACGTCCTTGAATATAACTAACGGTCTTAGTAGCCCTGCATCACTGACAACAATTCAGAGCGATTGTTGCGTCTCATTTTACCTGAGTCACGCGCCAACTGAGCTTGAGGTTAATCCAGAAGTTCCACAACGTCACTGCCGCGATCGCCAGAAAGTTCGCCAGATAGGCATTGAGATGCAGTCCGTTAAACAGCAGATTGAGAATCAGAATTTTGAGGATGAGACCCATCAGGCAGATCAAGTTGAACTTAGCAAACCGTTTGATGACCTGATGGCGTTTCTGCTGCTGTTGTGCCAGATCGCCAAATGTCCAGCGATCGTTCCAGACAAAGTTGTTGATAATGGCTAACTCTGCCGCCACGATCGCGCTGCGAGTTAACCCAAAGCCCAGGATGCCGTGCAGAAGATACAGCAGCCCCATATCCACCACTAAGCCGCTTAAGCCGACGAAACCAAACCGTAAAAAGCGCCCCAGCGGAAAATTTAACCGCTGCTGAAACCGACCGAGCCGCCCCAGGGATACCCGCAAACGCACCAAATGGCGAATATAGTCGCGGTACTGCTTCCAGGTCACTTTGCTTTCGCCTGCTTCGCGTTCCTGAAACACGTAGCCCACTTCAGCAATTTGCTCGATCCTGCCGCGTCCCAGCACTTCGAGCAGAATTTTGTACCCCAATGGATGCAAGACCTGTTCGGCGATCGCGCTACGTCGCACCAAAAAATACCCGCTCATGGGATCAGTCACTCGGCTTACGACATCGGGCAGCAACACCAGCCCTAGCAGTTGTGCCCCCCGCGAGAGAAAGCGCCGCATGGCACTCCACGTACTTACGCCTCCCCCTTCAACGTTGCGACTGGCAACGGCTAAAGCGACACCACGTTCGATCGCCGCCAGCAACTCCTGCAATACTTCGGGCGGGTGCTGCAAATCGCCATCAATCACGCCCAGAATCTCGCCCTGCGCTGCCTGCCATCCACGAATCACCGCCGTCGAAAGCCCCCGTTCTGCTTGACGACGCATGACTCGCAGATTGGGATAGCGGCTCGTCAACTGCGTCGCGATCTGCCAGGTGCCATCAGGACTATCATCATCCACCACAATAATTTCGTAGCGATGGGGCAACACAGCTTCTAACTGGTCACTCAGCAACGCCACAATGCGCTCAATGTTCCGACCTTCGTTGTAGGTTGGCACCACTAACGAGAAGCGCACAGGCGCGATCGCCTCGACTGTTGCCCCTGGCAGTAGGTGGCGCGGCGATCGTGCCAAGGTTGGTTGCGACGGCACCTGCAAGAGTCCTGAAAGCTCAGGCAGGAGTTGTATAGAGCCAGTTGTCACCATAGACGTTTTAAGGTAGGACTAAAGCAGCACTGCTGCGAGGAGCGGATGGGAAACAGCCCGAAACGGCTGCAAAACGATGAAACAGCCACAGGTGACAGTTGGTTGGCAATCAACGGTTTTTAGAGACGCTCTGTTCTCAAGAGGTGTGCTCTCAAGAGTCATAGGGTTTTTGACAAGGCACGGTTCGCCGCAAAAACGTGATCCCCCCTTGCCTCTCCTAAGGTTTGCACTCTCCTAAGGTTTGCACAGAGCGACGATTGTGTAAATCTTCCATAAAGTTGGCACTGTTCTCTGTAGACGCAGAACAGTAAAAAATGTGTCCACTGTCGATCGCCCCACCTGCCCCCGCAATGCCGCTCATTGATGCCGCGCTGCTTGCAGCAAATGAAGCCGATGCGATCGAGCAAATCGCCATCCAGCAGAGCTTTCAACGCGAAAGCCTGGTACTAAAAAGCACAGACAGTTGTGCTAGCGTTGACATACTCACCCGCTTCAACGTCAACCTCTAACGCTGTGATCATGGACACCTCCGCAACTTCTGATGCAGCCATCATCGCCTTCAACACACGCATTGTGGCTGTCACCGTCTACACCAATCAAGCACTGGTAACTCGGCGGGGTACTGTCACCTTAACGGGGCAAGAGCAGACGTTAATGCTGGAATCGTTACCCATTACGTTGAAACCCGAATCGGTGCGAGCGTCTGGTCAGGGCACTGTTGCTGTCAGGCTTTTGGGCGTGCAAACGGAGCGCGTCTTTACAACAGAGCCTGTGGTCGATCGGGTGGCTCAACTGACTGCCCAGATCGAGCAGTTGATGCACGAGCAGAAGACCGTAGAGGACAAGCAAGCCGCCGCTCACCTTCAGCGCACGTTTGTTCAAACCCTCAGTGAGAAAGCCGCCGATCGCTTTTCGCGGAGCCTCGCTCAGCAGCAAGTGAGTCTCGCCGAAACGCGCAATCTGCTGAACTTTTTAGGACAGCGCTACGATGATGCGTCCGAGACGATCGCTCAGTACGAGCGGGAACACGCCCAATTGCAGAAGCAGATTCAAGCGCTCCAGCAGCAAATCCAGCAAATGCAAACGCCACGCCCCCAGGAAAGCTATCGTCTGGCTGTAAACATCGCGTCGGCTGGGGCTGGGGAGTTTGAGCTGGAAGTTTCCTACGTGTGCGATCGTGCCAGTTGGAAGCCGCTCTACGATGTGCGGGTCAGCACCGCCGATGCCCGCGTTCACCTCACCTACCTTGCTGAAGTAAAGCAGACCACAGGCGAAGACTGGAGCCACATCGCCCTTACCCTCTCAACGGCCAAGCCAGGACTGGGCACGCTACCACCCAAACTTTCGCCCTGGTATGTCGATGTCTTTCATCCCCTGCCACCTGCACCCGCACCCATGATGGCAATGCGACGACGGGGTGCTGTGATGTCTGCGCCCGGAGACGATGATGACTATGGCGAATATGGTATGCCTGCTGGCGAAGCATCAGCGCCACCCCCGATCGCGGCTGAAGTAACGATCGCACAGATCACCCATGAAGGCGGCGTAGTGACCTTTGCGATCGATGGCAATAGCAATATTCCTGGCGATGGCGGCTTTCACAAAAGCACCATTTTCAACGACGATTACCCGGCACAGTTGACCTATATTGCCATGCCCAAGCTGGTGAGTTTTGCCTATCTGCAAGCGGTTGTAAGTAATCCGTCCGATGGTGCCACCTTGTTGCCTGGTCAGGTCAATCTCTTTCGAGACAATTGCTTTGTCGGTTCCACAGCCCTAGACCATATTGCACCGGGACAGGAGTTTAACTTGAACTTGGGCATTGATGAAGGATTGAAAATCACCCGTGACCTGATTGAACGCAAAGTCGATAAGCAGCTCATCGGTGGGCAGCGTCGCATTACCTATGCCTATCGGCTATTAGTTATAAATCTGCGTGATCAGCCAACCACCCTGCGCCTCACTGAACAGCTTCCCGTAAGTCGCAGCGAGCAAATTAAAGTGCGCCTTAACCGCACCAGTCCGCAAATTCAGCTTGGCGAAATGGGTGTATTAGAATGGTCGTTGCCTCTAGAGCCTAAGGATAAGCAGGAACTTTCTTACCAGTTCACCGTCGAACATTCACCAGCACTGACAGTGGCAGGGTTAGAAGTCTAGGTGGTGTTCTAGGGGCTGTCATCAATTACGACAACACACTGCTTTCAGCAAGGGTTTCAGCCCCTAGCTTTGTGTGTTGGGGCGGGCGCGACCATGCCGATACCGCAGATTTTGGAGCTGAATTGATGACGCGCCCTAGAAAGGTTGTTCGCAGTCTTTGTAGGGACGTTACAGGTAACGTCTCTACAGATCGTCGGCTTGAGGTCAGACGGCTACATCTAGCGGTGTCTCTCAACCTCGATCGCACTCAGGTGTGAAAGTTCATCTGGCTTGGGGGTTGGTTTTACGCTCCTTCCTGTAGAATAGCGTCAACATTCGCCTACGCCACATTTGTTGGGGATTGGCAGATGCAGGGAGTATCCCTTAACGACCAGGCACGATCGTGAATGGGCAGGTAGCAGATACAGAGATTGGCAGCGGACAAACGATAGTAGGCATGGACTATGCAAGCACAGAGGCAATGGCGCATTCGTAGATGGGTAAGCGGTGGATTGGTGGGCTTGATCGTTGTCAGTAGCACCGTATGTCCGCCTAGACCAGGCGTAGCGCTGCCAGCCACCACGATCGCTCAGGCAGCCCAAACCGCAGAAGGTGCTGTCAATCAGGGCATTCAGTACATCCAGCAAGGGAAACTGAGTGACGCGATCGCTGCGTTTCGTCGGGCAACCCAGCTTGATCCCCGCATGTCTGCGGCTCACTACAATTTGGGGCTTGCCCTGCGACAACAGGGACAACTGCAACCAGCCGCCACTGCCTTTTATCAAGCCACCCAAGCCGATCCCACCTTTGCCCTTGCCTACGCCAACTTAGGAGCCGCACTCCTGGAAGGAAACAACCTGCCCCAGGCAAAAGACTATCTGCAACGCTCCGTCGAGCTTAACCCCAAGCTAGGACTGGCTCACTACAACTTAGGGTTAGTGCTGGAGCGCCAGGGCAGCTTTGAGCCAGCGATTAATGCCTACAAAAAAGCGATCGAGCTTAGCCCTACCGCTCCCGAACCTGCTTATCATCTGGGCATGGTCTACGTCCAGCAGCGCAAAACGAAGGACGCTCGCGCTGCCTTTGAGCAAGCCATCAACATTGATCCCAACTACGCCGAAGCCCACTATAACCTTGGCTCGCTGCTCTTTACCCAGGGTGACCTCAACGGAGCGCTCAACGCCTTTCGACGATCGGCACAGGCAAACTCCAACTACGCCAATGCGTACTATGCGGCTGGACTGGTGTTCATGCGCCAAAGCAAATTCAGCGATGCCCAAAAAGTGCTGACCTACGCCAAAGATTTGTACACCAAACAGGGCAATACCGCCTGGGCTACGAAAGCAGAACAGCAGTTGCAGAAAGCCAAGACGGGGCGATCGTAGGAGAGAGGAGAGAGGGGTGAGAAGCCTTCATCCCTCTCTCCTTGCCTCTGCCCTCTGCCCTCTGCCTTTTTTAGCCTTTAGCCTTCCTCTCCCAAGTTGCCAAAACTGTAACCAAACATACCTTTCTCCAATTCGATGGCACAGTGGAAACATCAAATCATGTCACTTCATTCGTCTTTGTGAGGAGAACTCATCATCATGCATTCAACCCTTTCAATTGTAAAAACTGGTTCCTGGAAATGCCTTCAAGCGCTGATTGTGAGTGCTGGGCTGTTGAGCCTTGCCTTCGCAAATCCCGTTCTGGCGCAAGAAAAAATGGCACAAGAAAAAATGCTGCGGACGCTGACTGTCACGGGACGCGGTACTGAAATGGTCGCCACAACGATTACTCAGGTGCGTTTAGGTGTAGAGGCGCAGGGCAAGACTGCCAATGCGGTGCAGCAAGAAGTGGCGCGTCGATCGAATGCTGTTGTTAACCTGCTCAAGTCACGGCAGGTAGACAAACTGGAAACGACAGGCATCAACCTCAATCCGACCTATCAGTACGACAATGGCAAGCAAACGCTGACGGGCTACTCTGCCAGCAACATCGTGAGCTTCCGCATTGCCACAACCAAAGCAGGCGTGCTGTTAGATGAAGCGGTGAAAGCTGGGGCTTCCCGGATTGATGGCGTGAGCTTCATTGCGACGGACGAGGCGATCGCAACAACCCAAAAGGCGGCACTACGCGAAGCCACCCAGGATGCTCAGGCACAAGCCGATGCGGTCTTTAGCGCGCTTAATCTAAGTAAAGGGCAAATTGTCAGCGTTCAGGTCAACGGAGCCTCTGCGCCGCCACCGCGTCCACTCGAAGATTTTCAGTCACTACGAGCTTCTGCTGCCCCAAAGGCTCCTAGCCCAGTCATCGGCGGTGAACAAGAAGTGCAGGCATCTGTAACGTTACAAATTAGCTACTAGCCGCCATTGATCGATCGGGACGTTCCATGGAACGTCCCGACCAACCGTCTTGCTAAAACTCGTCGTCGTATCCGCCCGCATTGGCACCTGCCTCGTTATCGCGCTTCGATCCCAGCAAATCCAACCGTTCAACGCGGATGATGGGCTTGGAGCGATCGTCCCCTGTGCTGCGGTCTTTCCAGGTATCGAACTTTAATGCGCCCGTGACCCCAATGAGACTGCCTTTACGGACATAATTTGCGGCGACTTCAGCCGTTTTGCCCCAAAGCTCTAGATTGAACCAATCTGGCTGATCGGTGTTGCGTGTTTTACGGTTCACTGCCAGCGTAAGGCTACATTTCACACTGCCAGATTCAAAATACTTGACATCTGGATCTCCACCAACACGACCGACCAGGGTGACAGCGTTCAAGCTCATAATGTTTTAATTAGGTTTCTGTAAGGTTGATGTCTGATTGACTGACAAAACTCTCAAAACCCCGATGCTTACGTCGATTGGGTAAAGCCATCCCGGCATAACAGAAAAGCGCTGGCGTAATACAACAAAACCTGGAATAGTGCTGGCTTCACGTTGTTGCACCTAACCTACAGCTACTCAGTACCCATAACTAACGGCTAACAACCATCAACGGCTACTGTAGCGTTCTTCTGCCCAGGGTTCACCGCGACGGTGATAGCCATTGCGTTCCCAAAAGCCCAACGCTTCGTGATCGAGGAACTCTAGACCGTTGAGCCACTTCGCGCTTTTCCATGCGTAGAGGTGCGGCACAACGAGCCGCAAGGGTCCGCCGTGTTCGGCAGGGAGTGGTTCGCCAAAGAGCGTGTGTGCAAAAAAGTTTTCTTCGCGCAGAAAGTCGTCGATCGCAATATTGGTCGTATACCCGCCGTAGCAATGCTCCATCAGATGTACTGCTTTAGGATCTAGCTCCACATGGCGCATAAAGTCAGTCACTTTGATGCCTGTCCACTGCACATCCAGCTTTGACCAGGTAGTAACGCAGTGAAAATCAGCCGTAAAGCTGCTCTGTGGCATTGCCATGAGGTCTTCCCAGGAAAAGGTGGCTTCTTTCGCCAGTCCCCAAACGCGCAACCGCCAGTTTTGGACATCAACGCTTGGCGTGTCACCGTAGGTCAAAACTGGAAAGCCTTTGGCAAGATGCTGACCAGGCGGTACACGGTCTTGCAATTCCGAATCTGGTTTCTGAAAAAACTTTCCCAGCATGGCAATTTATGGATTTCGCGATCGACTACGACTCTTCGTCTTCTTCAGCATCGGCTTGTGGGTAGATAAACCCTTCAGCGCGTCCAGTCAGGATCGATTTACCGATCGACAGAGCGCGTTGTGCCTGTAAATTTGCCTTACGCTTCCAGGTTGCCTTGCGCTGATCACGCTTGGAGCTGGAGGTTTTCTTCTTAGGAACAGCCATGACAGTGGATGGTTTAATTTGACAGCTTTTCCATTCTAGGGCATTAATTCCAGATTTATGGTTCGATCGCTAGTCAATTTGAGCCATTCAATTTGACAGGGGTGTAGGGTATGGGGTGTAGGGTGTAGGCGGCAGTCTATGAAGATGGCGGTAGCATGACCAGATTATGGCAAGCATTGCAGGGCGATCGTCTCTTGCGTTCCACCCGCGTTTGGCTGGTGGCGATCGCGCTGGGCAGTGGTCTTGTCATGGGCTTAGCACCTGCGCCACTCAATTTGTTTCCGCTGGCGTGGGTTGCACTGGCTCCGTTGTGGCTCCTGCTTTTCAAGGGTGAGCTTGTAACCACCCAAAGCATGGCGCAAACCCGTTCAAAAGACTCCGGTTTTCGGTTGCCTTTTGGCGTTTGGCTCAGCCTTGCCTGGGGCATTGGCTACCACGGGCTGGCGCTTTCCTGGATCACGGGGCTGCATCCGCTGACCTGGTTGGGTGTACCGTGGCTGGCAAGTGTGGCGATCGTCCTCTTCTGTTGGGGCTTTATTACCCTATGGGGAGCGGTGCTTGTTGCCATCTGGTCGTTGCTGATGCTGTGGATTGAGCGTCTCACCCATAGAACGCAGGCTTACTCTCTGTGGGCGGCTCTCCGCCGAGTGCTGCTGGGTACGACCATCTGGTGTAGCCTGGAATGGCTTTGGAGTCTGGGACCGCTTGATTGGACGGTACTGGCGTATACCCAGAGTCCGGGCAATCTTGCCTTGCTACACATTGGTCAAGTTTCGGGTACTTCTGGAGTGACAGCGGCGATCGTAGCGGTTAATGGTCTTTTGGCAGAAGGGTGGCTGTGCTATCAACCGTCAGTCAGTACCTTCAGAGAAGCAAACTATAGCAACCAGCAGCTAACAGTCAATCAGACAAAACTCAAAACCGTCACTCTGTTAGCGGTTGCTGTCATTCTCCTGCTCGCGGTGCATGGGTTGGGCTATGCCCTTTACCGACAGCCGTTGGCTTCGGGGAATGTTGCACCACTACGCGTAGGCATCATTCAAGGCAACATTCCCACGCGTATCAAGCTAGGCAGCGAAGGCATTCAAAGGGCAACTGCTGGATATACCAGTGGGTATGAAGCGTTGGCGGCACAGGGAGTGGAGGCTGTATTGACACCAGAGGGAGCGCTACCCTTTCTATGGAGTGAGCCAAACAAGTTGCGGAGTCCCCTTTATCAAGCGGTGCTGGCAAAAGGGATCGTGCTCTGGCTGGGAACCTTTACGGCGGAGAAAGATGGGATTGCGCGGAGCCTGCTGACGATCGCCCCCAATGGCTCTACCCTGAGCCGTTACAACAAGATTAAGCTCGTGCCGTTGGGTGAGTATATTCCCTTTCAGCACCTTCTGGGAGGCATCATCAGCATTCTCTCACCGATCGCCGAAAATGGCTCACCGGGAATGTTTGATCAGCAGTTTGCAACCCCCTTTGGACGAGCGATCGCCAGCATTTGCTACGATTCTGCCTTTCCTGAAGTGTTTCGCACCCAGGCAGCAGCAGGCGGACAGTTCATCCTCACCGCATCGAATTTAGACCCTTACAGCGAGGTGTTGATGGCTCAGCATCAGGCACAAGACATCATGCGGGCGATTGAAACCGATCGCTGGGCTGTGCGCGCCACGAATACAGGCTACTCCAGCATCGTGACTCCACATGGCAACGTCGAGTGGCGATCGCAGCCGCACCAGTATCAAACCCACGCAGCCGCGATTTTTCGCCGCCAGACTAAAACGCTTTATGTCCGTTGGGGCAATTGGCTTCCTCCTGTGCTGCTGGTTTTGGGCGCGATCGCAATCGGAGTCTCTTTTTATTGTCCGCCTAACTTACTGGTTCACCGCTAAGGGTGAACCAGTAAGTTAGGATAAATGACTAAGCAACGTTAGGGCGCGTCGTCAATTTAGCTCCGAAACCTTGCGATATCAGCCTGATCGCGCCCGTCCCAACATACGAGGCTAGAGGCTGAAACCCTTGCTGCAACTAACCTGTAGTCGTCATTGATGACAGCCCCTAGTAACTAGCGTTTTTCTGGTGATAGCTATGACAATGACACTCCCGCTGGTTTCCTCTGCGACAGCTATTGCGCCAACGGCAGCTCCTTCGCGGTCTAACCAGGTGACTCGCCAGCACTACCCAAACTTTAAAATCATTGTGCTGAACGATGATTTCAATACGTTTCAGCACGTTACCGAGAGCTTAATGGAGCATATTCCAGGCATGACACTCGATCGCGCCCTGGAACTCACCAACCAAATCCACCACGAAGGGCAGGCGATCGTGTGGGTGGGACCGCAAGAGCAAGCAGAACTCTACCACATGCAGCTTGGTATGGAAGGATTGACGATGGCCCCCTTAGAAGCTGCATAAAGAGTGAGCGGCAGGAACAAGCTAAGTAGTTGTTAAGTTTTTAGTTGTATAGCCCTCTGGGCATTCAAGAAAAGTTTTTAGTGAGCCGTACCAAGCGAGCGATTAATCTAACAACTAACAACCAACAACTAATTACTTTACAAGCCCTAACGCAACTGCCTTTCATGCAACCCAACAGGCTACAATCCTTCCATAGTGCCGTCGTTTTGCATGAGTAACCCTCCCAGTGGCAGGCTCGTTCTCAACCATTCCACCCATATTCCAGGCTTGATTCCGCTGTTAGAGCGGTTGACACATCAGGCTGGCATTCAAACTATTACGCCCGGTGTGATCGCCCCCGTACGTGCCCATGCGCCTAAAATGGTGTTGAAAATCTCCGTGCCCATTCGAGGTGGATTTAAGGTCATTGCACGCCAGGGTAAAACGGTGCAAGAAGTTTTCATCCTGACACCCCTCTCGCAGGAGCAGCTTGAAGCCGCTATTGAAAACGTGTTGAAGCGACGGTAACGATCGTCATGCAAATCCGCCCTGCCAGTCCTGCTGATGTGCCTGCTGTGCTGCCGATGGTTGCCAAAATCTGCGCCTTGCATGAGGCATGGGACGCTGCCAAGTATGGCTTTTTGCCCAATCCTGCCCAGCGCTATGAGCGTTGGCTGGTGGAACAAGCGACGGGTGATCGCAGCGTTTTTCTCGTTGCCCAAAGCGCCGCACCCCACAAGCAGCAACCTGGAGCCTTGGTAGCCTTTTTGGTTGGCACGATCGAAACCGAAATTCCCATCTATCGCCTGCAAGAGTACGGCTTCATTCACGACCTTTGGGTAGAGCCAGAGGAACGCCAATCAGGCTTAGGGCGACAACTGGTTGAGCAAGCACTGCACCAATTCGCGCAAAAAGGGATATTGCAAGTGCGACTGGATACAGCCATTGCCAATGAAGCTGCACGGCGACTATTCCAGACTTGCGGCTTTCGTCCAAGCACGATCGAGCTGTTAGCAGACGTTCAAGCCTTAGAACTGCCAAACTCACCCACTTATTAAGAACTGCGTGAGTATTTCAAAAACACCTGCCTTGAGTGTCCATTGCAGCAATGGCGGGTGCATCACAATTTTGCAGAGTTAAGGTTTTTCAGAGTCTCGTTCGCGAGCGAGACGCTCGCACTGTTGATACAAAACTATTGATACAAAACTGGGATGCCATTTAAAGCACGATGCAACTACTCTGGTTGCCGAATCGAAACACGGTGCAGGGGTAAGCTCAAAACGCAGGCTGCTGTTAGCAAGTAAGCCAGTACGCCCGTCAGTTTTACGCTCCACATGAGCACTTCCCACTGGGGCAAGATCAGATGCTGCAAGCCAGCCGCAACGCAATAAACGAGCCAGTAAGTGAACGTCATCAACATCAAGACGCGATCGGTAATCTCCCAGTCGCTCTCATAGGCTTGGCTACCACTAAAGAGAAGCGCTATCCCGACGATCGCGGCAAAAAATGAAAGGATCGTCAAATAATCGTGCCAAGAACAATGTGGCATGTGCTTACCTAAAGATGCTTGAAGCTCACAATGAACCATAGTTTAGAGGAAGAAGTGTTGTGAGATACAGTAATCCTTACAAAGAGCAATAATCGCCACCGCGTTGCTTAAAAAAACGCAAAGTAGGCTCAGAAAATAAAGCCTGGCTTAAACGAGTTGTGGTTGTTAGAGAAGAGGGGGAGTGGGGAGTAGGGAGTGGGGAGTAGGGAGTGGGGACGAAGCTTTGAGTACTCTCTATCCGCTAACTTCTGACTTCTGACTCCTTCTAACAACTAACAACCTTTCTGGTATGCCCGGAGGGCTTTACAACTCCCTTGCCTTCTGCCTCCTGCCTCCTGCCTTCTTCTAACAACTAACAACTAACAACTCCCCTGCCTTCTGCGCCCAACCCTCATCTAAGCACCCGTAAACCCGTCACCTTCGATCGCCCCGTTTTGGCACTGTTGAGATATCTGCCATCTCTCCAGACTCCTTCAAGACGCGTACCATCCGCAAAGATGTAAGTGCCTCCACCGTTTTGCCTGCCATCCCGAAACTCGCCCTCATAGCGATTGCCACTGGGAAAGGTACAAGCGCCAGTGCCGTTCAGCACCTCATTCCGAAAGTCTCCTTCGCAACGAATGCCATTTGCAAAAACAAAGACCCCTCTCCCCTGGCGGCGACCGTCTTGAAACGTGCCTTCAAACCGATTGCCACTGGGAAACGTACAGACACCAATTCCATTCAGCAAATTATTGCGGAACTCGCCCTCGCAGCGCGTATTGTCAGCGAAGCGAAAAAGCCCTTTGCCCTCACGTTGATTATTGCGGAATTCACCGTCGTACCGATTGCCGCTGGGAAAGGTGCAGATGCCTTTACCGTTGAGCAAATCATCCTTAAATAGCCCCTCACAACGGGTGCCGTTTGCAAAGCTAAAGACCCCTTTTCCCTGCCGCCTGCTGTTGCGGAGTTCTCCTTCGTACCGATTACCGCTGGGGAAGGTGCAGACTCCTCGGCCATTGATTAAACCATCGCGCGATCGCCCGTCGCAGTAATTGTCTGTGTCAGCCGCCTGTGCGATCGCAGCGCCAAAGCGGGAATGATGGATGTCAATGACAAGATTGATACCAACAGAAGCCAGTACAATAATGCCGAATCGATAAACTAGCGCAGGGTTAAATAAAATTCGCTTCATACAAGGGGGTAAATGTTGTCACGTCACAGTCACCGTTTACCGGGTCTAAGCGGCTCCGATACTGAACCTTGTTCAAATCAAGGACTCGCTTGTCAGGATTCGCACTTAACGAGAAACTGTTAAAGCTCCTGACGATAGCCTTGGACTGATGTAATCATCGATAACGGTATTGAACCTGGCTCATGATGCAGCAGCTTCTTCTATCAGCGGCACTTGAAAAGGTTATGGGTGTAAGAACTTAGATGTTATAGCGCACGTCCTGCTTATGTCATCTTTCTACCTAAAGTCTCATGGTTCTGGCTATCTACTGCCCTCTTAGCATCGTTTTAGACGCTGTTTTCGCCCTGATAATGATGGCTACAGCCGGGTTCGTCCAGCCCGGTTCTCTGCACCTTGCTCATCCGTATCTTGCCAGTTCATACCTTTGCTGTAGGATTTTTCGAGTTTGCTGATGCTTCCCTTGTTCTCGTTCCTTACCCTGGCGCAAACGATCGCGGCTCCGTTTCCGCTTCCTAGCCCTTCAGTTCCAACTCCAACCCCTCCCAAAGTACCACCGCCGCAAGAAATTGTTCCACCTCAAGACGAGCGGCTACCACCCCAAGAGGTACTACAGCGCCAGGAGATCTTTGAGCCTCAAGAGTTACGCCCATTGCCAGGGAAGCTTGACACGGTGCCAGTGTTCAATAGCAACAGCCCAGAGATGGTGCTGACTGAAGGCATCTTGCTCTCGACCTTCCCGCCAGAGGGAAAAGTCGTCCCGGCGGCTCATCTCAATTTTCCTTTTCAAGGTCGGTTTGACCTGTTCTCTCACCACATTGCCAAAGCCAAAAACCCCAGTGAGACGCGCACACTTTTTCAAGGAGTGCTTGTCTACAACCCAACCTACCAACCGATTACGATCGACATTCTCCAGGGTGCAAGCTATCTCACCCGCCCCGACGCACAGTTTGTAGAGTTGCCCTCTTATGTGGATGATCCAAACGGTCGGGTGTACGCAGGTCCCGGTAGCCGGATTGTGAACGATGTGCTGCGTGGGCGACGGCAGGGAAACTGGCCTGCTGTGATGGTGATTCCACCCCGCCAAAGCTGGATGTTGATGAACTTGCCAATCCCAGTTGGCAGCGTTGTGCCTTCATCAAACGGTCGCTCTACCTTGCTGCGGTTGCGGAGCAATGGTCCTGTTTATCTTGCTAGCTTAGCGATGTTTGCGCCGCTCAATCCAGACAAGTCAGAACGCAGCCCGACCCTGGAAGAATGGCAAACCCTTCTGCTCAATGGCGGTTTGTCAGGTCCTCGAGACATTCCTCCCACGCCAATGGAGCGCTTAAAAGATTACGCACGCGTCATTTATGGTCGCGTTGCTGGTGTCGCGCTAGGGTCTGAATGGAAAGCAAACTTGACTGATAGCCCCAAGGCTGATTCTTTAAGCATCCCAAAGCGCGGACATGCGTTTTCCTATGGGCTGAGCACGCTTTACCAGGGCACCTTTGGCACGGGGCAGGTACAGAGTGCTTCTTTGCTGGTACGCTACGCAGATACAGCCTATCAGGCTCATGGCAACTATGGCATTCAATACAGCCTGACGTTGCCGCTGCAAAATACCACTGGACAGCGACAGACTGTTACGGTGGCAATCCAAACGCCCGTCAAGCAAGATAAAGCTAGAGGTGGGTTGCTGTTCTTTACTCCCCCAGAAGATCGCATTTTCTTTCGCGGTCCTGTGCGAGTGCGCTATACCGACGATCGTGGCGCTCCTCAAACGCGGTACATCCATCTCATTTTGCAGCGAGGGCAAGAGGGCGCACCGTTGCTGACGTTATCGATGCCCAAAGGAGATCATCGCCTTGTGCAGGTTGACTTTCTTTATCCACCCGATTCAACTCCGCCACAGGTGTTGACCGTGAAAACATTGAATGAATCTTGAGAGGTTGTTTGAAAAGCCTTAGTTGAACCATTAACCTGTAGGGGCAAAGCATACCCTACGGGAAGCAGGCTACGAGTGACGATTCGCTGCTGTTTTCGAGGGCTTGTTTGCCAGAATGCTTTGCTCCTACCCAAGACAATCGCTACTTTTAAGACATTCTCTGAGAACCAACTAGAAGCGTTAGGGAAAGGGGAAAGGGGCAGAGGGAGGAAACTCATTGACTCACCAAACAGCAGAGATTGATCGCAGTTCAGTGGTGTCCTGGCTTTACTGGTCGCTGTTACCCATCCATCGACTGTTTTTGAGCCTTTTCTTTGGCTCGATCGTGATTCATGGGATCAAGCATCTCCCGACCCAAGGACCTGTTGTGCTGGCACCCAAACATTACAGCCGCTGGGATCCTTTTGTGCTGGCGTTGCTCAGCGTTGAACCACTCTGGTTTATGACCAATGCGAATCAGTTCGCTGGTGTGCAGGGCTGGTTTTTACAGCGGTTAGGAGCCTTCCCTGTGGATGTAGAGCATCCTAAGATTGCCAGTTTTCGCTGCGCGATCGAACTGTTGCAAGACCACAAGAAGCTCATGCTCTTCCCTGAAGGCGGCATTGTGCGCGATCAGCCTCTAAGGACGCTGAAGCTGGGCTTAGCACGCATGGTTTTGCAGGCAGAAGCGACCGCATCTGAGCGCCTGACCATTCCAATTGTGCCGATCGCCATTTGTTATCAACCTGCTCCAGTCTGGAGATCGCACATCACGATCGCGATCAGACCTCCCTTATACACCTCAGATTATCGGCAGAGCAACGATAAAAAAACCGCTCAAGCCATTACCGCTGCTCTGGAAGCCTCGTTGCTAGAAGGATTGGTTGAGATGGGTTAGTTTTGAGTTGAACCAGTTGTGGGTTGTTAGAGAAGTGGGGAGTAGGAAGTGGGGCTAAGAATAAAGCTTTGAGTGCTTGCTCTCCGCTGACTTCTGACTCCCTCTAAAAACTAAAAACCAAAAACTCCTTTACCTTTATCCTTCTGCCTCCTGCCTTCTGCCTCCTGCCTTCTCCTCCCGTAACGGCTTCACCATCCACAGCGACTGCGTTTGAAAGCCTAACCCTTGATAAAGATTGAGCGCGGCTTGATTGGCTTGAAACACTTGCAGTCCCATTCGTCGATCGCCCCTGGCAGTTGCCCATGCCTCAGCGTGAAGCATCAGCGCTTTACCAATACCCTTACATCGATGCTCTGGCATTACGTAGAGTAAGAAAACGTGCGTATGGCTATCACCATGTACCTGATCGATCGCGGTGCCTAACCAGAGGCATGCTACAGGGGGGGGCGATCGCAAAGCAGAGGTTGGAGCTAAGGCTTCTAGACACACTTCGTGAGCAGGAACAACCCACCAAAGCGGTGTCTCATGAGATAAGTATTGCTCAACTGTTTGAGCGAGGTGGGCATAGCTATCGGCTGCTTCCACCTCGTGATAGGTTCGCTGCATAAACCTCAACAGCAACGCTCGATCGAGTCCAGAACCCAGACGTAAGCTATAACCGGGAGGCAGTTGGTTCAACACAAACACCTCAATGCATCGGCTAACGTTGGCTTACTTGAGCTAATTGTCGTCAGCGTCAGGACGGGAATCGAAGCTGTTGACAGCAATTGCTATTGCAACAACGCTGGATCGTCAGGAAGACCCTTCACTAAAGCCGAAAGCGCTGGAGGCAGACCTGCAAGCGACTCAGCGCTGGGGACGATCGCCTTCTGCGGGCTAATGTCGCTTATGGGAGCTGGAGCCGCCATATCAGAGGGCAGAAAGATACGCACGCTGACCGCAGCTAACGCGACGAAAAAGATGAGAAAGATGAAAAGCGGAGCAATGTACTGCCGGAAGAAGATCATGGAAGTAGCCATATGTATAGTATTTAATTCAGGTAGAAATTCTGAGACCTCACTCAAGATTTGTGAAGTTCTTACTTATTATCGTAACGCGACATTGCTAATTTTCATCATGCAAATCAGCAGATTTCGATCGTCGTTTGTCATTCCACGGAGCAAAAAAAGGCAGCAGCAAAAGCCCCGGCAAAGAAGCTGCCAGCGTGATCAAGAAGAAGATTGCCCAACCTTGCTGCGTCGCACCTGCCAGATAATTTTGAGCTAAGAGACCAGGGTTTGACTGGAGAAACGGCTGGAGTCGTTGTGCTAACTCACCGCTCGCGGGACCTGCCATCAAATCTCTACCGACTGCCATTAAGCTAGAGAGGAGAGCGAACTGCGTGGCTGAAAAACGGGGATTGCAAAGGCTCATCAGAAAGCCCAGAAAGCCAGCCGTGCCCAACCCGCCACAAAAATTCTCAACGTTGATGGCAGCAACCATCGTGGGGTAGTTTTTACCCACCACCGCGAGAAGGTAGTAGCCCAAATTGCTCACCGCTTGCAGCGCACCAAACACCCACAGCGATCGATTGATGCCAATTTTGCTCAGTACGGCTCCACCTGCCAAAGCGCCGACGATCGTGGCAATCAACCCCATCCCCTGCCGAATGTTGCCAATATCCGCATCGGCAAAACCTAGCCCTTTACCGCCAAGGAACGGGACAGCCATTTTAGCGACCATCGCATCGCCCAACTTGAACACGATGATAAAGATGAGCGTGAACAGGGCTTGCTGCCAACCCAGGCGACGAAAAAACTCCATAAAGGGCAGCACAACGGCCTGTCGTAACGATTCGGGCGGTCGATCGCGCTCAACAGGTTCTGGTGCCCACAGCGAGGTGAGCAGTCCCAACCCCATCAACAGTGCCATAAAGCCATAGACCCAGGGCCAGGTAATGCCATCAGCCAGGTTAAAGGCAATCCAGCCTGTAAGCAGCAGGGCAATCCGGTAGCCCAGAATGGTCATGGAGGCACCCGCCCCGACTTCTCGCTCTGAAACCACATCAGCGCGGTAGGCATCGATCGCAATATCTTGAGTAGCGCTCAGGAGAGCCACGCCCAACGCCGTCAGTGCCAGCAGTTGTAGATTAAACGATCGCTGCTGTACTTCTAATGTGGCGATGACACCCATTTGCAGCGCCAGTGCCACGATCCCTGCAATCAGCCCTGCCTGTGCCAGCAGCATCCAGCCGCGTCTTCGTCCGAGAAACGGCGGCACAAAGCGATCGAGCAGCGGCGACCAAATAAATTTCAGCGAATAGGGCAGGCTGACTAAACTAAACCAGCCGATCGTGCTGAGGTTGAGTTCGGCTTTAGTCATCCAGGCGCGAAAGGCATCATCCGTCAGCGCAAACGGTAGCCCAGAGGCAAGCCCCAGCAGCAAAATAGCCGCCATCTTGCGACTTTGAAAGACCTGCAAAAACGATCGAGAAGGTTTCACGGCTGAATCGGCAACTCACTAAACTGAGTGATGCATTGAGCATTCAGCCATCATCCCACAGCAATACGGCATTTCCTGCGGTCTCTTGCTGTTACAACAGTCTCAGCCCCGTTGCTGGTTCACAAACTTGGCTACAAGTTCGTCCGCCAAACGCCGACTAGGCTACCCTGCACATCAAGGTCTCTGGCAGGAACCTCGATCGGTGGGTAGGTATCGGCATCGGGATTGCCCGGTTGTAGCACGACCTTGCTACCTTTGCGATGGAAGTACTTCAGCGTTGTTTGCCCTTCTACCCTGGCGGCAACGATCGTGCCATTCTTCAGCGCCTTAGGGTCGGGAACGGGCTGCAAAATGACCACATCCCCATCATCAATAAGGGCATCGATCATGCTGTGCCCTCTTACCCGCAGCGCAAAAAAGCGAGGATTCAGGAGGAGGTTGGAGAAATCGAGATGCTCAACTTCGGTATCCTGGAACGTCTCTACCAGTCCACCAGCGGCGATCGCGCCTCGAATGGGTACGCCTGGGGAAGAAGCCTGAGTCAGACGAATGGTACGGGCTTTCCCCTCATTCCAATCGATGTAGCCCTTTGTCTTCAAGTGTTCCAGGCGGCTTTGTACAGGTGCCGGAGACTTCAAGCCCATCGCCTTCATCATTTGCCGAATGGATGGCGAATGCTGATACTCACGAATGTAGCTCACCAGCCAGTCGTAGAGTTCTTGTTGGGCTTCAGTAAGGGTTTCCATAGTAGTCATTCATCGATCGCAGTACTTAGAACACTTGTACCATCAATTTTGCGACCTGTCCAGTACTTTCTTGATGAAGAAGCTTATTTTTAGATTGCGAGAGATTAAGGGTTTGTACGGAGTTAAATGAATGGGGCAGAAGGCGGAAGACAGGAGGCAGAAGGACGCATCTGAAGCTCAAGGGGGGTGGGATGCGGAGAAGGGAGGCGCGGAGCGGTAAAACGGTGTAACTGTTCTCCGTGTCCCCGTGTCCCCGTGTCCCCGTGTCCCCGTGTCCCTGCGTCCCCGCGTCATTATCCCCCAATGATCGAATACGCCCTTAGGGGTCTGGGGCTGCTAGGCTTCGATCACCACTCGCAAGTTGCCGCGTTTTTTGGAGACTCGGCAGGCGGTGCTAGAACCCGATCGCTCAAACTCCAGATCCAGCAGCGTGGGACCAACGCGGAGGTTCTGAAGGGAGAGGTAGTTAATCGATTCTGGCAAGGCAGGGTCGATGATGCGGAGGTAGTTGCCAGGAGCATCTGGAACCAGGTTGACCATCATCTGCAAGAGCTGAAAGACGCTACCTGTTGCCCATGCCTGGGGTGAGCAGGCGACAGGATACTGCACCGGATCGTTGTCTTCTATGCGATCGTAGCCGCAGAACAGTTCAGGCGGACGCTGATACGGCTGACGCTTGGTCATATCCAAAATACCCTTAGACACTTCGAGCGCCTGATCGATGAGACCGAGCGATCGCAGCCCGATCGCCGTCATCGCATTGTCGTGAGGCCACACAGAGCCAATGTGGTAGCCCATCGGGTTGTAGGCAGGTGAGAGGCTGCTGAGAGTGCGGATACCCCAGCCGTTAAACATATCGGGCGCACGTAGACGTTCGGCGACGCTGTAGGCTTTTTCGGGGGTGAAGATGCCCAGGTTGAGGCAGTGCCCCGGATTGGAGGTAATGCTATCTACGGGCTTACCATCGCCATCCAGCGCCAGCGCACAAAAGTCCTGATCTTCCATCCAAAAGTCGCGGTTGAAACGGACTTTGAGGTCTCTGGCTTCGTCTTCCCAACGATCGGCGAGATCAATCCGCTTCTTCATACGGGCGATTTGTGCTAGCCGTACTTTAGCAGCGTAGACATATGCCTGTACTTCACACAGGGCGATCGCGCCTTCTGCCAGTTGCCCGCGACGGTTGATGATGCAGTCACCAGAGTCTTTCCAGCCCTGATTTGCCAAACCTCGACGAGACGTGCGGAGATAGCTGAGATAGCCTGTTTCGCGGCAGTTGCGATCAATCCAGTCCATAGCTGCTAGCGCATTCGTCCACAGAGCATCCAGAGTTTCGTGGTCGGCAGTCCAGGCAAAGTACTCGGCGTAAAGCATCAGCCAGAGCGGAGTGGCATCCACCGTGCCGTAGTAGGGCGTGTGAGGAATTTCCTGGCAGCGTGCCATTTCACCAAAGCGGATTTCGTGCAGGATTTTTCCCGGTTGCTCATCGCGCCATTCGTCGTCGTTTTTGCCCTGATATTGCGCGAGGATGGTGAGGGTTTCGCGTGCGATTTGGGGATCAAGCATCAAGATTTGAGAAGCGGCAATGATGGAATCACGACCAAACAGAGTGGAGAACCAGGGCACCCCAGCAGAGAGCGCTTTCCCTTTACCAAACGATTGCCGCAGCAGGTAAATATCTTGCTCGGCTCGCTCAATAATCTGGTTGAAGGTATTTTTGTCCGATCGAATCCGTGTCACCTGTTGCCGCCAGGTTTGCTCTTCCATCAGTTCAGCCGCTTTTGCCTGAGAGAGCGTTACAGGAGCGCTAACGACAGAAATCGCGTGGCTGTTATTAAACATTTGCAGACGATAGCCAAGCTTCAGCGTTTCGTGAGACGCGAGCGTCAATTGCCACACCGCCGTAAAGCCTTTCAGCAAGTCGGGCTGCTGATGGACGAAGTAGATACGCGACTCCATTAGCGCATGGTCTAACCCTTTGTAAGCAAGCGTCATTTCCATTGCCTTTGCCCCAGGCTTGGTAGCACCATCCGTCGCCGATCCATCGCTCTGGTCAGCAGGCATGTACTCAGAAGGTATCAAGTGCAACCGCTTGCCGTGAGTTTCGCGTGCGTAGCCTCGAATATCAAACAAATCTTTGAAATCAGCATCAAAGCTCAGGCTCATTTCAAAGCTGACCGTGTTGGTGGTGTAGTTAGAAATTTCGATTTCCTCAAACAAGCCACCGTTGAGAACGAGTTCGCGCTTGATGCCGATCGACTCGGCGCGGATATTATCCTCAATCTGAGGGTTTGTGCATAACACCGACAGGAAAAACCCTTTGTCTGCCGTACTGCTCAAAAGAATGGGCGATCGACCCTCAATTTGCAGTTCCAGTCGGCTGAGAAAGCGGGTATCGCGGCAAAACAACCCCATGCTAGAGCTGCGATCGTTCTCCATGCAGCCGCCAATGTTGCCCAGCGTATCAGTCAGCAGGAATAAGTCATCATCCTTTAACGTCAACGTGGTGTGAGGTCGCTCACTCAGCACACACGGCCATTCAGTAATGGGAAGTTGGTCAGCCGGGGCAAACTTACGACCGTCAAGTTCAATCAGTTCCAGAGTTTCTAGTGTCATTCGATCCACAGGTTCCGGGTAACAGGACAAAGTTAGTAAGGGCAAAACTTAAGGCACTCAAACACACATGCGATTGAACACTACTGAGCATGAGATTTGAGGCGGTGAACCGTAACCGAAGCAGGAGGCAAAGCCCATCAACAGCAAATGCAATGATGAGAGGTTTAAACGGTTTTAGTTTAGGACGTACAGTCGCATATCTCTCTCATAGCGTCTTGGATCGAAAGGTATTGGATAGGAATATCTTTGGACGCATCACATTTGATCAGGTATCTCCTTACTCTGCTGAGCAAGACTGACCGCAGTAACGCAGCCGCTACAAAACGACGACTTTCACAGAACTAGCCCATATTCAAGGCTACAGAATTTTTGCAGCTTGTGTCGCGATCGGCAGGTTCATTCACCAGATCTCATAAAATCTTGATAGAACTGGTTCTCAGCCCTTCACCACACGTCTGCGATCGACCTCGGCTTTCTGAATTTATTGTTCCAAGCTGTCAGCGTTTCTAAACAAGAGGGCAGAGGGCAGGACGCGGAAGGCAGGAGGCAGAGGGCAGAAGGCAGAGGGTAGGGAAGCAAGGGGAGCAGGGGAGGCAGAAGGCAGGAGGCAGGAGGCAAAAGGCAAGGGAGTTGTAAAGCCCTCCGGGCATACCAGAAAGGTTGTTAGTTGTTAGAAGGAGTCAGAAGTCAGAAGTCAGCGGACAGAGAGTACTCAAAGCTTCATCCCTTAGCCTTACCTCCCACTCCCCATTCCCCACTCCCGACTCCCCATTCCCGACTCCCCAATTCTGTCGGTGGTGAACAGGTAAACGTCATTGGCTGTCCGTTGGGATGGGTAAAGCTTAACTGCATGGCGTGTAGGTGATAGCCACAATCGCCTGGTACGGGTGGTCTAGCGGTTTCGGAGGGGCGATCGAGCATGGGAATCCCGCCGATCGCATAGAGCGGATCACCGACCAATGGATAGCCAGCCGCCGCGAGATGAATGCGAATCTGGTGCGGTCTGCCTGTGAGGATAGTGACTTCGAGCAAGGCGGTTTCGGCATCACGTCGCAGCACCACACAATCGCTTTGGGCAAACGCGCCCTGAGGATGCGCTGCGTAGACATAGCCCAACACAGGATGAGGTTGCTTACCGATCGGCTCTGTAATGGTGAAGCGATCGGGTATGGAGGTGCCTTGTGCCAGCGTGCGGTAGATCTTTTGCATCTGGCGTTCGCGCAATTGTTGGCTTAGAAAGGCACGGGCATGAGGCGATCGAGCCAGCAACATTAACCCAGAGGTGCCTCTGCCCAACCGATGAATCGGGGTAGGTGTTTCCTGCGGATAGCGCTGCTGCAACTGCCAGAGGAGCGTATGTTCCAGAAAGCCCCCTCCTGGTAAAACGGGCAACCCAGAGGGTTTAGCGATCACCATCAGGTCAGCATCCTCGTAAAGCACCTTAAACGAGAGCGGTACCTCCGGTTCATGCCAGGGCGGACGCTGATAGGTCAACCACTGCCCTGCTAGCAGATGCGTTTCTGCCGTTGGTGCTGCCCCGTTGAGTAAAATTTGTCCTGCCTGGATGCGGCTTTGCCACTCAGCCCGACTGGAATGGCGATAGCGATCGGTGTAATAGTCCAGCACCGTCATCCCCTGTGCCGATCGATCTACCTGCTCTCGATATGTCCAGCCGCTATTTACAGATTCGGTCTTCACATTACTCAGCACATTGCCTAACTCTTGTATTCTGAACGGTATAGCGTCGTTCCATCCAGAAGCATCCAGTTTTGGCTGTGCCAACTTGCAGTAGCCCTGAAAAGTAAATGCCCCCAGCCAGAAGCCAGGGGCAATATCAGGGTGCATCTACCACTCCTCTATACCAAAACACCTGGGGGGATCCGGAGGAAATGGCTGTTGGTTTTTAGTTTTTAGAAGGAGTCGGAAGTCAGAAGTCAGAAGCCAGAAATCAGGAGTTAGCGGACAGCGAGCACTCAACGCTTCATCCTTTAGCCCTACTCCGCACTCTCCCTCTTCTCTAACAACCAACAACTAACAACCAACAACTTCCCGTGCTTTCTCTCTCTCAACTTCAGACTCACCAAACGCTTCCTGCGGGCGATCGCCCACAGTATCGCTGTCGAGCAAATTTGAACCTGTACAAATCCCCAGCGCTTGAAGGATTGGTCACGCAGGCAGCGGCGGGGCGTTGTTTACGGGTTGTGTCGTTATCGGATGAGATGCAGCCAGGAACAACACCTGAGGCGATCGAAGTCTGTTTGTGTGAAGACGATTATCCCGGTTGGCTGGCGATCAGCGCGCTTGAACAGCTTGAGGTTGCTGAACCACCGTATCAAGCGATTTCTCGTTCTGAACCAGAAATCAGGAGTCGGGTGCAGGGGGCGATCGCCTTTGCTCAGGCAGCGATGGCACAGCCCAACCAGTATCTCTGGGGCGGTACGGTTAGCCCCAACTACGACTGTTCTGGCTTGGTGCAGGCAGCGTTTGCCTCGGTGGGCATCTGGCTTCCCAGAGATGCGTATCAGCAAGAGGGGTTTACCCAGGCTATTTCGCTGCCAGAATTGCTTCCTGGAGATTTAGTTTTTTTCGGGACTCCTGCCAAAGCAACGCATGTGGGGCTGTATCTGGGGGACGACTGCTACATTCACAGTTCGGGTAAAGATCAGGGGCGGAACGGGATTGGCATCGATTGCTTGTCTGCGACGGGCGATCGCATTAGTCAAACCTACTTCGCTCAACTCCGGGGTGCAGGGCGCGTTGTTGCTTGTTACCAACCTTCTAATCGCACCTGTCGGTAACAGATCGGTGGCGGATCTTTGATACAGTGCTTTCAGCGTTTTCTTTCTTGTCCAACCTTCTTTCTGTTGCTATCGGTATTGACCATGAGTGCTTCATTGCATCCTGACGAACGCCTGGTAGGGGCTTCTAACGCCGCTCCTCCTGAAGTCTCGGTCGTTGTGCCGATTCATAACGAGTACGATAGCCTGCCGCATCTGGTAGACGCGATCGCCTCCAGCCTCCGTGCCGAACACCTCCGCTACGAGATTATTTGTATCGACGATGGTTCTACCGATGGCTCGGATGCTCTACTCCGGCAGATGGCACAGGCACGAGGCGACTTGCGTGCAGTCATCTTGCGCCGCAACTATGGTCAAACGGCAGCAATGGCGGCGGGTTTCAGCAGTGCAAGAGGGCTGGTCATTGTGACGCTGGATGGCGATTTGCAGAACGATCCCGCCGATATTCCCATGCTGCTGGCAAAGTTGGACGAAGGCTACGATCTGGTGAGTGGCTGGCGCAAAGATCGTCAGGATGCAGCACTCACACGGCTACTGCCCTCAAAAATTGCGAACTGGCTGATTAGCCGAGTCACTGGCGTAAAGCTCAACGATTACGGCTGTTCGCTCAAAGCCTACCGAGCCGAACTGATTGCCGATATGAATTTGTACGGAGAGCTTCATCGATTTCTACCCGCCCTTGCCTTTATTGAAGGTGCCAGAATTACTGAAATTCCAGTGCGCCACCATGCTCGTCGCTTTGGTAAGAGCAAGTACGGCTTAGACCGCACGTTTCGAGTCATTATGGATTTACTCACCGTCTGGTTTATGCGGAAGTTCCTTACCAAACCGATGCATGTGTTTGGGCTGTTTGGCGTGGGGTCGATCGCCCTTGGTACCATCATTGGCACATATCTCACCGTGCTCAAGCTTGTCTATGGTATGGAAATCGGCAATCGTCCGCTGTTGATTTTAGCGGTGGTTTTAGTCCTGGCTGGCGTACAACTCTTTAGCGTTGGGCTACTGGCAGAGCTGTTGATGCGTACCTATCACGAGTCGCAGGGCAGACCCATCTATCGCATTCGGGAAACGATCGAGTCAGGTGATGCCAGCGATCGTTAACGGCAACCTAGGGCGTGTCATCAATTAGCGCCGAAACCTTGCAATATCAGCAGTGTCACGCCCGTCCCAACACACCAGGCTAGGGGCTGGAACCCTTACTGCAAGCAACGTGTAGTATTAATTGATGACAGCCCCTAGCGCTTTGAAACACACAGTTACATCCTATTCCTCAACGGTGTTTAGGATTATATCCTTTGGCAGATTGGTTAATAGAAGTGAGCTTGTTATTGTTTATTTGTCAACGTAAAAGGCTTAGCAAACAACCATGAACATTATTGCTTGGATCGTATTAGGTTTAATTGCAGGTGCCATTGCGAAAGCAATCTATCCAGGTCCTCAAGGTGGCGGTATCCTTGGCACAATCATTTTAGGTATCATTGGCGCGTTTGTCGGTGGTTCTTTGTTTAGCTTGTTGAATACTGGTACGCTTCAATTAGCCGCGACAAGCTTAAGCATTCCCGGCATTTTTGTCGCTGTTCTCGGCGCAATTATTGCCATCTTCCTGTGGGGTTTGCTGACCCGTCGCGCAGTCTAGGCAAACAGTCTAGGCGAACGTAGGTTCGGCTCAACAAAATTCTGATAGAGGTCACTTTGATGCTGTGAATGCTTTAAGCAAGTGATTTTGGATTCACAGTTAAGACGCTGATCTTCTTGAGCAGAAATAAGTGGGTTCAGTGGGAGAAACAGTCAACTCCTGCTGAACCTATTTTTATGAAAGAGGAGCGGATGAAACGGATTGCTCATAGCTTACAGTCAAAATCGATTAGCCGCTTTGTTTCGATCGCGGCTTGATACCTTATTCTTCGGGCAAAATCCATTGCGGTGGTGCTGTGCGCTTTTTGCGAATCGCTTCTTCTGCCATTTCTAGCATTTGATCGAGCGATGTTTCGCGAATAAATTTGGCTGCTTTGGCTTTATATTCCAGATTTGGATATTTATCACCTAGGACACAACCGTTAACACAGGCTTCAGCACAGTTGATCGTCATTCCTAGCTCCAAGATCAAAACGAGATGTCATTCAATCTTTACTTTCCGAAGCAAGAGAGCTTGGAGGCTGATTGAAAAGGGGGAGCGGTGTGACAAATTACGCCAAGCGCCTGACCATGAGCCGAATCATGGCGAGATAAATCATCGTTTCAGCGGTTTCTGGTAAGGCTTCATAGTCGCAATTGAGGCG
>JAHHHL010000074.1 GCA_019359375.1 Lyngbya sp. HA4199-MV5
CAAGATTGCCGCAGTGGGTTCTGGTATAGTAAACACAACTTTTCAGGGGTGAGATGGACTTTGTTCCGCTCACCCCATTCTTCTATACCTTGTCCCTCTTCCTCCAAATGGCTAAAGTCGAGCTAAGAGGCTGTTTGAAAAGGGGAGGGGTGTGCCAAATCACGCCAACCGCCTGAGCATGAGTCGGATCATCGCGCGCTCAATCATGGTTTCAGCGGTTTCCGGGAGGCGTTCATCATCACAATTGAGCCGCCGAGACGACTGCCAGCAGCCAAACGTCCGTTTCACGACCCAACGCTTCTTCAGGAGCACAAAGCCCTTGGTCTGTTCAGGACGCGGGACTGGGTAAACGACCCAGCGCAAGCGATCCAGCACCCATTGCAGCAAGGGCTGACTACCTGGTTGGCTGACAAATCTTTGAGTGAGTACTTGAACCCGCCCTGCACTGAAAGTGCGGGCTGATGGCAGGAAGTCCTCTTAAGAGGACTACGAGCGCTTTACAACCCGTTTTAACGGGTTTCGCACCATTGCCCGGATTTGAATCACGGGCGGGTAAGCAACGAAGCGACCAGCCTTTCAAGACTTTTGTCAGTCAATCAGGCTGACTACTCTAGCCGCCATCCACTTACGGTTGAATTTGCCAATGTGATTAAATTCTCATTCTCGAGTAGAAAGATTTTTCAAAATCTACAGTAAATCTATCGGCTAACCGTATATTATTCTAAAACACAACATGGCTAACCTCGAAAGCCAGTACAGCTTCATACCTACAGTGAGCAGCCCAGCAGCAGTCAGTTGCAGGCAGCATGTCTCAGTGGGGAGTGGGCGAAGATTTGGGCGATCGTAGGAAAGCAGAACGTCTCAAGGAGTGATTGTGAAGAACGTCAGACGCGTGAGTGAGAAATTGACTGTAACAGGGCAGGTACAACCAGACCAACTTGAGCAAGCGATTCAGGAAGGCTTTAAGTCTGTGTTAAACCTGCGATCGCCCGATGAGCTGGGTTTTGCAACTGATGAGCAACAGCTTGTAGAAGCGCTGGGATTGCATTACGTCCACATGCCGCTGAAGCTAGAAGCGATCGACGAAGACTTGATCACCGCAATTCTTAACCAGTTGGAGCATATTCCTAAGCCCGCGATCGTGCATTGTGCTGCCGGGTTTCGCTCAGCCTCGATCGCCATTTTGAGCCTTGCCATTCAAGAGGGGCTAACCGCAGAGCAAACCCTGGCAAAAGCGCGTCAGCTTGGGTTTGACTTCTTTGACTACGCCTGTGTCAATCCGCAGCTAAAGCAACGCTTTGTGCAGTACCTGAACCGATACGCGCAGGTAGCGGCGATCGCAAGCTAATGAATGACCGCTTTCTAATCGAGTTCATCGAATTCATTTCATACCCCACTCCCTACTCCCCACTCCCCACTCCCTACCGATGTGCTTGCACGCCCACTTGCTCACACATCCCCAGTAGCGGACAGGTTGAACAACGGGGCAAGTCTCCAGTACAAATGTGTTTGCCAAAGGGCACCAGTCGTTCGTTGATCTCAATCCAGTAGCGCTCTGGCAACTTCGCTTCTAGTGCTTTTAAGCTCTTTTCGGGGTTGCGCGTTTGCACATAGCCCCAGCGATTGGTGACCCGGTGAACGTGGATATCGACGCTAATCGATGGCTGTTTACAGGCAATGCCCAGCGTGAGATTGGCGCATTTGGGCCCCACGCCTGCAAACGAAACAAGCGTATCGAAATCGCACGGCAGTTCATCGCCGTATTGGTCAACAATTTGACGGGCGATCGCCCAAATCTGCGGTGCCTTCGTTTCATGAAAGGTTGAGTCGCGGATCAGGTCTTCAATCTCATTGGTGGATAGGCGCACCATTGCCGATGGAGTACGGGCGCGATCGAACAGCTTAATCGCAACCGGAAGCGACGTTTCATCCCGCGTGCGAATCGAGATGATACAAGCGATCAACTGCTCAAACGGTGAGGTGTAGCCCAATTCTGCCAGCGCAAACATCGCCGCTTTCGGAAAGGGACGCACCGCTTCGCGCAGGAGGCTCATGGCATTGTCAATATCGAACGGTTGGTTCAAAAGGATAAAGGCTGAAGGATAAAGGATAAAAGTGGAAAGATACAGATGAGGGTTAGAATTTAACGCACAAACTTTTTAGCCTTTATCCTTAATACTCTAGACTTCAGCCTTTATCCTTCTCTCAGCAGGTAGAATAACTACGACCCACGCAAGGAATCCACCATGTCTCAGGCAGCGATCGGCATTATTGGCGGCAGCGGACTTTACAAAATGGAGGCGCTGAAGGATATAGAAGAGGTGACGATCGACACGCCCTTTGGCAAACCGTCGGATGCAATCATTCTGGGGACGATCGACGGTACACGGGTGGCATTTCTCGCGCGGCATGGCAGAAACCATCACCTCACCCCGTCAGAACTACCCTTTCGCGCCAATGTCTATGCCATGAAAAGCCTGGGCGTGCAGTATTTGATCTCTGCTTCAGCCGTGGGTTCCCTCAAGCAAGAAGCCAAGCCACTGGATATGGTGGTGCCGGATCAATTTATCGATCGCACCAAAAATCGCGTTTCGACCTTCTTTGGGGATGGCATCGTGGCTCACATTGCCTTTGGCGATCCCGTTTGTCACCATCTGGCAGGGGTTCTCGCCGATGCCGTCGAAAGCCTTAACCTTACCGATGTCACCCTGCATCGCGGTGGCACCTACGTTTGCATGGAAGGTCCTGCCTTCTCGACCAAAGCCGAATCCAACCTGTATCGCAGTTGGGGCGCGACCATCATCGGTATGACCAACCTGCCAGAAGCGAAGTTGGCGAGAGAAGCTGAGATCGCCTACGCAACACTCGCGCTTGTCACCGATTACGACTGCTGGCACCCCGACCACGATAGCGTCACCGTCGATCTGGTCATTGCCAACCTTCAGCGCAACGCCGTCAACGCCCAAAAAGTCATTCAAGAAACCGTGCGCCGCCTCACAGAGAAGCCGCCCACGTCAGAAGCTCATGCCGCGCTTAAATACGCCATTCTCACGCCGTTGGATAAAGTCTCGGACGCAACGAAAGCAAAGCTCAGTTTGTTGCTTCAAAAATATCTTTAAAGAAATCGAACGAAGGGATGGGTGATCACTCAAAACTGACACAGAAACTCCGTTCAATATTGCTCAATGGTCAATGGTCAATGGTCAGTGGGTATGATTTCCCCGACTCAGCCTTGGCTAAAGCGATTCCCTGAGGGATCGACGATCCTTTTATTCTTTATCCTTTCGCCTTTTACCGTCCTCCTTCACTGCTCTCTTTGTTATTTCTTTCCAAAACCTAGCGCTCCTGGTCTCATGCCCGGATACACTGAGCAGTGACGAACGTTAAGAGGCGTGAACCCTGCTATGGATGCTGCTGCACTCTGGCAACGTTACCAGGACTGGCTTTATTATCACGAAGGGTTGGGAGTGTATGTGGATGTCAGCCGCATACGGTTTGATGATGGGTTTGTAGCAACCATGCAGCCCAAGCTTGAACAAGCCTTTAAGGACATGGCGGCATTAGAAGGAGGCGCGATCGCCAACCCGGATGAAAACCGCATGGTGGGGCATTACTGGCTGCGTGACCCTGATCTGGCTCCCACACCAGCCCTTAAGCAAGAGATTAGCGAGGCGCTGGATGAGCTAGAAGCCTTTGCCAGCAAGATTCATGCAGGCGAACTTCGACCACCGCAGGCGACAAAATTTACCGATATTCTGTCGATCGGCATTGGCGGTTCAGCACTGGGACCAGAGTTTGTGGCGGCTGCACTTGCGCCTGTTGCGCCACCGTTGGCGATTCACTTTTTTGACAATACCGATCCAGATGGTTTTGATCATGTTTTTGCTCAGTTGGGCGATCGGCTGAACAGTACCCTGGTTGTGGTGATCACCAAATCGGGAGGCACTCCTGAAACTCGTAACGGCATGATTGAGGCAAAGAAAGCCTTTGCTGACAAGGGCTTAGACTTTGCTAGACAAGCTGTGGCGATTACCATGCCGGGTAGCAAAATGGATGACCTGGCGCGATCGGAAGGCTGGCTGGCAACGTTTCCCATGTTTGACTGGGTGGGAGGGCGCACCTCCGAACTATCCGCTGTGGGACTCCTCGACGCTGCTCTGCAAGGCATCGATGTCCGCAGTATGCTGGCAGGCGCAAAAGAGATGGATGCCGCGACCCGCGTACCTCAGTTAAAAGCAAATCCAGCGGCGTTGCTTGCCCTTGCCTGGTACTTTGCGGGCAACGGTAAAGGGGAGAAAGATATGGTGGTATTGCCCTACAAAGACAGCCTGCTGCTGTTTAGCCGCTATCTTCAACAACTGGTAATGGAGTCCTTGGGCAAGGAAACCGATTTAGATGGCAAAACGGTTTATCAGGGCATCGCCGTTTACGGCAACAAAGGCTCAACCGATCAACACGCCTACGTCCAGCAACTACGCGAAGGTGTACCGAATTTCTTTCTCACCTTTATTGAAGTGCTGAAAGATCGGGACAAACCATCCGTCGAGGTCGAACCGGGCGTAACGGCTGGAGATTATCTTTCTGGGCTGCTCCAGGGTACCCGGCAGGCACTCTACGAAAACCAGCGCGATTCGATTACGGTGACGCTACCTGAAGTGACTCCAAAGCAAATCGGCGCGCTAATCGCGTTGTACGAACGAGCCGTAGGGTTCTATGGTTTTTTGGTCAACATCAACGCTTACCATCAACCGGGTGTAGAAGCAGGCAAGAAGGCTGCCGCGGCCATTTTAGACTTACAAACCAAAGTGGTTGAAACGTTGAAGCAGCAAAGTGCGCCTCTCTCTCTGACGGCGCTCGCTGCCGCGATCGGTGCGCCCGATCAAGCGGAGACCATCTATAAGATTGTGCGGCACCTGGCGACGAATCAGCGGGGTGTAGTGCTAGAAGGCAATCCAGGCGATCTTTCTAGCTTGAACGCACGGTTGGGCTAACCACGTTGCCGTAGCACAATCATTAAGCGATCGCCCCCATTCAGTCCAAGCCCATTGTGGGCGATCGCGCCACACTGATTCACAGACACTTGCAAAGCCGTTATATTTTAACTTTGACCCTACAGCTCTTTAATTTTTTGAACTTGATCACACACTTAACTACAAGGCTTAGACAACTCTAGCAGTAGGCTCTGTATGCCTCTCACAATCCTTGTTGCTGATGATGACTTGGGAACGCGCCTGTCGATCGGGGATTACCTGGAAGCGATCGGTTATCTCGTTGTCCCGGCTGAAAACGGTCAGGAGGCACTCAAGCTAGTGGAAGAATATCAGCCGCATCTTGTGGTCACTGATATCACCATGCCCCAGATGGATGGCTACGAGTTGGTTAGTCGCATCCGGCAACGCCCCACCTCACGACTGCTGCCCGTCGTGTTTCTCACAGCGCGCAATGATACCCAAGAGCGTATTCGAGGCTATCAGGCAGGCTGCGATGTCTACCTGTCCAAGCCGTTTGAGCTGCAAGAGCTGGGAGCCGTGGTACGCAATCTGCTCGAACGCCTACAACTGCTTGAGTTGGAGTGGCGTTTTGCAAGAGGTGATGCGGGTCGTTTCCATGACGCAACCCAAGCAGAATCGACGCGATCGCCCCTACCCACCCCTGAAGACAAGCAAACAGCCGCGAAAAACGCTGCTGTGTCCGTTGCAGTGGCGGCACTTAACTTGACTCAACGTGAACGCGACGTGCTGAAAGTTCTGTCAGACGGGCACTCAAACATTCAAATTGGCGAACACCTGCACCTCAGCCCACGCACCGTTGAAAAATACGTGAGTAGCCTACTCCGCAAGACCGATACCAGCAATCGAGCGGAACTCGTCCGGTTTGCACTGGAGCATCGTTTGGTGGAGTAGGGAAGCTAGGGAAGCTTAGGGCGGCAAGGGAAGTTAGGGAGGCAGGGGAAGCTAGGGAAGCTGGGGGAGCAATCCGCAAACACTTTGAGTTAAATAAATTCAAATATCGCCTCTCGCCCCTCGGCACCCCCTGCCTCCCTTGCCCCTCTGCTCCCGTCTCTTTCTAAAGTCCCAACGTTAGTGTCCACTGATTCAACGTGCCCGTATCGCCTTCGGCGGCATCTACTACACGCAGTTTCCAGCTTCCTTGCGCGGGTTGGTTAAGAAAGCGTCTGAGTAACGTGGTGGTTTGCAGGGTGTAGGTGGTTTGGAGGCGAGTGCTGCGTCCCAGATTGCGACTTTGCAGCAGCACCGTTTGATTGGCAGGCGAGGTCAGACTGATTTGAAGATCGCCCAGAAAGCTATGGTCAATCGCCACGCTCACTTGAATCGATCGTACGGTACCCGCATCTGTGATTTGAATCGTGCTGATTGCCCCTTGAGGGTTGTTATCGGGAATGGCGATGCCAGTAGAGTTTTCCTGCTGGATCTGGCGAGAGGGCGCGATCGCATTCACTGCCTGACGCTGGACGGCTGCTTGCACTGCTTTCGCCGCATTCACCTTGCCATAGCCAAACCAATCACTCCGTCCACCCGCCTCGTAGGTACCTTTCCGAAAGCCAAACTGAGGATCGGGGTTGGGATCAACAATTTTGTCTGCCGTTTGCTGTAAGAGTTGCTTGACTTCTGCGGCGGTCAGATCAGGATTGGCAGAGAGCACCAGTGCCGCCACCCCTGCCACGAGCGGACAGGCACTCGATGTCCCACCAAAATCGATCGCAATATTATCGGCAGAATAGCCTGCTGCTCCCACGCGATCGGACGTGACAATGCCCAACCCTGGCAGCGCACCCGTCACCTGCGGCGGTGTAAAGACAAACCCTGTTGCCTGAAGCCCAACACCCGGGGGGGCGTTGTTGCTGGGCGCACACACCGAGACTTCCGCACCCCAATTGCTATAGGCGGCTTTGCGATTAAGGCTGGTAGACGCTGACACAGTAATCACATCTGGATGTACCGTAAAGCCGCCCAGCCAGGAGGTTGGACCACTCAGCGCATTGTTAGGCCAGCCGCTTTCGTTCACCGTGCCATTGGTAGGACGGTTGGCATTTCCAGCGGCAAACACAATCACACAACCCTTCCCGTTACGTCCAGTGGTCGCAGCCTGGGTAAGCGCGGCACGCTGACGTAATGAGAGGGGAAAATAGACAGCAGCAGGTCCCCAGCTACAGGAAATGACCGACGCACCTTTGGCGACTGCCCACCCAAACAAATCTTCGATCGTCTGATCATCCAAAAAGCCTGTGGTGCGAATGGGCATGAGGGCACAACCAGGAGCTACGCCGATCGCGCCGACCCCGTTCTCTTCAGCCGTGGCAACCCCTGCACAAGCGGTACCGTGATTATCGTCTGGGTCGCCTGGTAATGGCAAAAAATCATTCTCTTTAAAGTCACGGGGCGCAACAATTTTGCCAATCCCCTGAAAATCGGGATGGGTTAGATCCACCGAGTCATCCATAATGGCGATCGTGATCGATCGAATGCCCCGCGTCAGATCCCAGGCTTGCTCCGCCGAAACGTGAGAATTGGGTGCCAGATTGTTTCCCCCATTGTGATTGAGATGCCACTGCTTGGGATAGATCGGGTCACGGGGACGATAGTGGGGTTGAGTCTGCACCACAATATTCGGCTCGGCCGTCAGCACCTCCGATCGCTGCATGAGCCGATTCGCAATTTTGAGCGGATTTTCCTGCGCGCTGGCAGTGGTGGCAAAGACAAAGGTGTTGGGCACACCCTCGATCGGCTTCACCTGCTGTAGCCCGATGGATGCCGTGATTTGCGCGATCGCCTCTGCCGTCACCGCAGGCGCAAACTGAACCGTGATTTGATCCGTCAGATACACCCGTGAGCCTGGATCATCCTTCAGTTGATACATATGGCTGGCGTAGTTAACCTCATTGGCATCCCGCATTTGCTGCATCACGGCATCCCGTTGCGCTGGATCAACCACAATTTCAGTGAGTTTGGCGGGCGATCGTTCCGTACTCACGGTCGCTGGTAAGGAATCAACCAGTTGGGCGATCGCAGCTTTATCCGTCGCGTTCACGGTAAAGCGATCGTCCACCTTTTCCAGCAACAGCTCTTCACCACCGCGCTGCAATACCTTACTGATGCTGGATTCAGGCATCCCTCCGCCCTGAGATCCCGGTTGCGTTGAGTCAGTTGGCGTTTGGTCAGTCATCAAACCACCTCATTGAGAAGAAGGGAGTAGGGAAGGTAAAAGGCTAAAGGCTAAAAGGGGTGAGGGATGAGGGATGAAAGTTTTGAGTTAAGCCAGTTGTTAGTTGTATAGCCCTTTGGGCATTCAAGAAAGGTTGTTAGTTGTGGGCTATAAGTGCATGAGCCTTTCCTAACTCCTTCTAAAAACTAAAAACTAACAACCAATAACTCCTCTGCCCTCTGCCTTCTCACCACTACTCAAGCGTAGAGTCACTCCGCAATGGTAATATACCCTCAGTTTTGATACAGTTGTGTTTCTTCTGTTTTCTGCAATTTCTGTTTTCTGCAATTAAAGCTAGAGCTGTCTCATGGAATCCTTTGGAACTCTTCGTCTCCTCCGCACCGCAGGGATTGTTTCCCTGTCACTCCTGACGGCTTCTGTGCTGCTGAAGCCTGCAAGCGGTCTTGCTCAAACCCTGCCAGCAAGCCCCAACCGGGCACAACCGATCGATCCCAACGATCCCAACGTTTTGAAACCAACTGACCAGGATGCGGGACTTCTGAGCCAACAGGGCGGCAAGCGCTTGATGGATGAAGCCGATAAAGCCGTGTCTGCTCAAAACTATCCAACCGCGATCAAAAAGCTGCAAGAAGCACGTCAGGTCTTCAACCAGTTGTCTAACTTCTATCAAGATCTGGCAGGCAGCTTCTCCGGTATCGATAACCGTATCGCCGATACTCAACGACGCAAAGCGCTAGAAGCGGCAGAAATGCGCGACCAGGCAACCTATCAATTGGCACTCGTGCATCGTGCCCAAAATCAATCCGAACTCGCCGTGCCGTTGTTGGTACAAATTATCCGTAGCCAACAGCCAACCCGCAGCCTGGGGCAAAAAGCCTATCAGCAGTTGCTTGAGCTAGGGTTTGTGGATGCCCCCTACCCTCGTCCTCGTGCCGATCAACCCAATGCCGCACCTCGCTAGAACGGCTTGCTTGCTTGCCATTGCCCAGCACCAACGGTAATGAACGATTGCGTTGAGGAAAGTCATCAGGAGGACAGTCGTAGCCGATCGCGCCTGTGAGCATCGGTCAAACAAGTGATCAGCGTCTCATTAAACCTGGACGTTAGACTAGAGTGAGGAACGTAAGCATGATCAAGGAGCGCCCATGATTAGCCCCGACCAGGTTGAAGCCATGATCAAGGCAGAAATGCCCGATGCTCAGGTGCAAGTGTTGACCAATGATGGTGAGCACTATGAAGTCACCGTTGTGTCGTCGCAATTTGATGGCAAACGCCTGGTGCAGCAGCATCAATTGGTCAACAAGGCAGTCCAGCAACACTTGCTCAGTGGAGCCATTCACGCGATGGCAATTAAGACCTACACCCCTCACGATTGGGCGATCGCCAGTCAAGCTGTTTGAATGAATGCCGTTTGAATGAATGGTGTCGTCGATCGACCCGCGCTGCCCCGTTCTCTTGTACACCCCTCATCACCCAAACCTATGACTCCTGAAACCCAAGAGCGTCTCGAAACGCTGATTAAGCAAAACAAAATCATGGTCTTCATGAAGGGCAACAAGCTCATGCCCCAGTGCGGCTTCTCAAACAACGTCGTGCAAATTCTCAACACGCTGGGCGTACCGTTTGAAACCGCTGATGTTCTCGCCGATCCAGACATTCGCCAGGGCATTAAAGAATACTCTAGCTGGCCCACCATTCCTCAGGTTTACATTGATGGTCAATTTGTCGGTGGCTCCGATATTTTGATTGAGCTATATCAGAAAGGCGAACTGCAAGAAATGGTCGAAGTCGCAATGGCTTCCTAGCCTTTGATTCGATATTTTCACAATTAGAGCAAACTACCGTTTGAAGCAAGAGGTTGGGTCAATAACAGGCTCAACCTTTTTGCCTTTGTAAGGGTTAGTTTCCTTCATACAGTTGATACCAGACCCGTAGAAACAAATGTCCGGCACTGGGTATCTCGCCCATAAGAGGTTAAGCCCTATGATGACGCAAACTGAAGCGAAACAGTACACACCTGAAGCTTATTTAGAGCTTGAAGAAACAGCGCAAGAACGGCACGAATATATTGATGGAGACATTGTTCTTATGGTAGGAGGAATGCCTAACCATAACCAAATCATCTTAAACCTCAGTGGCACCCTCAATCTTGCGCTCAAACGTCAACCCTATCGCGTTTTCGTCACTGACCAGCGCTTATGGATTCCTGCACGACGACTGTATACCTATCCAGATGTGATGGTGATTCAAGGCGCTTTGCAGTTTCAAGAAGGGCGAAAAGATACCCTCACAAATCCGGTAATGATTGCCGAAGTGTTATCTGATTCAACCCAGGCGTATGATCAGGGTAAAAAATTCAAAGCGTACCGCACAATTCCTGGCTTTCAAGAGTACGTTTTGATCGATCAGTACTCAATGCACGTTGAACAATACTTTAAAACTGAACCTCATCAATGGCTGTTTTCAGAGTACGAAGGTGAGGCAGCAACGCTAAAACTGAACACCATTCCATTTGAGATTTCCTTCACCGATTTGTACGACAAAGTTGATTGGACTTTCGCTTGAATTGCAGAGCGCGATCGCCTAATTCTTGATACCCGTTGTTGCAATGCCGCGAATAAATTGACGCTGACCCAGCAAAAAGAGCGCCATTACAGGCACGGTGGCAATCACCACCGCTGCCATCAGCAATGACCAATTATTCGTAAACTGCTCCTGAAACGATGCCAGAGCAAGCTGAACGGTGCGTAGTTCGGGTCGTGTTGTAAACACCAGCGGCTTAAACAAATCATTCCATTCACCAATAAAGGTGAAGAGAAACAGGGTGAGCAGTGCTGGACGTGCCAGCGGCAGCATAATGCGCCAGAGAATTTGGAACCGGGTAGCACCATCGATCGCCGCTGCTTCCTCCAGTTCCACGGGGATGGTCTGAAAGTATTGTCGCATGAGAAAAATGCCAAAGCCATTGGCGATCGTGGGCAAAATCAACGCCCCGTAGGTATTAATCAAATGCCCCCACTTCAGCACCAGAAACGTGGGAATGACCAACATCTGAAACGGAATCACCAGCGTTGCCAGAATGAGCAGCAAAAGCGCCTGCTTGCCGCGAAAGGAGAATCGTGCCAGGGCATAGCCTGCCAGCGCGGAGGTCACAATCTGCCCGCCTGTCACCAGCAGCGCCACCAGCGTAGAATTGGCAAACGCCAGTAGAAAGCCTCCTTGGAGCCACGCCTGTTGATAGTGTTGCCACGTCCAGCCAGAACCACTCCCGGCGATCGTGCCTCCCGATGCAAACGAGGTCGCAACTACAACACCCAGTGGCAGCACCACCACGATCGCGCCTGCTATCAGTACAACCAGCGTGGCGATCGCGAATCTATTGTCTGCACCCTTCACAGGCGACTTTTCGGTTAGGAACTGGGCATTCTGAGGCATGGGTTAGCGGCAGTTCATGCAGAACTACGCTCTTGGAGAGAAGTTAACTGACCAAAGGAGCCTTAACGTAGCAAACAAAGTCGTTTTACAACGTCACCAAAACGCTGTGGGTTAGCTGAGTCTTGCCGTGCCCGTTCAATCACTTGCGACCTCGAAGGCGTTTAGCAGGGATTCTACCCTATGCTTTCCACCAGCGGGAACTGAATCTTCGGTTAATTGGTCGATCCCCTACAGGAAAGAGCTAAAGTGATATAGGCACGAATCTTACCGTTTCGTCGCATTGCATCAAATTTCTTACCGCAATCGTCCCAACGCCGAGCCAGTATCGGCTGCATTCTTGAGGAGACAATCGACCTATGCCGCAGCTTGAGGCTAGTGCAGCAATTGATTTTTACAGTGAAACCTACAAAGACGCTTACAGCCGTATTAATGCGATCGTGATCGAAGGTGAGCAGGAAGCCAACGAAAACTACATCCGGCTCGCTGACTTACTGCCCGATCACACCGAGCAATTGCTGAGTCTGGCAAAAATGGAGCATCGCCACAAAAAAGGCTTTGAGGCGTGCGGACGCAATCTCAAGGTGACACCCGATCTGGAGTTTGCCCGCGAGTTTTTCTCCAAACTGCACGAAAACTTTCAACTAGCGGCGGCGCAGAACAACGTTGTGACCTGCCTGTTGATTCAGTCACTCATCATCGAGTGTTTTGCGATCGCAGCCTACAACATCTACATCCCCGTCGCAGATGACTTCGCCCGCAAGATTACCGAAGGCGTGGTCAAAGATGAGTACAGCCACTTGAACTTTGGCGAAGAGTGGTTAAAAGCCAACTTTGAGACCGCTAAAGCCGAGCTAGAAACGGCAAACCGTCAAAACCTGCCGCTCGTTTGGCAAATGCTGAACAAAGTCGAGGATGACGCTCAGGTGCTCGGCATGGAGAAAGAATCGCTCGTCGAAGACTTTATGATCCAATACGGCGAAGCGTTAGAAAATATTGGCTTCAGCACTCGTGAAATCATGCGGATGTCTGCGTTGGGTCTTTCCGCCGCGTAACGAGGACCTAAGCAGCAACGTTAAGGGGCTTCTTTCACCTGTATTGAAAAGCGCCTAGTGCCAAGGTTTATGGGAGTTTAGCAGCATCAAGCGCTGCTGCCAGCTAGCCTCATGGTGGTTCTCACCTTAAGCAAGGTCAGGAGTTGACGGCGATCGCTGCCAACTCCGATTAGTGCGGTCAAAGACTACCACGCTAAACATTTCAGTCATAAAGACCCAATTTGAGCGTCGATTGGTATTTTTGGGCACTATCTCTCAGTGCTCTTTGAAGTTTGCTCATCAGTAAAGCCGTTTTCATCAAAATTCTCTAAGTTTTGCAGAGTCGTTCATGTTTGGTTTAATTGGTCATCTCACGAGTCTAGAACACGCTCAATCAGTCGCCAAAGAATTGGGGTATCCAGAGTACGCCGATCAAGGTCTCGACTTTTGGTGCAGTGCCCCGCCGCAAATTGTCGATACCATCAAAGTCACTAGCGTTACAGGTCAGACGATCGAAGGTCGATACGTCGAATCGTGCTTTCTGCCTGAAATGTTGGCAGCCCGTCGCATCAAAGCCGCTACGCGCAAAATCATCAACGCGATGGCTCATGCTCAAAAGCATGGCATTAACATCACCGCGCTGGGTGGGTTCTCTTCTATCATCTTCGAGAACTTTAACTTGCAGCAGATTCGGCAAGTCCGTAACGTTATGCTGGAGTTTGAGCGCTTCACAACCGGAAATACGCACACAGCCTACATCATTTGCCGCCAGGTTGAGCAGGCATCGCAAGCGCTTGGCATTAATCTCTCTAAAGCCACTGTTGCCGTTTGTGGTGCAACCGGCGATATTGGGAGCGCTGTCTGCCGCTGGCTCAGTGCCCGCACTGATGTCGCCGAACTCCTGCTTATTGCCCGCAATCAAGAACGCCTCCAGCTCTTACAGGATGAACTTGGTCGGGGCAAAATTCTTGACCTGCAAGAAGCACTGCCCCAGGCAGACATCATCGTCTGGGTTGCAAGTATGCCTAAAGGCGTAGAGATTGATCCAGCAACCTTAAAGCAACCTTGTTTACTCATTGACGGGGGCTATCCTAAAAATCTAGCAACCAAAGTACAGCGATCGGGCGTTCATGTTCTCAACGGTGGCATCGTCGAACATTCCCTCGATATCGACTGGCGCATCATGAAGATCGTCAACATGGATATTCCCGCCCGTCAGCTCTTTGCGTGCTTTGCCGAATCCATGCTGCTCGAATTTGAAAAGTGGCACACAAATTTCTCCTGGGGAAGAAACCACATTACCGTGGAAAAAATGGAGCAGATCGGCGAGGTCTCTGTAAAACACGGGTTTAGACCATTGCTTGTCTAAGCACTCATAGTTTGCCTTTTTCTTCAATGGGCAGCCGCGAGCGGTTTACAAACCTTTTTTCACTCTTGCCCAGCTTGTACCCTTCTAATCACTAAGGGAATTTCTCTTAAAGCCTCTACCCAGTTGATGCTGTAGTGCAAGCGTCTCGCTTGCGACGCGGACAAGATCCCGCACTCCGTCGGATCGGTTCTTTTGTGGAAGCCGCCTAATTGGAGCCAATCTTCCTCTGTTCTTGAGATTCTGAGCGAGGGTTCAGATACACTGCTTAGCTTAAAAGCATTGCGTACGCAAACGAAAGCCACCATCAGCAATGACTGGCGGCTTCTTAGCACGACTTTTTCTGTCTTGTTGGTAAAGCTCACCACTTTAGAATGAGGTGCTTTTTCTAACGGGGGCTGTCAAGAAAAGCGGCTCAACCGCTTGTGTAACAGCAACTTTCGAGGTTGTCGCCAAAACCAGCATTGCCAGAAGGAACCCTCTTGCTGCATCTGATAACCAGCTTTGGCATACAGTTGTCGGGCTTGATGGTTATCCTCCAAAACATGCAGATAGAGGTCTTCAAAGCCTAGATCCAGCGCGACTCGTTCACACGCCGTCAGAAGCTTTTGCGCCACACCCTGCCGACGAACATCTAACCGCACTGCTAAGTTTGAAAGGTAAGGATAGGGAAGACTACGCAATTGGAACGGGCTTGTTGAACGAAGCGCAATTTCAACTGTTCCCGCCAAGTCTGGTTTGTCTTGTGACGGCAGAAGCATAAACGCCACTAGACAAACATAGTCTGATGGTAGAGACGATCGCAGGCGATAACGCAGATCTTCATACACCCCCAAGCGAAGAATCGGCAAGAACCACAGCATCATGCCAGCATGGGGGTAAAAGCTATCAGAAAGGAGATTGACCAGTTCCGTCAGATCATTCGCTTGTGCAGGGCGGACAGAAATGTGTGGTGGCTTAAGAGGCACTCCGTAAAAGACGACTGGTTAGGAACAAACGTAACTAAAAACTAACGGACCTGGGTGATTTCTCTTAAAGCATCTACCCAATGAATGCCGTAGTGCAAGCGTCTCGCTGGCAACGCGGGCAGGATGCCCGCACAACATTGGGTCATTACTTTTATGGAAATCGCCTATCGAACTAGCGGCAATTACTTACCAATGCGGGGCGGCTCCCGGAAGGCGATCGCAAAAAAGAGCACGCCGATCGCCAATGTCAGAATCAGAATGTAAGCAACGCTTTCCATCGAACAAACTCCCAACTATTTACTAAAGGTTATCAACCGTGAAAACAGAAAAGGGGCTACAACTGTTGCCAACTATCAGCCATGCTAACGTTCAGCAGATAAGTTGTACGCCCCTTTAGAAAAGTTACACCCAACATTTAGACCGCTTCTTTACGGCGAGTGGACTTATCGCCCACCTTCTGGAAGAAGCCCCACTCCACCTGCTCCTCGGATAGATCTGGGTCAACACCCGCAAAGACATCTCGGAAGATGGTGCGAGTACCATGCCAGATGTGGCCAAAGAAGAAAAGGAGAGCAAAGACCGCATGACCAAAGGTGAACCAACCGCGTGGGCTGGTACGGAACACCCCATCAGAATTGAGGGTTTCGCGATCGAACTCAAACGGTTCACCTAACTGGTTGGCACGAGCATAGCGCTTCACCGTTGCCGGGTCTTTGAACGTTTGACCGTTCAGTTCCCCACCATAGAAGCTCACCGTCACGCCATTCTGCTCAAAGCTATACTTCGACTCCGCCTTACGGAACGGAATATCTGCCCGAACAATGCCATCGTTGTCAGTCAAGACCACGGGAAAGTTTTCAAAGAAGTTGGGCAGACGACGCACAGACAGTTCTCGACCTTCCCCATCTTTGAACACGGGGTGACCTAACCATCCCTGAGCAATACCGTCACCCTTGTTCATCTGACCTGTACGGAACAGACCACCTTTAGCAGGGCTGTTACCCACATAATCGTAGAACGCTAACTTCTCAGGAATGGCTGAATAGGCATCTTCCAAACTGGCACCACCTGCTACGCTGGTCTGAACACGGCGCTGAATCTCTTGCTTGAAGAAACTACTATCCCACTGATAGCGAGTGGGACCAAACAGTTCGATCGGGGTCGTTGCACTACCAAACCACATCGTACCCGCGACAATAAAAGCCGCAAAAAAGACGGCTGCAATACTGCTAGCCAACACCGTTTCAATGTTCCCCATCCGCAACGCCTTGTAGAGTCGCTCTGGTGGACGAACACTCAAATGGAATAGCCCTGCAATGATGCCAACGATACCTGCCGCAATGTGGTGTGCGACCACTCCACCAGGGTTGAAGGGATTGAATCCTGCAGGACCCCATTCAGGTGCGACAGGCTGAACGCTGCCAGTCAACCCATAGGGATCCGAGACCCACATGCCAGGACCAAACAAACCTGTCAGGTGAAAAGCACCAAAGCCAAAGCACAGTAGACCGGACAAAAACAAATGAATGCCAAACATTTTTGGCAAATCCAAAGCTGGCTCACCTGTGCGAGGGTCTCTAAAAAGTTCTAAATCCCAGTAGACCCAGTGCCAGCAAGCTGCCAAGAACAACAGACCCGAAAGAATGATGTGTGCAGCCGCAACACCTTCAAACGACCAGAAGCCAGGGTCAGCGCCAGACTCACCTGTGATGCTCCACCCACTCCACGAGCCGGTGACACCTAAACGCGCCATGAACGGCAGTACGAACATTCCCTGCCGCCAGATTGGATTTAAAATCGGATCGCTAGGGTCAAAGATTGCCAATTCATAAAGCGCCATCGATCCCGCCCATCCTGCCACAAGCGCAGTGTGCATCAGATGGGTTGCAATCAGCCGTCCGGGATCATTGATAAGGACAGTATGTACTCGATACCAGGGTAGTCCCATTGACTACGCTCCTCCTTGTGAATAGCTCTAGTTCAACGTATTCCTAAACATTTTATTAAAGCGCCGGACATTGGTAAATGTACCAGGTCTGAGGCTACTTCAACCTCGCACTCCTCAATCTGGTCTTTAGTTTGGTCTTCTAACAGAGCCGAATCGCAATCTACTAGCCAGGTGTATGAAAATGAAAGCGTATAAAGAAGTGTAACCAGTGTCTGAACCGATTGCAAGCAAAAGGAGCTTCTGACAAAGATTTGAGGAAATTAGACGTGTTCTTGTAAACTTACGTAACGCCTGCGGTGGGCGATCGTGGCAGTATCGCCCGTTCTACCATCACCTGTTCTACTAAGGGCAAGCTACCCAGCCAAAGGGCAATTTCAGCCTGCTGAGCCTGTCTTTCTCCCCTAAAGTGGCGGTCTCCAGCTTTTAGAGCATGTTTTTTAAGCCACTTAGAGAGCGGGTTTTCTTCTGCTTGACTTCTCCCAAAGAGTGAGGATCAAATGGAGGCAAAATAAGACGTGGTGATCGCGAATCTAGCCTCTTCGTTCACCGCCATCGCAATCGCTCTCAAAAGGAATCGCTGATGACTACTATTAAGTTTCTAAAAGAAGACCGAGAAATCGTCGTAGCAGATGGCGCTAATTTGAGGCTCAAGGCCATCGAGAACCGGATCGACATCTATACCTTCGTAGGAAAAATGACGAACTGTGGAGGTTACGGTCAATGTGGCACCTGCATTGTCGAAATCGTTGATGGCATGGAAAACCTTTCGCCTCCAACCGAGACTGAAAAGAAAAAGCTAAAAAAGAAACCCAGCACCTACCGCTTGGCGTGCCAGACTCTAGTGAACGGTGCAGTTACGGTCAACACCAAGCCGTCTAAGTAATGTTGTGCTGGCACGCGCGATCGCTCCCATGCCGCCTTGAACGAAAGCAGGCACCCAAGAAGGCAGAAGCATTTACGAGTAGTTGCATAACTTAACAAATGTTTACCTCCTCTCAGGCGAACCCGCAATGGTATCCTAAAGAGTATTGAAGCAGCGTTAGTTAATTAGGCAAGTCTTATGCAAGTCAACGATCTTGGGTTTATTGCAAGCATCCTTTTTGTATTGGTTCCAGCCGTATTTCTGCTCATCCTCTATATTCAGACGGCAAGCAGTAACGCCAACAAAGATTCTTAAGACTACGGTTCAGCATGCTTGATACGTTAGAAGCGCTAGAGGTCGATGCCTTTAGCGCTTTTGGCTTCTAAAGTTGCTTCTGCCACGCTTTGCCGATTTCTCGTCATGCTGCCAGTTCACCCAAGGAAAGCATACAGGTGCTTCCGGCAAGGCGCTTCAGTCAAGTGTTTCAGCCGTAGTAGACGGATCCAACTGGGCAAAAACTGATACAACGCCCGCATCTGGTGAATCTTGAAATTTGGTCAGCAACGATCGCAGTTTCATCCGGTAAATGTAAGGCCAGCCTCCAGACGCTTCAATATCTTTTAGCAGGCTATATAAGCCTTGGCGGCTATCAGGCAAAGATTCCTGGAACAGGCTGTCGCGAATCTCCTGATGTAACCCTTCTAAGGTTCTCAGTAGTGAAAGTAGCGCTAGATTGTCGCCCTCTCGACTATGAGCCAGGTGCCGAATGGCATCACTCACAGCCTCTAGCTTCGCTTCAAACTCAAGCCGTTCTGCGTCAGATCGATCGTGATTGCTCTTTAAGCTCATTCCGTAGATACCTGTGAAGACCGTTAGACCCACCTGGCTAGATGCTTAGCCCAATTTTGGCTCCTAGCACACGTAAGCGCATCGGCAAGAAAAGCCATCCTGCAACATCATGCCTCTTCCTTGGTGCAACTGTCATGATCAACGCCAATTTTGTTGTGCAAGTCAAAGTAAAGGCTACATTGCCATGTAAAATGCAGGATGAAACCTTTGTTAAATCATTCCGGGGACATGAGAACTTAGTCAAGTGTAGGCATGGTTCAATTTGTCTCTTCGAGAATTGAGCGTTGTCTCAGACGTTAACGTCTGAGTCTTAAGCGTCTGAGTCTTATTAGAGTGTGCCTGCTCATGTCCTTTTGTCCAAAGGCTACTCCTTTGACCTCAATTCATGAAGACCATTGAAACCCGGCTCTGGATTGCACTGGCAAAAAATATTTACGTCGATATTATTTGAGGTTTTCATGAGGTACCGCGCTCTAACCGTTGCACTTCTAGCACTTTGCTTCAGCTTACTGACTGCTTTTTCGACCAGCCCAGCCTTTGCGAAGGAAGCCTTGACCTACGACCAAATTCGAGGCACAGGTTTGGCGAACAATTGCCCTCAGTTGGAGGAAACGTCCCGTGGGTCAATTCCACTCGATGCTTCCAAGTCGTATGCTTTGACCTCTCTTTGCTTGCAGCCAACTAGCTTCTTAATTAAAGAAGAATCTGCAAACAAGCGACAGAAAGCAGAGTTTGTTTCTGCTAAGCTTATGACCCGCTACACATCCTCGATCGAGTCGGTAGAGGGCAAGCTGAACGTCAATCCTGATGGTAGCCTTACCTTTGTTGAGCAAGACGGTATTGATTTTCAAGCGGTCACCGTTCAGCTGCCTGGTGGTGAGCGGGTGCCGTTCCTTTTCACAATCAAGAGTCTGGTGGCTACAACACAGCCTGGGCTAAATGGTATCAGCACATCAACTGATTTTGAAGGTGTATTTAAAGTACCTTCCTACCGCACCTCAAACTTTCTTGACCCCAAAGGTCGTGGCTTAACGGCTGGCTATGATAATGCAGTAGCACTTCCAGGTCAGGCAGACGATGAGGAGTTAGCCAAGGAAAACACCAAACGCTTTCAGCTTGACAAAGGTCAGATCTCCTTGCAGGTTGCCAAAGTGGACAACGTAACAGGCGAAATTGCTGGCACGTTTGAAAGTGAGCAACCTTCTGAAACAGACATGGGATCTAAGCAGGCAAGCGACGTGAAGATTCGTGGGCTTTTTTACGCACGAGTTGAGCCAGCCGCAGTATAAAAGCCGACGATCGAGCCTACAAATCAGTAAAGGGGCTAATCATTAATTTGAACCTTTACAGACTTTCATGGTTGCTTATCTGTGACTGCCGATCGAGCGCGCGACTTTGAGAGCTGCAAGAGCGGCAAAGGGGATTCGTCGTGGGCACCAATCAAGGTTTTAAGGTCGGTTGGGTGCCGCCTTTTACCAGGCAGTAATCATCAAATTGGTTTGAGGGGGCATAAAGCCCCCTTTTTTGTGCCTGAATTGTTCTTGCCAAGCGTCTTCCATAACCGCTAAGGAACGCGAACTTAATCAGGTGTAATTCTTTGTGTAGGGACGTTACATGTAACGTCCCTACTACAGACGGGAAGTCGTTCAGGTTAATTAATTTACGATCCTAAGGCAACGCCCTTCAAGCGGTATCCTCGCTAGCGCCCTTTAGCTACTCATGTGCTGAGCATGCGATGCTGTTGAGCAAGCAATGGGTGTTTAGCAAAAATTAGTTTTTGCTCCCTCACATTTCCGTAGAATTAATGGGGTCTATGATAACTTTCTGAAGGAGTTACTCATCTCTCTAAAACCCGTTGAGGAAAATGTGCTTTCCAGGCATTGGTAAAAACCCGTCTTTTAATGAGGTGATTCTTTGTGCTAGATCCGTAGAAATGCCGTTGCTCTTGGGCTACAGAAACGAATAGTGTTGATTTGCAACGGTAGGACGTGTGTACAAAGCCGGGTTATACAAAAGCGCTGAGTTTAACTGAATGCTGAATTTGTCCCAGTGTCTTTAGTACCGCTTGATGAAAAGCGTTCTTGTTCTTACCGAGTTGCCAGTCATTTGAAACACTCTATGCCCTCACAGCGTGTTTTGTTCAGCGTGCCCTGCTGAGCGCTCGTCAAGGCTGCGTTTGAATCGTCCTGTGTCACTTGCTCTACCGACTGAAATTCGTCATGCTTACGACAACTAACTGTGAATTGAAAAGCGAGAGCTTGCAACTGCTACGAGCCTATCAGCAATCGCCGTGTCTACAGGTTCGTAATCAACTTGTTGAGCTTAATTTTGGGTTAGTCAGAAAAGAAGCACACCACTGGCTGCATCAGTGTACCGAGTGCTACGAGGATTTGCTTCAAGTTGGCTCGATCGGGTTGATCCGAGCGATCGAACGCTTCGATCTTTCCAAAGGGCACGCCTTTAGTTCCTTTGCCATTCCCTACATTCGGGGCGAGATCCAGCACTATCTGCGTGATAAAAGTCCATCTGTGCGGATTCCGCGTCGCTGGCAAGCGCTCGAACGGCAAGCAGCTTCAGCCGTGCGTGAGCTACAAGTCAAGCTCAAACGTCAGCCATTGGATTCAGAAATTGCTGAAGCGATCGACATTGAGTTGGCTGAGTGGCAAGAAATCAAGTTAGCCTGTCGTAATCGTTCCATGCTCAGCCTGGATGCGCCAGTGCGTGAAGAAGAAGATGGCGCTTCGTCACTGGGAGATTTGGTACCAGACACTCAATATCGCAGCTTTCAGTTAGCGCAAGAAGACCAGCTTCGACTGCAACAATCACTCGTGCAACTGGAAAATCGGACGCGTGAAATCCTGGAGTTTGTTTTTCTCCACGACTTAACCCAAAAAGAGACCGCCGATCGCCTCGGTATCAGCGCTGTCACCGTTTCACGTCGAGTTAAAAAAGGCTTAGAGTCACTTCAAAAGTTGATGGTTGGGGCGGACGGCTGACCTTTCAACATTGGGTCGTCGATCGTTGGGCTGATGGTTGGGCTACAGATGGCGGCAGTGCTTTATGGAGTGCTGTCGCTATTTCATTTAGAGGAGCGTGAGTTAAGCAGGCATGAGTTTGAGGACACATTCGCGCCAACACTAGGGGCTGTCATCAATGACGACTACACATCGCTTACAGCAAGAGTTCCAGCCCCTAGCCTCGTTGTTGGGGCGGGCGCGACAATGCTGATACCAAAGGTTGCGAGCTGAATTGATGACGCGCCCTAAGGTGCCTGTGGGAGGGTAAACCAAAAGGTCGCACCGTCTCCGGGGGCGCTAGTCGCGCCAATTTGTCCTCCATGAGCCGTGATGATTTGGCGGCAAAGGTAAAGTCCCAAGCCAATGCCCGTGGAGCGGCGAGCGCGGGTGCCACGCGCATACCGTTCAAAGAGAGAATCGCACTCCTCTGGAGTCATACCCACACCATTGTCCTGAACGTTGCAGCGAATCAAGTCGTCTTCGATCGTCGCTGTGATGGTGAGGTGTAGTCCTGGCGGATTGTGCTTGAGGGCATTTGTGAGGAGGTTTTCAAACACGCGCTGCATGAGAGCCGGATCAGCGGTTACGAGCGGTAGACTGGGGGATATTTGATTCGTTAGCGTTGCCTGGTTTTCTACCAGCAGTGGGTCAAGATCGTCTGCTATTACCTGCACCAGATGGCTCAGCGACAGTTGCTCGCAGTGCAGGTTAACGCCCCATGTTTCGCTAGAGTGGGCTTCTAACAGAGAATTGATCATACTGAGCTGGCGATCGCTGCTCTGTACCATGCGTTCTAACACGGAGCGAGAGAGGTTGATCGCATCGCCTGGTTTCTGCTCCAGGTTTTTGAGTACCATCATCGTCCCCATGATTGGCGTGCGCAGATCATGAGACACTGCGTTCAAAAATTCATCTTTAGTTTGATTCAGTGCTTGAAGTTCTTTCATGTTCTGTTGCAGTTGGGCCGTGCGTTCCTGTACCTGCTGTTCTAGACTGGATGCCAACGCTTGCACTTGTTGGTACAGTTCTGCTTGCTGAATGGCGATCGCCACTTGCACAGCCAGTTGTTCGAGTAACTGAATTTCAAAGCTCGTCCAGTGGCGTGGTTGATCACACTGATTGGCAACCAGCACGCCGAAGAAGTCGTCACCGAGAATGATGGGGACTCCAATACTAGCTTTGATGTGGCAGCGCGTGTAGTAAGTGGCGAGTAAAGGGGACAGTTTGGCGCTGGCTGTATCGTCGATCGCCTGCATTTGCCCTTGCGCAAAGAGCGCTCGGATCTCGCGTAGATAGAGATCATCCACAATCCAGGTAAGGATTGACCCCCATTCTGGAGCGGCAGATTCTGCCACAATTTTGCCTTGCCATGCCGTATCAATTTGACCGATGAAAACCCGATCGACCTTCAAGAATTGTCGGACTTCAGCAACCGTCGTTGTCAGGATTTGATCCAGATTGAGCGATCGCCTGATGCGCAGGGCAATTAACCCCAAGAGGCGATCGCGCTCTGCATTTGCCTGTAGCTGAGCGATTGATCGCTTTCGTTGCGTAATATCCCTGACGATCGCCAGGACTTCATCTTTTCCACTGACAACGAGACGGGCTTCATAATCACGCCATTCACCGCGGTTGAGTAGTTGGTACTCAAAAATTTGGATTTCGCCCGTTTCTAGCGTGCGCTCAATGTAAGTCATCCGCTGCTGAGCGGTTTCAGGTGGTAATACCTCATAGACCGTCTTGCCAATCATGTCGCTTGAGGAGATCACCAAATCGCTCTCCTGATCCGCTTTGCAATCTAGATACACCCCATCACGGCGAATGCGGAACATCATGTCGGGGATGGCATTGAGAAAGGCTAGATTGCGCTCTTCAGTAATTTGGAGAGCTTCTTCGGTGCGTTTGCGATCGGTGATGTCGATCGTATCTGTCAGCAAGCAGGCGACCCCTTGCAAGCGGACGATTTGTGCTGACAGGAGCGCCACGCCGATTTCACCAGACTTGCGGCGAAACTTCATTTCGAGGTTGCGCACGGAGCCAGTTTCTTGAAGAATTTTCAGCATTTTGGCACGGGCTGCTAAATCCGCCCAAATGTTCAAATCAGCTACCGTAAGACCAATCACTTCTTCCTTTTGGTAGCCTGTGACGAGCAAAAAGCTATCATTCACATCAATGACTTGTGACTGGGAGGCGGCTTCCAGGGTGGTGAGAGTCATCGCTGTGGGGCTACACCGAAAGACAATGGAAAACTTTTCTTCTGACTCACGGAGAGCTTGCTCCGATCGCTTCCGCTCGGTGATATCCAGGATGTAGCCTTCGTAATGGGTCAGGCAGCCTTGTTCGTCATAGATCAGGCTACAAAAGTCATAGACCCACCGCACATCACCGTTTGCTTTGACAATGCGGTAGTCTTGCTCAATCACTGTTTGGTTGGCTGCACGACCAGACTCGACTTCCGCAGACACCCTGGCGACATCGGCGGGGTAGATAATTTCGCCGTAGAGTAGTTTACCGTCGCTAAAATCTTCTGGTTGATAACCAAACTGGCTGATGTTAGCCGAGACATATTCGACAGGGAAGCCAGGTTGTGCCAACCAGCGAAAAACCACAACAGAGCCTTCGGCAAAGAGGCGGCGTTCACGATCGCTGGCTTGCTCTGCTTTTTTGCGTGCCGTCACATCGAGCAGAACGGCAAGGGAGCGGATTATGGTTCCTTCAGCATCGCGCTCGGCGATCGCAGACAGCAAAATGTCTATAACCTCGCCATTCCGCTTCACAAATTGATAGGGTACATCAGTGCATATACCCGTTCTAAAGTATGCGGGTAGCACAACCGTTTCGGCATAGTGGCGGGATGCCGGGGTCATCAGTTCAACTGATTTACGTCCCAAAACTTCGCTGCGTGTATAGCCCAGTGAAGACAGCCAGTAATCACTGACGCTGATGAGACAGCCGTGGCAATCGATCGAGTGGAGCATTACAGGAGTGTTGTTGTAGAGCGATCGGTAGCGATTCTCTCGCTCACGCAACGCTTCTTCCGCACGCTTGCGATCAGTAATGTCGCGCTCAATGCCTAAAACTTCAGATTCACCACTTACGACCAGGCGCACTTCATAGGCTCGTAATTCGCCACCCTCGGCTTCCCAGGTGTTAGAAAGCTCATACTCGAGGGTCTGTAGTTTGCCAGAATCAAGGGTACGGGCGATCGCGTCCAGGCAGCGTTGAGCAAGGTCGTCGGGTAAAAACTCTCGCAGATTTGTGCCCACAATTGTTTCGCGGCTGAACCCGTGCGCTGCATCTTCGGGTGTCCCTTGAAAGTCTAGACTGTCGCCGTTGCGGTTCACGAGAAACACGCGATCGGGCAACGCTTGCAAAATAGCTTCGTACCAAAGTTGATGGGTCTGGGGCGCTGGCTTGGCGCACGGTGGTGAATATTTGGACAGAATGCCTTGGAGCCGCTCAAACGCAGCTTCGTCTCGACAGCATTCTCGTATTGCCTGTAAATCAGCCATATCAAGCATCATCGCCAATCCTTACAAGTAACGCTATCGCTTGTTACGTTTCAAGTCTCTACCGCGTGTTGTTCTCATCTTCCTGGCAAAATTTGTCCGCGATCGTTTTTATAAGGAAGAATTTAAGCTGTTGACCACTTGACAACCGACCCTCAGGCAGTAGTTGAAGTGGATATGACCGTTTACCCCTCTTAGGATCGCGGCTTGAACAAGATCGAACCTTTAGTCTTCTGGAGGGGCGAACGACCGTTCGCCCGTACAAGAAAGTAGCGAAATGATTTCATTCTCATTCCTCAACTTAAAGCTGGAGAAAATAAGCGTGCGTTTAGCTAGAGAGCGGGTATCATCACGGTCAACTTTGTCTCTCAGCTCCTTCATCCAAGTGACATGCAACTAAGTGCATAGTCCATGCGTCTCCACTCTTAGTAGGAGGGAAAAAATGATCGATCGTGCTAGCTAAAATCCCGCCTTTTACGCTAAAAAGTGGAGTTTTTGACCAAATTTCCGTTTAGGAACTGGAGTTTAGACTAACGGCACGTGGGAACGGCTCAACTCCTTGCAAGAAGTGAGTGAGATGGCAGGAACAACGCCATCAGCGATTAAGCAGACTTCTTGTTATCCACTTTAGGGTTGCGAAAT
>JAHHHL010000075.1 GCA_019359375.1 Lyngbya sp. HA4199-MV5
ACGCAATGCTCAAAAAGCCACAGTCAATTGGAGGTTTTCGAGTACGGATGCGCGGAGTCGGTTAGAGCATCTCTATCCAAAACTAGAGCAAGGAAACTAGGCAAACTTCCTTTGGCGGACTACTAGTGAGCGAGTGTGATTGGCAACGAATTGGTCGCGGATGAAGCGGATACATGATCGGTGCATAGCGAATGAAGACATCTGTTTCATCCGTTTGCCATCCATTGCCAGCGTTCTATCGGCAGAACGAAATAGCCCTGACCACCTCACAATTAAGCTAAATTAGAGATATAGGAGACATCCCTACCCAGATCAACTCAGTAACGTCAGAGCAAACACCGCTCTAACACTTCTGGCTCCTGACTTCTGACCCCTCACTCCTCACCCCTCACCCCTCACCCCCGGAGCACCCCATGACCCAACGACTCAAACGATGGGAATCGCCCCGTCGCGAAGGACGAAACGACAAAGGCAAAGGCGGTTCTGCCCGTCAACGACAACGCCGCAAGCAGTTTCAAGCACTGCGACAAAAGTTGAAAGAGCAATCTGACAATCAAAACCAACAACGGGGAGGCAACAATGCTTCCCCGCTTTTTTTGCAGGTAAGGATCACGCTGATCAAACGCGCTGAGATGCCTATCAGGAGGATATTGTGAGAACAGGATGAGTACGATCGTGAATGTTGCAAAGCAAGTATAGAACGAAGGTGATTTCTACAAAAGAAAGTACCTGACCTAGTGCGGGCATCTTGCCCCCATCGCAAGCGAGACGCTTGCACTACGGTAGAAAACGGGTAGATTCTTGAAGAGAAATCTTCTCAAGCCATGTGGCGCAGGTGTTGTTACACGATGGGACAACGATCGCACCAATAGACCAAGCCATGCAGAAAAACTTAGCTGACCAGCCACAATGAGCGTGCGCATTTACGGTAATCGCCAACTGAAAACATTGCCAGGACAGGAGACACGCCCTACATTAGCGATCGTGCGCTCAGCCCTGTTCAATATCTGGCAAGGTGCGATCGTAGACTCTCGTTGGCTCGATCTCTGCGCAGGCAGTGGTGCGATGGGTGCCGAAGCGCTTTGCCGAGGGGCAGCGGTTGTCGTGGGAATTGAACAATCAACCCGTGCCTGTGCCATCATTCGACAAAACTGGCAGCAGGTGGCGCAAAAGACGCAAACCTTTCAAGTGTTGCGGGGTGATGTGCGACAGCGCCTTAAAGCACTTGAAGGACGGCAGTTCGATCGCGTTTACTTTGATCCACCCTACGAAAGTGCTTTGTATGAGCCAGTGCTGGAGGCGATCGCGCACTTTCAGCTCTTAGCCCCAGAGGGTGAATTAGCAGTCGAGCACAGCCCCGATCGTGTGCTTATGGCAACGCCTTCCACCTTAGAAATTTGCCGTCAAAAAGTCTATGGCAACACCGCTCTAACCTTTTACCAACGCGCCGTTGAGCGCGCGATCGTCTGATTTCAACGCCTCTATCTCCTGCTTCGCATCTAGAGCCAGAAACGTTGTCTTCTGACTCCTGACTCCTGACTCCTGACTCCTCTCTCCTCTTTCCTATCTCCTCTCCCAAAAAAGTGCAATTGTATTAAAGTGCAAGCGTACTGCTAAGCTAGAAACTAGGGGCTGTCAGCCATGACAACCAGAGTCTTGGTGATGGCAAGGCTACAGCCCATAGCCTGTTTTTGAGCGGGCGCGGTTAGGCTAATGCCGCAAGCATTTGACCGTTAATTGATGACGCGCCCTAGCGCTGCAACGTTGGCATAGCATGATCCCACTGAAGTTAGTCCTCAAAAACTTTTTGAGCTACCGTGACGCAACTCTAGATTTTCGGGGTTTGCACACCGCGTGCATTTGTGGTGCCAATGGTGCAGGTAAATCATCGTTACTAGAGGCGATCGCGTGGGTAGTCTGGGGACAAAGCCGCGTCGCCGCCGAAGATGACGTGATCCACATGGGTACTCAAGAAGCACAAGTGGATTTCATCTTCATCAACAACCAGCAAACCTATCGCATCATCCGCAGTCGCTATCGAGGGCAGTCGTCGTCACTAGAGTTTCAGGTAGCCCAAGGGGGGCAGAAGGGGAGAGAGGAGAGAGGAGAGAGGAGAGAGGAGGCAGAGGAAGCAGGGGGAGCAGGGGAAGAAACTCAACCTATTCTTGCATCCTACACCCCACACCCCACACCCCACACCCCACACCCTACACCCCACGCCCCACACCCCACACCCACCTTCCGCACCCTCACGGCTAAAGGTGTTCGGGCAACCCAGCAATTGATTTTGGAGCACCTGAAGCTCGACTATGAGACGTTTGTAAATTCGGCGTACTTGCGGCAGGGACGAGCCGATGAGTTCATGCTGAAGCGCCCTACGGAACGGAAGCAAATCCTGGCAGATCTGTTGAAGCTCGACCAGTACGATCGCATGGCAGAGCAGGCAAAAGATCAGTCGCGTCAATTTAAAGGACAACTTGAGCTGCTAGAACGCAATCTGACAGCGATGCAAGAACAGCTCCAACAGCGCGATCGCATTGTGCAAGAACAACTCGTGCTGGAAAGCGCCTTGGCAGAAAGGCAGCAGCAACAGACGGCAGATGGCGAACAATTACAGGCATTACAAACCATCCAGCAGCAGCGCCAAACCTGGCAACAACAACTAACCTGGCAGCAACAGCAGCAGCGTCACCGCGAACAAGACTGCCAGCGGCTACAACAAGAGCTAGTCGTTGCCCAGCAGCAGCAGCAAGAATTAGGGGCACTGCTGCAACAAGAAGCGGCGATCGTCGCAGACTATGAGCGCTTTCAAACCTTACAAGTGCAGGAAGAAGCCTTTGCCGCCCGTTTTAAGGCACACCAAATCGCTCAGGTACAGCACCAGCACTATCAGCAGCAGCAAAGCGAACATTTAGCCACACAACAGCGCCAGCTTCAACAGTTTCAAGCGCAGCAAGAAGCGCTCACACAGCAAGAAGCAGAGCTACAGCAAACGCTCAGCAAAGCCGTCAACATCACCGCTGCACTTCAACAATTACAGCAGGCACGCACCCATCTGAGCCACCTGGATCAGCTTCAAGTGCAAGCTTCTCCCCTCTTGCAGCGCCGTCAGCAGCTTCAAAGCCAGATCGATCGTGAACAGACCCGCCTCACCGCTCGGTTAGAAGAACTCCAGGCATCAGCCCAGCAACTGCACGCCCAGCAGCAACGCCAACCGCAGCTACAGCAGGCAATGCAAGACGTGAGCGATCGCATCACCACCCTGAAAGCAATACGCGCTTATCAAGAACAGGTGCGTGAACGAGGCTTAGAACGCCGCAGCTTCATGGAACAGCTTCAAGAAAAACAGCGGCACTGTGAGACTCAGCTGGCAGAGTTGGAGCAGAAGATGCAGTTGTTGAAGCAAGAGGGGAGGGGAGAGGAGGCAGGAGGCAGAAGGCAGGAGGCAGAAGTGATGGAGCAGGGGAGCGAGGGAGGCAAGGGGAGCAGGGGAAGCGGGGAAGGCAAGGGGAGCAGGGGAAGACACGGAGACGCGGGGACGGGGGAATATGGAGACCCAAAACTCATCTCTCACCTTTCATCCCTCATCCCTCATAACCCTACTCCCCACACCCCACACCCCACACCCCACACCCTACCCCCCTGCCCTCTCTGCGATCGCCCCCTTGATGAACAGCACTGGAGTCTGGTACTCGAAAAGCATCAAGCGGAACAGCAAGCCATTACAGAGCAAATCTGGGTGATCCGAGAGCAGCTATCGGCTTCGGAGCGCGAAATCCAGATCATGCGGCAAGAATATCGTGACCTGGAAAAGGAGCTGAAGCCCTATCACACGGTGCTGGAGCGGCGGGGGCAATTGCAGGAACAGTTTCAGACGACGATCGCCATCCAGTCAACGCTGCAACAGGTCACGGCAGAAGCGGCTGCATTAGAACAAGCGCTGCAACTTGGCAACTACGCAACAGATCTGCAAGAAGAACTACGGTTGCTCGATCGCAGCCTCAACCAGTTGAACTACGACGAAAAAAATCATGCTCTGGCACGGGGCGAAGTCGATCGCTGGCGGTGGGCAGAAATCCGTCATGCTGAAATTAAGCAGGCACAAAAACGACAGACACAACTAGCGCAACGCCAGCCCGACTTGCAGGCACAACTTGAAGCACAGCAAACCAGTCTTGACCAATTAAATGCGGAAACGTCTGCACAGCTTGCTGTCTTGGAACGCCGCCTGTCTGACATTGGCTACGACCTGGAGCACCACAACACGGTGCGTCAGGCGTTACGACAAGCTCAACCCTGTCAACTTCGGCAGCAGGAGCTAGAGCGTGCGCATCAGCAATATCCGCACAGTCAGCAACGAGTGCTGGCGCTCACGCAAACATTACACGATCGCCAGCACGATCGCCAACTCGCCGCATCCCAGGCACAGCAATTGGTACAACAGCTAGAGCAAACGCCAGAGTGTCACGCGCAAATGCAACAGCTTGAGCAGTCCATGCAACAGCGGCGATCGCACCTGGACGAGCAATTTGCCTGCCTGGGGCGGTTACAGCAACAACAGCAGCAGCTTGAAACACTCAACACTCAACACTCAACACTCAACACTCAGTTACAAACGGCTCATCACCAGCAGCGCATTTATCAAGAACTGGCGCAAGCGTTTGGCAAAAATGGCATTCAAGCCTTGATGATTGAAAACGCGCTACCCCAACTGGAAGCCGAAACGAACCAAATTCTCAGCCGCCTGAGTGCCAATCAACTCCATATTCAATTCGTCACCCAACGCGCCAATCGCCGCGACCAAGCTCGCAACGCAAAACTCGGCACTCAAAATTTCTCACACGGAGACGCTTCGCGCACAAAACTGATTGAAACATTAGATATTCTCATTGCTGATGCTCACGGCACGCGTCCTTATGAAACCTATTCAGGTGGAGAAGCCTTTCGGGTGAACTTTGCCATTCGGTTAGCATTGGCTCGCTTGCTGGCACATCGATCGGGCACCGCGCTGCAAATGCTGATTGTGGATGAAGGCTTTGGCACCCAGGACGCAGAAGGGTGCGATCGCCTCATTGCTGCCATTAACGCGATCGCGGCTGACTTTGCCTGCATTCTCACCGTAACGCACGTTCCCCACTTCAAAGAAGCCTTTCAATCGCGTATTGAGGTATCCAAAACAGAGCAGGGGTCACAGGTCAGCCTGGTCATCTGAGGGCGTTAAAGCGTATGGCTTCTATGTGTTGGAACGGGCGCGATGATGCTGATACCGCAAGCTTTTAGAGCTAATTACCGTTTTGACTGTTTTTAACACAATTTCACGTCAAAATAGCTACTCTCAAAACAATCAAACAAACTTTACAATTCAATTTCTCTTCACTCCTCATCCCTTCCCTTTCCCCCTTTCCCCCTTCCCCCTTTCCCCCTTCCCCCTCTCTCCTCACCCCTCTCTCCTCCTAAAGCCCTTTCAGCGAAAACTAGCCTTGAGCAGCCGCAACACCGTATTGGGTTCGTAGCTAATCACCCCTTGAACCTGGTGCAGCTTGTCAAAAAAGGTGAGTAGATCGGCATGACCACCAAAATAAACATCCGCTGCAACATTAAACCGACCCGCTAAAACCGCCACGAAGCGAACTTCTGGCATTGCCGTCAACTCCTCAGCCACCGCATCAATCCGACCATTTTCCACGATTAAAAACAGGAGTAGCATATGTGGCTTACCCATCGTGTTGGGATTGGGCCACGCCGTAATTTGAATGGCTTTGGATTGGAGTAAGCGCTGGACGCGGTAACGGGCTGTAGCGCCTGGAATATTGAGTTGCTTAGAAATCTCGGTTAGCGCCATACGACCGTCAAGCCGCAGCAATTCAATAATGCCCTGATCGATTTCATCGAGCTCAAAATTGGTTTCGATCGTGGGGTCTACTTGTGTCATTTTTAGAAATAACAAATGAAACATCTGAATTATAATAATTTAGCAACTTATCAATCAAAAGCTGTATTTGTATTAAAATTTACACTTTTTAGGCTGCCATCTCAATAAGGTTTAATTTGGTTAATCCGATCGTTCAACAAGAGGGCGATTTCGGTTACTTACAGCGGTGTTCAGATTAGTAAGCCACAATCTTGTGAATTTGGGTATGGAGTGTGGGGAGTAGGATGTGGTGACAAGCGAAAATGGCTGTAATGTAACCGTTGCGATCGCGGCGATCAAAGGCTTAAGACGTTTAGGGGGTCGAACAATGAAATCACCGTTGGCATTAAATAGTTTTGCGTTGAGTCATGTATTGATTATGTATGGGTTGGGTGTTGGGTTGTTGACAGCTCATTGGTGGGCATTAAACCTCGTGGGCACATTAATGTTGATTCATGCCCTCCTCCTTTCAGCAACCTTTACCCATGAATTGATTCACAGCAATATTTTCAAGGAACGATCGCTCAATGCCTTCTGGGGTCAAGTGATGACTCATCTAACAGGTGCCTGTTATGCCACCTGGGATGATCTAGTTGAGCATCATTTTAATCACCACATTTACCATGCCGATTTTGTGGCATTTGATATTCCAGATTTTATCAAACGTCTACCGCCCGGAAGCCGTCAAGTGATTGTGGCGCTAGAGTGGGCGTATTTCCCAGCCTTTGAGTTTATCCTGCGGCTTCAGATTATGATTGCCCCATTCTATCAATCTGATAAACGACAGTTGCGACTGCGAAATGCAATATTGCTGATCTATCGAGGTGCCCTGTTCGCGCTGCTGGGCTATTTTTCACCCAAAGCAGTGGTGCTGTATGCGATCGCCTATATCAGCTTTGTCAACTTGATGCGCTTCGCTGATGCCTTCCATCACACCTATGACTACGCCATCGTGGGGCAACCGTTTCCAAAGCGCGATCGGGTGTATGAACAAGCGCATACCTTTTCTAACCTGGTATCCACAACCCATCCCTGGTTGAATTTACTCTATTTCAACTTTGGTTATCACAATGCCCATCATCACGATATGCGTTGCCCGTGGTACAAATTGCCAGAACTGCACGAAAAGCTCTACGGCAATGAGTTAAAGAATCTCTTGCCCCTGCCACAACTCATTGCAAACTATCACCACTTTCGGCTCGATCGCTTATTTGGTGGACAGGGTGAGGTCACTGAAGATACCACAGAAATCGCTGCCTTCACAGGCGGCATTGGCGTTTCTTTTCTAACGCCTCCCTAGGGCGTGTCATCAATTAGCTCCGAAACCTTGCAATATCAGCAGTGTCACGCCCGCCCCACCACACCAGGCTAGGGGCTGGAACCCTTACTGCAAGCAATGTGTAGAGTAATTAATGACAGCCCCTAAGCCTATTCCAAACGATCCATTCGTAGATCAGAATTTTGGTAGAGATCGAGTCGATGTAGAAAGTTTTTGAGTGCCAGCAAGAAAGCGGCTATAAGCAGCCTTTGTAAGACACAAGATTTCTCAGCAATCTGCTCCAGTCGGATTGTTAGACTATGTACAGGCTTGGATTAACTAACTGCATTTGTCTACTGACAATTAGCGATATAGCTTGACGAGTCATTTCCATTGGCATAAATGGTGACTCTGCCCAGCCATTTATGATCTGCTCTGGAAGTGCTGGGATGTGAATAAAACCAACTTTCATGTCAGATTTACAAGTCTCTCTCCAATGAAGACAGTGATAGAAAAACTGATTGCATAAATGTGTTCCACAATCATTAGAAACCCTGGCTGGAATATTGAAGCTCTCTAGCAATGAAACCAAACCATCTTGCTCTAGCAAAGAACTCCAGTAGGCTACGGGGGCTTTTGGCACAATCTGTTCACCCTTTGGTGCATTACCTGCTCTGTCCAATGTCATAAAATATCTTAAATTCTTTGCCATTCGCTCAAGAGCGACTCTGTTATAACCCCGCGCCTGACCGATACCAATACAAATATCGGGTGAAGATGCCTCAAGCATTTGATCAACTATCTGTCCAAGAATGTTGGTATTCCCAGGCATAATTTTGAAATCGACACAATGCATGTACTGGCTAAGCTCTTGAGTCGGATTATCACGCAGCGAAAGCACGACCAACTCTGACGCATTTAAACCATCATCATTTGGCTCAAAGCCTGTAATTAATACTTTCATCTCAAAGCACCATCTCAGTAACAGTCTTAAACTACTCAAACTTGCAGGGCTATTTCATTCTAAACAAGTGCTTGAGGTGGATTTTGAGCCATTTATCTAGTCTACGATCCTTAGGAAATTAAGGCAGGGGCGAATTGAGCGGCAGTTTGCTTGGCAGCTTCAAGCGCGTCAGCAAGTGACTTTTCAGGATCAGCCGTGCGGAGCGTGGGTTGATACCGAATTTCCGTGATGTCAGTAATGCCAACCGATCGCAACCACCAATCGAAATAGCTGGAGTGATAATCCACACCAAAATTTGATGGCACACCCGGACTATAAACACCGCTGGTGTAAATGGCGACCGCACGTTTGTTCGTCAGTAGCCCTGAGTATCCAGTTGTGGGATTAAAGCTAAACAGAAAACCAGGTTGGGTAAGCGTGTCGATGTACAGCTTGAGACGGTAAGGGATGCCGCCATTCCACATGGGCACTGTGAATACATAATCGTCGGCACTGGTAAAGCGATCGATGATCTTGGTAATGGCATCCCAGGCTGTTGCGGTTGCGCCTTCCAGGGTGCCACGAGTAATGACAGTCATTTTAGCCGCCGCCTTATCGCCATCAAATTCAGGTAATGGTTCTCGCCATAGATCGAGGACATCCACTTCCAGGTCAGGTTGATGCTGACGCAAGGTATCGAGAAAAACGTCTGCGACTTTACCTGAGCGTGAATCGTGCTGGCGAGGTGAACCGACGACGTAGAGTAGTTTACGCATGATCATGCTCCAAAGATGAGTTGGGATAAACAAGACAAAAATGAAACTTAGCTAGGCTCAATCCTTTTCGGTTAAGGGGCAAGGGGTAAACGGCAAAGGGGAAATACGTGAGATTCAGCCCTTTCCCGTTCCCCTTTTTCCCTCAACTAAGCGGTACTGAGCTTAGGCTGCGATCGCAGTCACTTTCGGCACCAAACCAAAGTCAACAACAGGTCCTTTGGGGATGATGCGACGGTTGATCACGCCCTCATAGGTATCGAAATAGTGGCGCTTGATATGATCAAACTTGACGGTTTCAGCCACTCCAGGAAGTTGGTAAATGCGACGTGTGTAGTTCCACAAATTGGGGTAGTCGCTTAAACGACGTACATTACAGCGCAAGGCAGTGTAGTAGGCAATGTCAAAACGCACCAGGGTCGTAAACAAGCGGAGATCTGCTTCCGTCAGGCGATCGCCAATCAGATACGGTTGATGCGTTAGACGATGCTCTAGATTGTCCAGGGCATCAAACAAGGCATCAGTGGCAGTATCATAGGCTTCCTGGGTACTCGCAAAGCCAGCACGATACACCCCATCATTGATGCGATCGCCAATAAACGTATTGAGTTGATCAATCTCTACTTGAAGTGCTGGTGGATAGAAATCAAGCGATCCATCACTAAACGCATTAAATTCGGTGGCTAGCATTCGCATGATCTCAGCCGACTCATAATTGACGATCGTATTCTCCTGCTTGTCCCACAACACTGGCACCGTTACTTTGCCCGTGAAATCGGGTTTTGCCTGCTGATAGATTTGATAGAGGTAATCGTGTCCATTAACATCATCAATGGTTGCCTCTGCCCAGTCACCAAACACCCATCCTTGCAAATAACCCCAGTCCGGATTCAGTACAGACATTGAAATCACGTTTTCTAGCTGTTTCAACTTGCGAATGAGAATCGTGCGATGGGCATAGGGACAGGCATAGGAGACATAGAGGTGATAGCGTCCTGGTGCCGCTTTGTAACCAGAGGAACCATCAGCCGTAATCCAGTTACGGAAGTATTGATTCCGAATGCGGTTGCGTTCGGCTTGCAGATCCCCAGAATCAACATAGTTGGAATGCCAGGTGCCGTTGATGAGTAGTTTCATGGGAGTAAGTTATAGAAAGGATGAAACAGGACTTAATCTAATGCAAACGCCGTAGGAAGCTTTTACACTAAATGGGTCGAGATCTGATTGACGTTGGAATGCACTAGAGAAGAGAGATGGGAATTCCGCTGTTTGAGGAATGTCAGTAATCGCTGAGGATAGTCTTCACTAACAGCTTGTTGAATCGAAGGACGCTCTTGCAACGCCTGCCGCCACTCTTGAACATAAGGTGTGTTCGCAAAAACTTTGAAATCAGCGATTGTGTCAAACACATTAAAGTAGCGAAAAATGGCTCCATACACGGCATCAACAAGCGAGAAACCATCACCAGCAAAATAGTGTCCTCCTTGCCAGTGCCGCTCAATCCAGGTAAATTTATCGATGAGGTCAAGGCGTTTTTGCTCAAAGGCTTCTTCGGTGGCAGCATAATAAAAGCCTGCGATCGCATTGAGAGTATTGGAGCCAAATTCAATCCAGGCACGATGCATTGCTTTGGCAAGGGGATCGCTCGGATGGAGTGAACCGGGTGTAATTTCATCCAGATACTCACAAATAACAGCAGATTCAAACAACACCGCATTGCCCACCTTCAACAAGGGCACTTTACCCAGTGGAGAGATTTGACGAAACCAATCTGGTTTATTCGCTAAATCAATGTATGTGCGTTGGTGAGGAATGTGCTTCTCTAGCAACGTGATTACGGCTCGTTGAACATAAGGACACAGAGGATGACTAACAAGTTCTAACTCTGGAATAGACATGGTGACACTTCTTTGAATTGTTTAATACGCGAATGTTGAAGCCGTTAATCTTTTTTCAATTGCAGTGCAGTGACAGCAGCGATGATCAGAATCCCGCCGATGATTTGCAGTAGGGTTAACGTTTGACCAAACCAGAGCCATGCCAGAACTGCTGCGACAAACGGTTCCAGGGTCGCCACGATCGCTGCCTGTTCAGCATGGACTCGTTGAATGCTCCACAAAAACAGTAGATAGGGCAGCAGATTGCCGATGATTCCTACCGCCAGCACTTTAGGAAAATGGTCGGGAGTCAATAAAGTAACGGGCAATCCCTGTGTAGACTGGTATGCCAACCAGACCAAACTGGCAACAGCATAGGCTTTGAGCAAAAGACCCACTGGTTCGCCCGTACCGATCAATTGCTCACTTAAGAGAATATAGGCGGCAAAGAAGACCGCCGTGGTGAGACCAATGCCAATGCCAAACCAGTTGACCTGCGCCACATTGCTTTCCAACAGCTTCGAGACCAGAAGAACCCCCAGAATCGATAGCACCAGCGCAATGAAAACAAATTGAGATGGCATATGGCGAGTCGTAAATGCCGTCCAGAGCACTACCAGGAGTGGAGACGTGAACAGAAGCACGATCGCGATCGCAATCGGCAATTGTTGAATGGCAATGTAATCAGCACCCACCAGAAAAACCAGCACCAATCCCAGAGCAAACTGTTTCCAATTCATGGCTCTGGTCTGTCCACCCCCCCCAAAACTATGGAGAATTGCCAAACCAAACGTGGCAACCATCGCGCTGGCTCCCGCTAGTGCCAGTGGGTTAACGCCCGTTGTAAACAAGTCATGGGCAACATTAGCAGCAACCGCCCAACACAGAACCGTCAGGAGAATCGCAATCAAGCCAAGTGAACTGGAGGAAAGCCGTGTCATCACAGTAGAAACATCCAACATCGTGGTACTCCGGTGGCGAAAGAAGGGGAAAGCAGTCTGTTTTCCTGATTGCCGAGCATTGATGCTCACCCGTTACATTAGAGATAATTACATGTGTAACTATTAGAGGTATAGCACTATTTAATTTCAAATGCAATAATTACAGTAGAAACTATTTAACGAGTAAGATGACTCAACTTGACATGGCTCGAAACTCGGTATGGCGGTTATTTCTGACCGTTCACGTTCGTCTGGTTGAGCGGGTAGAGCAAGATTTTAAGCAAGCTGGATTGCCACCCTTTGAGTGGTATGACGTGCTGCTGGCACTGAAGCAGGCTCCCCATCAGCAATTACGGTTGAGTGAGTTGGCGGACACTTTATTGGTAAACCGCACAAATGTCACCCGGTTGGTCGATCGGCTGGAAAAAGCGAACCTACTACAACGGGAAGCGTGCAAAGACGATCGGCGCGGTGCCTTTGCCGTGTTGACCGAGGCGGGGCAGTCTATGCAGCAGCAAATGTGGACAGTGTACGCTCAAAGCATCGCTCAGTATTTTGGTCAGCATTTGAGCGATCGCGATGTGACAGTGTTTCAACAAGCGTTGTCCACCATGCTGGCAGCCATTGATGCGTCTGAGCGTTCTGACTGAACACACTAAGGATTGTAGATTAAAGAGCAATACAAAAGCTTTTTCGATCGCGTCCAAGCGGTGCGAAAGATGCGTGAACGTCAGCACATTGAAATTGTGGATTGCATACCCCAGTTTCATCAGGACTTCAAACGTCTTAACTATGAGTGGATTGAGAAATACTTCAAACTAGAAGAATCTGATCACCAATCGCTCAATGATCCAGATGAAAAGATTTTAAAACCAGGTGGACACATTTATATGGCACTGAGTAACGGTGAAATTGTCGGTACTTGTGCCTTGATCAAAATGGACAGCGATACCTACGAACTCGCAGAAATGGCGGTTACAGAAACAGCGCGAGGCAAAGGTATTGGTTGGCTATTAGGGCAAGCCATCATTCAAAAGGCGCGTGAATTAGGCGCAAAAACGATCCTCCTGGAAAGCAATACTGTTTTGGAACCTGCTATTAAGCTTTATCAAAAACTAGGGTTTCAAAGAATTGTCGGGCAACCATCGCCCTATGAGCGTTGTAATATTCAGATGGAGCTTAAACTGTGATGCCCAAGCACACGATCGGTCATGAATTTTGCTGACGATAGACGCTGGGTGTAATGTCCAGCAGCCTGCGGAACACAGTTGACATATGGCTCTGGCTGCCAAAACCCACTTCATACGCGATCGCCGCGATCGGCATCTGCGTCTTTTGTAGCAACCGTTGCGATCGCTCGAGTCGGCAGTGCAACACATACTGATGCGGTGAGCAGGCTTGTTACGCGGTGTCTTAGGCAAGAGTTGCTGAGAAACATAATTGGTCATCGGATAAAGTTGGCTGTAATCCATCCCGATAATTCGCGCAGAGTGCCACATCAGTGTATCCCTGCTCTCGTAAACACATCACGAACTCTTCCCGCCCAAACCAATGGAGCGGCAGATGCTGTAACTCTGTGTCAATCAACTTTCCACCTTTCCATTTCTCGTATCGAATGAGTGTATGCTCAATTTGCTCAATCCAATCGATCCGAGATGACGTTTGCATGACAATGATCGAATCATCTAAGCACCTGACAGGTTCTCGTTGTTTCACCGTACTCTCTGTTTTGAATGAGCCGACGGGCAATGTCAAATCGATGAAAATTCTCCCGTCAGGCTCTAAATGTTTGGCGAAGGCTTGTAACGCTGCGATCGCGGCTGTTCGATTCCCCAACAACATGAATGAACCGAAAGTCACGACAATGGCGCTAAACTTACCCGGAACATTCAAGTTTTCGATTGAACCTTCATAAAGTACGGGGTTTAAACCTCTGGCTGCACAATTTTGTTTACAAGCAGCCAGCATAGTTGGCGATGTGTCGATTCCCTCAACATTCAACCCCGTCTCTAGTAGAGGAATCAGCAAACGTCCTGTCCCAACCATGCCCTCCAAAATTCTTCCACCAATTTTGGAAAGCTGTTGAATGAAATAGGGAACATCAGGGTATTCCTCACCTACGGGTTTAGTCAACTCGTACACTTCTGTACACAAATTTCTGTATGTAATTAGCGTCATCTCTACTGCCTATTGCTGGTTAAGCACTGCTCTAACAACAACTTTCTAAGACGTTCAACTCCAATCAATCCTCTAAATGAACTGCCTTGACCGATCGCTTGAGCCGCATAACTATTATGAGACAGAAAGTTTCTGCCTAAGATCCCGCAGTGGGCGGATAGACAGAAAGTTTCTGTATAACACTTCAAAGCCGCTGTTTAAGCGGAATCTTTCCGCATAAGATGCTCATTTGGGTGGATGGATCGGACGTTTCTGCATAGCATTCTCAAGTGTTGGGGGTGGAATGGCTCTAGCTATCTTCCGAACCTTTGAGGCGATCGCCTCTGAGTGAACATAATGGCAAAAGTGGTGGCTCAAGCTGATGGCACGTTTTTACTGGCTGAAAAGCATTGCCCCATCTGCGCGATCGCCACTGCCTGCACAGGATTGTGCCGCATGGAGTTAGAAGTTTTTCAAGCGGCTTTGGGTGAGGTGTCACCATTGAACGAACGGAACACATCCTGGCAGGCGATCGACGGTGCGTTTACCGCGTGGCGCAGGTGTCCTGATGACTCACATCAAACTCAACAACGAAGTGGGCATAGATTTGGGCGCAGTGTAAGGTTGAGAGCGTTCTTGCTGTAGTGCAATCCAATCTAATCTCTCCAGGTAATGCCCAGCCAGCGCCACTACCAATCAAATGGAATGGGCGTGTTATCCTTTGACGACTGGCTTGTATTCCAGCGTAGCGCGATCCCACTGTCCTAGATTTGCCGCAGCTTCGTAAGTGCTTTGGAGAAACTCCAGCACGATCGCATCCGGGTCATCAGCCTGTCGCACTGCCTCATAGGGCAAAACGAATTCTTGCATAGCCGAGCTGTAAAAGGCTGCTTCCGGCTGAATTGAATAAGCTTGGAATCCCGCTGGTGCGGGGTAGGCGTAGGCATAGAATAGCGCTTCGGTGGCACCACTACCAAACCAAAAGCCACAACTACTGACCTCATGTGAGTAGGCTTCGCGTGTCACCCAATCTGCCATATGCGGCACTCCACCGGGATGCTCTGGAGCCAGTCGTCCCGAAAAGCGAGTCACAGCCAGGTCAAAACTGCCCCAAAAGAAATGGACAGTGCTGCACTTGCCAGCATAGCGCGATCGAAATTGCGTCATGATCCGATCGGCTTGCACCAAAATCTGCCAAAAGCGTTGAGCAAACTCTGGATTGTAAGTCGCATGTCGATCGTCTTGCTCAAAGGGAATCGGGTCAACCACTTCCTGCGGTATCGTCCAGATCTGCACCTCAATCTCTAGCTCCTGCAACATGCTCATCACTGCTTGATAAAAGTCAGCCACAGAGCGAGGAGCGAGTGCAATGGTTCTGGTAATACCATCGCTGGTTTCAATGAGCAGTTGATGCTTGGAAAAATTAAAGGTGATTTGAAAGCTGCGGGTGCCAGCAGGAATGGTCGAAGTCGTGAGTCCGTGCGGTGTAACATATAGGGTTGAGTGCCACCAATGGTTAACTTTGGGCGCTAAAGCTAAGCGAATTTTGCCAATAATTTGCGTCCACAAATGCAGTGTTTCGTACGTGTCTTGCCAAGCTGCGATCGCTAACGGCAACCAAACATCGTTAGAAGAGTGGTGAGTAGAAGTTGTCATGCTACGAATCTCCATGCTTAGAATTGCGGTGAATACTACATGATTAGGATTGATGTCACCGATACTGGTCTTTCCTATTGTCACATTCTTGTCTCTGCGGCAACCAGCTTGAACCAACAACCGCTAGATTGAATCACAACCATGAATAAATTCGATGGGAAAATCGGCTTTATGGTTTCATGTTTGGCACAATAAGACAGACTGATTTAAATCTACGATGAATCTTAGCCAGCTTAAACTCTCCCAACTCCGCATTCTGGTTGCTGTCGCTGAGGCGGGCAGTTTTAGCGAGGCGGCTTTGACACTGCAAATGTCTCAGTCTGCGGTAAGTTATGCGATTGCCACCCTTGAAGATGAGTTGGGTGTTGTGTTGCTGGCGCGGGGTCGCTTTGGCTCACAACTCACCCCGGTTGGCGAACAGATTGTCGATCGCGCCCAGCAGATGCTGCAACTGATGGAGGATATTGTCAAGCAAGCTAATTTCGCCAAAGGGCTAGATGGTGGACATTTACGGCTCTCCACCTTTCGTAGTGCAGGAACACACATTTTGCCTGATGTCTTAGCAGAATACTGTTTGCGTTACCCCGCGATCGCCATCGACATCCGCGAATATGACGATCGCACCGAGGTTGAAGATGATCTCCGCAAAGGGCGATCGGATATTGGCATTACTTATTTACCTGTGGGGGCTGAGTTCAAAACCTGGGAATTGATGCGCGATGAATTTGTTGTCCTGTTTCCACCTGGGTTTGCCTTAGTCAGTGACAGGTTGGAATGGGCAGCACTGACACCTTACCCATTGATCATGGCTCCGGTGGGCGATGGCTGTGATGCGATGGTCTATGCTCATTGCGCTAAACATGACGTTACTTTACACGCGACGTATCAAATTCGCTCAGATGCCACGATCGTCAATATGGTCGCCAAAGGTTTGGGAGCAGCCATTAGCCCACGCTTAGCCGCAGAACCAATTCCAGGCAGCGTGAAAGTTTATAGTCTTCCTGTGCCGCTGTTTAGAGTAATTAGCGTTGCCATTTTAGCGGATGCTCTGCTGCCGCCTGCTGCTTTCGCCTTTTTGGATTTGTTAAAGCAAACCATGAGCGTGAAATAACTATGAGCGTGAAATAAGGCGATGCGTACGTTGCCCCTCGTCAAGCTAACGTGCAAAGGTGACTGGTTGAGTGGTTGTTTGCAGCAGTTGCGTGACGCGATCGCTCTGAGACGCATCTAGCAGACTGAGAGTGAGGGGTGCTTGACTTAAAGACTGGACATAAGCGGCGCTGAGGTAGGGTTGAAACTCGGCTCGGTTGGCGAGATGCGTTTGGAAGAAGGCAAGACTCAACGCTTTGATGTAAGCCTGAGCCAGAGCGGGATTGCTCCCCAGCAAATTCGACGGCAGTGGAAAGACTTGCTCGCTGGCTGGAGACGGCATCGGCGCAGAAAAATGGTTGCCTTTTTCAATCAACACGAGGTATTTATTTGGCGTTTGCAACCAGGTAAACGGACGAATTTGCTCTGGTACAGCAGGTGTAAAAATATCCTCGCTGCCACCCACGATCGCCACAGGAAGCTGAATTTGACTCATGCCCTGCTGGCTAAAAATGGTGCTGCTGAGCGGATTGATGGCAAACACTGCTTTGATACGTGGGTCTCGCAGCGTGTACTGTTTGCTGGGGAGATCACCCGCGCGGCACTGAAGAATAACCGAAAGATTCAGCGATCGATTGGGATGGCAATCTTGTTGAATTTGCTTGAAATTGAGTGTCGCTCCTGCCAATGCCAGTGCCGTATACCCTCCCAATGAATGTCCAATGAGTCCCACTTGTTCAAGCTTGAGGTGTCCCTGCAAAGTGGCATCCGTTTGCAACCGCCGCTGTAACTCATCCAACACATAGGAGACATCACGGGGACGATCGAGAAATTCGGGGGCAGCAGGTGGCGCTTCCAAGCCAGCCAGATAGCGCTGAAGGTGCGTGGCATCACCGCCTCTATGGGCGATCGCAATCACCGCAAACCCATAGGAAGCCAGATGTTGAGCCAGGTACGCAAAAGTCTGACGATTTTCAGCAACGCCATGAGAAATGACGATTACAGGTGCAGGCGCGCTGGTTTCCGGTAAGTATAGATCGAACGGTACAGCACGCTGGCGCTCAGGGTCACGCAGATCAAAGGATTGTTTATGCCACGCAACGGTTCCAGGCACGCGCAAATCGAATGGTTGAGTTTCGGTAAGCGCCTGTGAACTGGCGGCTGACGTGGAAAGCTGGTGAAGTTCACGCACAATCTCATCACGATGACGCAGCAGATTAGAAAGATCGTCAACCAGTGCTAAACCTTCGGTAAGATTCAGGCGAATGCGATCGCTGGGAAAACGGTGCATCACATTGATAACTGTTAATCCTTCAGTTTGATCTGCCGCTGCCAAAATCAGGGCAGAGCGCAACGCATACAACCCATTGGTGCGAGCATCTGTTTGCAGCAAGTCACCCAGGCGTTCAAACAATTTTTCACCCAATGGGGAATAAGTAAACTGGGAAACATAAACAGGAGTCAGGGCAAAGCGCTGTTGCAACAGATGTCGCAACTGTTCTCGCTGTTGGGGAGTCGTGCGTTTCACATAAAAAGCAAAATCTGGCGTGACTCTTCCGTCTTTGGCAAACACCTCTAAATCATCCACTGCGATCGAAAACTCGCCAAAGGGGGGATAGGTGAAGGTAAGGCGTTCGGCGCTCAAGGCAGGAATTGTCATGGAGCAAACACTGCAAAGCGCTACCCCTGGCCTGATGAAGAGCTTTTTTGTCCCTGTATGCCAGATTTTCATAGGCATGATCCTGTTACTTTGATGGTTGATGGAAGGGTGACGATAAAACAAAGCCTAAACCTGGATACGGTAGAAACGTTGCCAAAAGCCCAACAATGGCAAAGCAAATCAAAGTAGGTAACAGTTTGAGTTTTGTCGATTGCATTTTCTGTCACTCTGACGGAGCTCTGGCAAACGATCGGGTACAGCGAAACGGCTAGCGCAACCCATCACGTTGGATACCTCGATCGGTACAAACAACATTTGAGGAGCAGCATACCAGTGGCTTGGCTTCAGGAACAGCTACCAGTTTTGAAGCGGCTGTTATGCCTGGGGAATGCAAGGTTAAACGTTGACGGACAATGCAGCACAAAATGAAGAAACGCATAGGTTCTCTCAGCCGAGTAGCGAAATTGAATACCGCAATACTCAATCACGTACTCCCCCGACGCTGATTTTGCACACGCTGTACAGGTCACTGCGCCGACGTTAAGCGCCTCTAGACTCAAGCTTAAAATCTGCTCATGCAGCCAACCGTTGAAGGCTTGCTTGACTGCTAAATTGGGATGTAGGTTGCTCATTGGTTTCAAGCTCCGAAAACAGCTCGCAGGGAGTCAATGTTTGCTGACTAGCTGATGGCAGCGTCGTCGCAAATGTTGCTTACCACTTTGGTTATCACTCTTTAGATTATGCAATTGAGGCAGCTCCTGTCTTTTCAGTTCTTGCGAAAGTTAGCATGATTTTGTGGCACCTGGAGCAAAATTTTATTGCACTCGCGCAAGATGTGGCTAGTTTTCGCAAGGTTTGAAAAGACAATGTTTGCTCCAATCCTTAACGTTAGGTAGCTATAGAAGCAATTTGTCTTTAACCACGAGTTTTGCAATGAAAGGTTTAATCTATGGCTCTGCGTTAGCGGTGATAGTGCTGTCTTTCAGCACGTTGTCTGTACAAGCAGCAGATGTTACGACCCCGATCGCCCGTATTGTTCCGGCTGAGACAAGTTTCCCCGGTAGTGATACGCCCCAAAATGCGACCCATCACCTTGCGATCGCCGTGCAGAGTGCCGATCTCTCTCAACTGGTGTTGAGCCTGCCTGCCGATGTCAAGCCACCCACAGCCGTACAGGTGACAAATCAGGCTGAAGAATCGGTTGAGACGAAAGTGACGATCGCACCACAAAAGGTGATTATCAATTTCACGCAGCCGATCGCCATTGGCACTACGCTTGAAGTGAGTTTGCAGGGCGTAAGACGAGTGACGACAGCAAACGTTCTGGTGTATGAAGTGGCTGCCCGGAAATCGGGAGCGAAGGGCTTAACGCCGATCGGGTCTGCGTCTGTCCGAGCTTACGGACCAGCCCAGCAGTAAAAACGGGAAATTGATACCGTGATTGGATTGAATTAGTCTACTCGTGATCGCATCTGACTTCTACAGGTGTTTGACTGACAAATCTTTCAACGATCGCCCAGGAAACGCAGCGTTTTATTCTTGTCTCAAGGGAGGTTCAATGATTCCAGTAATTCTAGCCCTACTCTTGAACTCCGCCCTTCTTACAGGCAACGAATTTGCTGTGGCTGCTTTCATCCATCCGTCTTTATCGCGTCAAGATCATCGTGCAAATCTCTCGGCGATACAGCGGTTTGCACAGCTTTACGGCGGAGTGATGCCGCTGTGAATGGCGGTCACTACAGCAGTACACATCTTTGTCTGCGTGATGGCATGGTTTTACTCTCCATCGGCATTTCCCTGGTTGTGTGCTGCCGCTCTCGTTTGGGTGATTGTGATTCCGTTCAGCCTCATCTTTCCAGTTCCGTTAAACAATCAAGTGAAGGAATGGGATCTCAACCATCTGCCCTCAGATTGGGAGAGTATCAGGAGCAAATGGGACTTCTATAACTGTCTCAGAGTCATACTTTTGATCGCTGCCTTTGTTTTATTATCAGTAGGGTTGAAGAGCTATACTTCTTGAATAACTAAATCCTGTTGAAGCCCTAAAATTGGATTTCCAGTAAGCGGTGGAAGCAGATTGTTTTATAAGAAAGCCTTGTCACTTCTAGAGTAGGCTGCACGAAGGCTTCTGCGGTGCGATCGGCGTGGTGCTTGAGCTGTTTAAACGGATAGCGATTCTTTTGATTCCATAGCTCCATCACTTGATAGTAAGATAGTGCAATCTAATTCGAGTTGTGAGCTAAACCAGTGGTAACAGAGTCGAGCAAAACGGAGTTTTGGCGCATATCACAGCTTGATCATCTTGAAATACTTCACGCAACGGGAGTGCTTGACTCCTCTCCTCGTCATACTCACGAAACTTTAACGTTTGGTGTCATCGATCGAGGCACTGCTTTACTTAGCCATAAAAAGCAACCTTACCCAATGGAGAGGGGTTGTGTGGTGCTGATTAATCCTGATGACGTTCATGCGTGTTATGCCGATTCTGCGGACGGCTATAACCAACGCATCATTTACCCTGGCTTGGCACTATTGGAGCAAGCCACTTATGACATCACTGGACGCTTGCACATTCTCCCGTTATTTAAAGCACCTGTCATTCGGGATCAGCAATTTGTCAGGCAAGTGTAGTCACTCTTTCAATCTTTGTTTACTTCAACTTGTGCCCTAGCCCAAGAAACACAACTTCTGTGGACGCTGGTTTCCCTCATTCGGGTTCATGCCGAAATGCCGCCCATTAATAGGCAACATCGGCGGGAAAAGACTGTCCCTCAGGCTGTTCACCAAGTTAGGGACTATTTGGAAGCCAACTACACTGAAAATCCTTCTTTAAGTCAGCTTTCAATGCTAACCCATATCAGCCCCTTCCATCTCAGCCGTATTTTTTGTGATGCCGTTGGGTTGCCGCCTCATCTATACCTCACACACGTTCGCATCTCACGGGCAAAAAAACTTTTAGACCAAGGAATGGCGATCGCCCAAGTGGCTCAAGCAGTGGGTTTTGCTAACCAAAGCCACTTAAATCGACATTTCAAGCGTGTGATGAGGATTACACCAAAACAGTATCAAAACAGCAAGAACGTACAAGATTATTCCAGGTGAGTCTTTTACAGTCAGGCTAGTTCAATGTTTTTGCCTTTCTAGCCAATTATGACAACGCACCAAGCCTTAATCATCGACCAATTCACTCAACAGGCAATTCCGTTTACTCAGGTTCCAGCACACTCGAATGCAGAATCTCTACATCTACTCAGTCAGATGGCAAACCTGACGGATGAAGACGACGTGTTGGATGTGGCGTGTGGCTCTGGTATCGTCGCGTGTGCCTTTGCTCCAATGGTGCATCATGTCACAGGCATCGATCTTACACCTGCCATGTTAGAACAAGCTCAGATAATGGCAAGGCAAAGCGGCTCCACAAATCTTACTTGGCAGCAGGGAGATATTGAAGCACTACCATTTGCTGATGCGAGCTTTTCTTTAGTGTTAAGCCGTTATGCCTTTCATCACTTTTTGCATCCTGAAGCTGTGCTTGCTGAAATGATCCGTGTATGTCGTCCTCAAGGACGGATTTTAATTGCCGATGTGGTACTGCCGCCCGAAAAAGTGGAAGCTTATAACGAGCTTGAAAAGCTTCGCGATCCATCCCATACTTGCGCACTGACGTTGGAAGCGTTCCAGGCTTTATTTAGTCAAACTGAGCTGCACACTATCCGTTTAGCCTTCTACAAAGTGGAAATTCCCTTAGAGCAACAACTGGCGGCTTCTTTTCCTAAGCCTGGAGATAAAGAGCGAATTCGTCAGCTCGTCCACGATGATCTGGGGATTGATCGCTTCGGCATCAGTGCCAACTTGCAAAATGATGAAGTTTGGTATGAAATTCCTATCTCAATCATCGTCGCGGAGAAATAATGTAGCAAAGTGTATTGCCAGTCCTACGCCCGATCGCGGTAGACCTTGGGGGTGGTACCCACAAAGCGGCTGAAGTATTTTGTTAGTTGGCTTTGAGTGGCAAACCCATAGTCAAAGCCAACCTCAGCGATCGAGACACTGCAAGCAAGCTGGAAGATTATTTATGAGACGACAAAGTTCAGGGGTTATATTCTGAAATATTGTCAAGTCATTGAGTCTAAAACATGAATACAGTGAAAAACCACTACGACCAGCAACTGGCTTCTGTTTACAGTTGGATGGCAGGTACTCCAGAAGGGGCGCTCAAACGTAATCAAGATTTTTTTCGCCAACTTCGGATCGACTCAAAGAGAGGATTAGCGATCGATTTAGGAACAGGGTCGGGGTTTCAATCAATTCCATTAGCAGAGTTGGGCTTTTCAGTGCTTGCGATCGATTTCTGTGCCGCACTGCTGTCTGAATTGAGCGATCGCGCCAAGCATCTGCCGATCCGCACGGTTCACGACGATATACTTAATTTCCCTCACTATGTGGAAGAGCCAGCGCAAATCATCGTTTGCATGGGCGATACGCTGACACACTTAGAATCATTGCATTCAATTCAGTCTCTCTTGTTGAACGTTGAGCGCGCACTGGCGATCGGTGGAAATTTGATTTTGACCTTTCGTGATTACGCTTCTGTTGAGTTACAGGGAACGCAGCGTTTTATTCCCGTCCAAAGCGACCAGTCTATAATTTTGACCTGTTTTCTTGAGTATCATGAGGATACTGTAGAAGTGTATGATCTGCTTCATCGAAAAGACGGAGAGCAATGGATATTGAGTGTGAGTTCTTATCCGAAGTTACGGGTTGATAGAAATTGGGTCTGTGATCAGTTGCAAAAAGCAGGATTGCAAGTTGTTCAGAATGAAATGATCAATGGCATGATCTGCTTGGTTGCTCAAAAACTTTAGACTGTAGCCACGCAGTCGAACACGACCTTGGAGCGGTGAGCAGAGTTTTTCCCTATGATAGTTCGCCGCTTCATTTCGGGTTATGCTACTCCGCTCACAAGGCTGCTGCGAGCGTGCAAAGGGACAGCGCAGCATTGACTATTATTTGCTGTGGGTGTGGATGTAATGTGCATCCTGGTTGGCAAAGATTGAATGCTACTCATACTGCAACTAATTGCTTTAACCGCTCGGCAACTTCATCCATCAACTCCGGGCGTTTTAGAGTCACTGCCAGAATCATCGTGCCCTGCAAAGTCCCGATGATGTGAACCGCTAAGGTCGCTGCGTCAGCGCGATCGCCCAATACCGACTCAAGCCAATCTAGTAGCCGTTTGAAAAACCGTCTCGCGGCGGCTGACACCGCATCGGGCAAATCCTTCGACTCTGCCCCCAGCATACAGCCTAAACAAATCATCTCGTCATGCTGCACAACCGCCACATAGCAACTACATAATCGTTGTAAATGTGCTTCTACCGTTGTTTGGGTGAGATCAACACGCCCCAAAGTCGCTAACAATCTATCACTATAGCGATCGACCACTGCGGCTCCCAACAATGCTTTCTGTGGAAAATGGTAATGCACACTAGCAGCCTTAATCCCCACATCTGCCGCCAGATCGCGATAGCTCACAGCCTCAAAGCCGCCTCGACGAATCCGGATCTCTGCCGCCTCAAGAATTTCGATCGCCTTTGCTGAATAGTCCGTGGAATCATCTTTCATGTTTCCAATTATCTAACGTTAGATAGGGGATTGACAACTATCCATGTCGTGAGACATAATCCACCTAACGAACGTTAGATAGGCAAAATCCTCTGAGTTGGAGAACTGTCATGAAAGTCTACGAATACAAAGCCTTCCCAAACCCTTGGCGGGTTCGCATTGCCTTGGCGGAAAAGGGCTTGACCGAGCGAGTCGAATTTGTGCAAGTCGATGTGCCGCAGGGTGAGCATAAGCAACCCGCCTTCCTGGCAAAAAATCCGGCGGGTACGGTGCCCTTGCTGGAACTCGATAATGGTACCTGTATTACCGAATGTACCGCTATTACTGAGTATTTTGACCATTTGACGGGCGAACCGACCCTGACTGGGAAGACTGCCACAGAGAGGGCTGTAATTCATATGCGCCAACGGCAGGTGGAAGCCAACGTACTAGACGCGATCGCGAACTACTTCCACCATGCCACGCCCGGTTTGGGGTTTGAAGCCTATCAAATTCAGGCATGGGGCGAAAAGCAGAAGGAACAGGCGATCGCAACCCTGTATCGCTTAGATCGAGTATTGGCGACTCAGCCTTATATTGCAGGCGATCGCTTTACGGTGGCAGATATTACGACGTTGGCTGGGCTGGCGTTTGGCGACTTTTGTCAAATCACAATTCCCGAAACTGCAATCCATCTGCAAGCCTGGCACGATCGAATGCAGCAACGCCCCAGTTTTAGCGCGTAATTGCCATTGATGGATGGATTGGGGAGAGGATGACGCGATGGAACTCAATGCTGACTTTACAAAACGGGCGGTAATGCATGGGGCGGCGATGCCTTGGCAAGCATCCCCCATACCCGGCGTGGAAAGGAAAATGCTCGATCGCATTGGGGATGAAGTAGCGCGGGCGACCACGATCGTGCGCTATGCTCCCAATAGCCAGTTCTCTTCCCATACTCATGGTGGCGGCGAAGAATTTTTGGTTTTGGCAGGCGTTTTTCAGGATGAGCAGGGGGACTATCCGGCAGGCACTTATGTTCGGAACCCACCGACATCCCACCATACGCCAGGTTCAGTCAGCGGCTGTATCATTCTGGTCAAACTCTGGCAATTTGACCCGGACGATCGCACCCAGGTGACGTTCAATACCACGAACCAGCCTTACATCGCTGATGTGAAACGACCAGGCGTGAGCGTACTACCGTTGTTTACCGACGAGCGTGAAACGGTTCAACTGGAACGATGGGCAGCGAATACCTCAGTTGAGTTATTCGCCCCAGATGGGTTAGAAATTTTTGTGATCCAGGGGGGCTTTCGAGAAAGCGGTGAGGTCTTTCAGCCCTACTCTTGGTTACGGTTGCCCCCAGATTCCCGACTGTTGGCGCAATCTGAATCGGAAGGATGCCAAATTTGGTTGAAGCAATTGCGAACTTAATTTGGTGTGACCTATGAAAGGATTTGTGAAGAGGTACTTATTGTCAGTTCTATGCCCGATCGCGATACACTTTGGGCGTGGTGCCGACAAAGCGGTTGAAATATTTGGTTAATTGACTTTGAGTAGCAAACCCACAGTCAAACGCCACATCGACGATCGGCACAGACCGCTGCTTTAATA
>JAHHHL010000076.1 GCA_019359375.1 Lyngbya sp. HA4199-MV5
TAGGCGCAGGGAAACAGCAATAAGCCCGACCAGCCAATAAAGACAAAGCGGTCACGCTTCAGCCAGTCGTCAAGAACGTCAAACGCTCCCCGACTCGCTGGCGCACGCCCGACTGCGATGGTCATAGAGTTAAATCCTCTGGCATTACTAAAATTGCAAGCCCCCTAGCGCGATCGATTTCGCTCTAGAGAGTCAATGGATTCATATGTCTATACATAATAGGAGAAATCAGAATTTTTACAAACCTACATGTACAGTCTCATTCATCTCAAACGCCATTTTTAATCGCCAAAACTACTTGACAACAGGCATGTTATATCTTCCCGCCAAAGTGCAGTTCGCTTAAATCAACGCTCAAACGCCAAAATCTAGTTGATTTGACTAGGCAATTATACGGATCATTCGACTAAAGTGAGTGAATTGATTCAAGAAGGGCAATTTTAGCCCCAAAAATTGTAGTAATCCGACACAAGATTAAATAAACATTAATACTGACCTCATCTCAAGTCCTAGGGCGTGTCATCAATTAGCCCCGAAACCTTGCAGTATCAGCAGTGTCACGCCCGTCCCAACACATCAGGCTAGGGGCTGGAACCCTTGCTGTAAGTAATGTGTAGTCGTAATTGATGACAGCCCCTAGATTCCTGTCTTCCACATCTAGTCGCCTCGCAGCAGAGGCAGTAACCGACATCCGCTAAAATGAAAGCTTGCTGGATTGTTACAGCGTTTTCCAATTTGCTGAGGTGCACCTTACTCCCTTGAATCCTTGCCTCCCCGCATGGATCTGTACTTCACTTGATTGAAAATTGCTGTATTGCTCAATAAGATTGCCCAACCACAAGATTGCACCACCATGACTGCACAAACCACTGCTTCTGAAACGAGTGTTCTGCGTCAACGAGTGATCGGGTCGCGCCGATTCAGTAACTATTGGTGGGCAGTGATTGTTTCTGCTGGAGCCTTGGGGTTTCTGCTGGCTGGCATTTCAAGCTATCTTCACGTAAATTTGCTGCCGTTTTCTGACCCAACTCAACTCGTGTTTATCCCCCAAGGGATTGCGATGGGTTTTTACGGGCTAGCTGGTATCCTTTTTAGCCTCTACCTGTGGCTGACCATTCTCTGGGATGTAGGGGGTGGCTACAACGAATTTGACAAAAACAAAGGTCAGGCGACGATTTTTCGCTGGGGCTTTCCTGGCAAAAATCGCAAAATTGAGCTGATTTGTAAGCTCGATGATGTCCAAGCCATCAAAGTAGATTTGAGGGAAGGACTCAACCCAAAGCGCACCCTCTCCTTGCGAGTAAAAGGTAAGCGTGATGTGCCGTTAACGCGTGTTGGACAGCCCCTTTCGTTGTCTCAATTAGAAAACGAAGGTGCGGAACTGGCCCGCTTTTTGAGCATACCGCTGGAAGGACTATAGATAAGAAAGGCTGAAGGCTAAAGGCTAAAAGCTGAGGGCAAGGGTTGTTCGTTGTTAGTTTTTAGAAGAAGTAAAAAAGCCTCATGCACTCATAGCCAACAACTAATAACTAGCAACTGGCTTAATTCAAAACTCCCAGACTAATAGCTGACGGCTGAAAGCTGAAGAATCGGCTTGACACTCCCATGCCATAATGGATTGCTTTGGTTCAGATGGTGAATTGATTATGTTCAGGACTTTACGCCAATGGCTAGCGTTAGTAGTCGTAACAACCGCGATCGTGTTGGGTGGATGTTTGCCCCAACCAGGTGCACAATCGTCTGCTGCTAGCCCTTCACCCACGCAAACGGCATCTGCTCCTGTGATCCAGACAAGCAGCCCACAAGCGTCTGGTATTCCTCGTTTGGCAGGTAAAGCAACAGTGGCGATCGTCGTCAAAGGCGGCACAATCACCGCAGAACTAGATGGCATAAATGCGCCCATCACGGCGGGGAATTTTGTGGATCTTGTGCAGCGTGGGGTTTACAACGGTTTAGTGTTCCATCGCGTCGTCCGTGAGCCACAACCGTTTGTGGTGCAGGGTGGTGATCCGCAAAGCAAAAATCCCAATTTTCCGCCCGAGCAGTTGGGTACAGGTAGTTTTATCGATCCAGCAACGGGGCAGGCGCGCTACGTCCCCCTCGAAATTACGCCCGTGGGTGCAAAAGCTCCCGTCTATAGCAAAACCCTGGATATGGCAGGGGTTTCTGCAAAACCGAAGTTGACTCATAAGCGCGGCGCACTGGCAATGGCACGATCGCAGCCGCCCGATTCTGCCTCGTCGCAGTTTTACATCACGCTGGCAGATGTGAATTTTCTGGATGGCAATTACGCGGTGTTTGGCTACGTGACACAGGGCATGGAAACCGTGGATAAAATCCAGCAAGGCGATCGCATTGAGTCGGCAAAAGTAGTGAAAGGGTTGGAGAACTTGAAGAAGGGATGAGGGCAGAAGGCAGAGGGCAGAGGGCAGAAGCTGACGGCTAATAGCTATTAGTCTTAAATTCATCTTTTTAGCCTTCATCCTTTAGCCTTTCTAACTATGGATGTGGTTGTGACTGGCATCGGTCTGGTTTCAGCGTTGGGTTCGCTGGACGAAACCTGGAAGCGTTTGCTGGCAGGCGAATCAGAAATCTGCCAGCAGCAGCCGTTTGCTGGTTTAACCTCACGCCCACTAGCACTCATTGGTGAGCAGCCATCGACCTTAGCGCCATTAACGCAGCAGGTTGTTGCAGCAGCGCTGAAAGATGCGAGATTAGTGCCACCTTTACCCGATTGTGCCGTTGTGGTGGGTTCCAGCCGCGCCAACCAGGCAGAATGGGAACGCCTAGCAACCGCAAGATTATGTGGGCTAACAGAATGGGACAATCGCTTCCCCACACCCCATACCCTACACCCCACACCCGCTCTAAATTGGCTAGAGACACTGCCCCATGCGGCGGCGATCGCCACTGCCCGCTATATTCAAACAACAGCGGCTGTACAGGCACCGATGGCAGCTTGTGCCACTGGACTTTGGGCGATCGCGCAGGGCTTTGAGCTAGTGCGAACGGGACAGTATGAACGAGTGCTGGTAGGTGCGATCGAAACACCCGTCACGCCGCTGACACTGATTGGCTTTGCCCAAATGGGCGCACTGGCAACCACAGGAGCCTATCCCTTCGATCGCCATCGGGAAGGGTTGGTTTTAGCTGAAGGGGGTGCCATCCTGGTCTTAGAAGCGTCCGACTTCGCAGCACGACGGGGTGCAAGGGTTTATGGTCGCCTTTTGGGTGCAGGGTTAACGGCAGATGCCCACCACGTCAGCGCACCCGCTCCGGAAAGCAGAGCCGCGATCGCTGCCGTTAAACAATGCCTCCAGCGTTCCAATCTAAATACGACCGAAATTGATTACATTCACGCGCATGGAACGGCAACGACGCTGAACGATCGCAACGAAGCACATCTGATTCAAACGCTGTTTCCGCAAGGGGTGCCTGTGAGTTCAACCAAGGGCGCAACGGGACACGCGATCGGGGCTTCCGGTGCGATCGGTGCCGCCTTCTGTCTTATGGCGCTGAAGCATCAAAGCTTGCCGCCCTGTGTTGGGTTAAGTCAGCCAGCATTTGCGCTTAATTTTGTCACGCAGCCACTCCATAGTGCGATTCAAACAGCGCTTTGTTTGAGCTTTGGCTTTGGTGGGCAGAATGTAGCGATCGCGTTTGGGGCAGCCTAGAAAGTAGAAGGCAGAAGGCAGGGGGCAGAGGGCAGAAGGCAGGGGGTAGAAGGCAGAAGGCAGGGGGCAGAGGGCAGAAGGCAGGGGGCAGAGGGCAGAAGGCAGGGGGTAGAAGGCAGGGGTGAAGAAGAGGGAACGCGATACACTCAGACTATCGCCTATGAAGCTAGTTTGCTATGACGCTAACAGTCGAGATTCTCTCTCAGATGTCTGGGAATCCTTTGGAAGGGTTACGACGAGCGGATGCTCTGTGGCAGTCGGTGAGAGAGGGGACGCTACCCGTTCCTACAGTCGTCCAAGAGAGCCGGGACACGATCGACGTTGAGTGGGATATCGTTATTTGTGGTGGGACGTTGGGCATTTTGCTGGGGGCGGCTCTGGCTCAAAGAGGGTGGCGAGTCGCACTGCTAGAACGTGGGGTGCTGCGAGGGCGCGATCAGGAGTGGAATATTTCGCGCAAAGAGTTGCAGGTCTTGATCGAACTGGCGTTACTAACCGAGGCAGAACTGGAACAGACGATCGCCACCACCTTCAACCCGTCTCGGATTGCCTTTTGGGGCAGCCCGCCCTTGCAGGTCAGGGATGTGCTGAACATTGGCGTTGATCCGGTGGTGCTGCTAGAGACGCTGAAGCAGAAATTTTTGGCGCATGGTGGTCAGTTGTTTGAGCAAACGCCGTTTGAAGGCGCGATCGTCCATGCCAACGGGGTTACAGTCACAGCGGGACAGCACACCTTCAACACGCGGCTCGTGCTGGATGCGATGGGACATTTTTCGCCGATCGTGCAGCAAGCGCGGCAAGGTCAGAAACCAGATGCGGTCTGTCTGGTCGTTGGCACCTGCGCGGAAGGAATACCCCACAATGCTTCTGGCGATCTGATTGCCACCATTACCCCCATCCAAAATCAGTGCCAGTATTTTTGGGAAGCTTTTCCAGCCAGGGATGGGCGCACGACTTACCTATTCACCTATCTGGACGCGCATCCCGATCGCCCCAGTCTGGAGACGCTTTTTGACGATTATTTTCGCCTGCTGCCTGACTATCAGCAGGTGTCCTTAGAGCAACTTCAGTTCAAACGAGCGCTGTTTGGCTTCTTTCCGTGCTATCGTCAAAGCCCACTCAAGTCCGCATGGGACTATATTCTACCGATCGGCGATAGTAGCGGTAGCCAGTCACCCCTCAGTTTTGGCGGGTTTGGCGCGATGATCCGTCATCTGGCGCGGCTCACTGGCGGCATTCACGCAGCTTTAGAAGGCAATACGCTGAAACGGGGAGCTTTAACCCTGTTACAGCCCTACCAGCCCAATTTAGCCGTGACGTGGCTTTTTCAGCGATCGATGAGTGTCGGCATCCACCAGACGATCGGCCCCAATCAAATTAACGAACTGCTGGCGATCGTCTTTCAGGCAATGGAAGCTTTGGGTGATCCGGTACTCAAGCCCTTTTTGCAAGACGTGGTGCAATTTCCTGCTCTGTTTCAAACGCTAGCACAAACGACCCTCACCCAACCCGCGATCGTCTTCAAAATCATCCCCCAAGTCGGACTGCCAACGCTGATTAACTGGCTGTTTCACTACATCACCCTCGCTGCCTACGCCGCCCTTTACCCTCTTGCCCAATCCCTGGAACCCTGGCTTAAAAACATCCCTTCAGTACCACGCTACTACGGCGATCGCTGGCTGCAAGCGCTAAAATACGGCTCAGGAGGAGACTATGGAAGGGATGAAGAATAAAGCTTATGGTTCCTTCTCGCCGCGTTTATCAACTGCTGCTGCTGGGTAGCGCGATCGGGCTGGGGTCGGCTGCGATCGGGTCTGATGTCATCAACCCACAGTTTTTGGGCTTCGCTATTCTGCTGACCTTGGGGTTTGATGCCGTAGTGTTGTTGCTGGCGGTAACGGATGCGCGGCGCGTGAAGTCCCATCGAGCGGTGGTCGAGCGCAGTCAGCTTGAACGGCTGTCGATCGGGCGCGACAATCCGGTGCAGCTAACTGTGAAGACGGGCTATCAACCTGCTGTGCTGAAAATTCGAGACTTCTACCCGCAGGCATTCTCAACGAACAGCCAGCTTCTTAGCCTCTCGCTACCTGCCCACAGCCGTGAGGAATTGACGTATCAGGTGTTTCCAGCCAAGCGTGGAGAATACGTCTGGGGTGACATTCAGGTGCGCCAGTTGGGAACCTGGGGACTAGCATGGCACGACTGGAAGCTACCGCAGAGACAGACCGTAGCGGTGTATCCTGACCTGATTGGGCTGCGATCGCTGTCCATTCGCCTCATGCTGCAAACCAGCGGCAATATCCGTCGTGCCCGTCGGCAGGGCGTTGGCACCGAATTTTCAGAACTGCGTGAATATGCTACGGGGGACGACCCTCGCTTGATTGACTGGAAGGCGACAGCGCGGCGTAGTCGTGTCTTGGTGCGGGTGCTGGAACCTGAACAGGAGCAAACATTGATCATCTTGCTCGATCGCGGACGGTTGATGACGGCACAGGTGAAAGGACTGGCACGGTTTGACTGGGGTTTAAATGCGGCACTGTCTCTAGCACTAACAGGTTTAAATCGAGGCGATCGAGTGGGCATTGGTGTATTCGATCGTCAAATGCACGCCTGGATACCACCCGAACGCGGGCAAACCCAACTCCCAAAACTCATCGAGCGCTTAACGCCGATCGAGCCAGTCTTGCTCGAACCAGACTATATGGGATCTGTCGCCACCGTTGCCACACGCCAAACCCGTCGTGCGCTCGTCGTCCTGCTGACGGAAGTGATTGATGCCACTGCGTCCACCGAACTGCTGGCGGCAATGGGACGGCTGGCTCCACGCCATCTCCCCTTTTGCGTCACGCTGCGAGATCCCCAGGTAGATGTGCAGGCAAACACCGCTACGACTGCAATTCCCGATACCTATGCCCGTGCAGTTGCCCTCGACCTGCTCTCACAACGTCAATTAGCGTTGGCAAAACTCAAGCAAAAAGGCGTACTGGTACTGGATGCCCCTGCCGATCAAATCAGCGATCAATTGGTCGATCGCTACCTCCAACTCAAAGCCCGCAATCAGCTTTAGCACTGTGCTGGATCCAAACCTGCTCAACGCTCAGCCAGTTCCTCCTAGATTTTTCGACTCGGCAGAGTTCATCGCTTACAGCGTCTTGATGATGCTCAGCCTGTTGCTCAATGCAATCACGATGCCGTTTTGGCAAGCAACGAAAGCTGCCCTTTACTACAGTCTGCGGAGTCGCCGAGAAGGGTTTGATCTCCAGCTTCGCAGTCCCGATCGTCCTTAGCCAGCTTTCAACATTAAAATACCCCCCAACTCAAGAAGAACTGGGGGGGCTTAAATATAGGATTACTGGTAACTTGCCTTGAAACAATTCAACTCTACGGCATCCATTGGGCTGATAGGCGAATTTCCCATCAAGAAAGAATGAAGAATGGATGAAGCCCGACCGTTGGGAAGGTGAGGGGAGAGGAGTGAAGAGTGAGGAGCCAGGGATGAGGAATGAAGGCTAAAGGCTAAAGGCTAAAAGGTTTCGACAGTGATTCAGTGATCAGTGAATATAGTCACCAGTGGATAACATAGCGTGACTGGAGACTGATGACTGAAGACTGATCAATGCTCCCCCTTGCCTCTCTCACTTTCCTTGCTTCCCCTGCCCCCCGCTTCTTCTACTTCCTCCCCTCTGCCCTCTGCCCTCTGCCTCCTTCTTCTACCTTCTGCCCTCTACCCTCTGCCTCCTTCTTCTGCCCTCTGCCCTCCGCCCTCTGCCTCCTGCCTTCTGCTCTCACCAATGACTGGAGACTGAAAAAGGCAAAATTCGTTTCCTCGCCCATCTTTACCTCTGGCGTAGTGGCGGTATAATTGGCTCGTCCTTTGCAAAAGTTAACTTCAGTCAGAGCGGTTTTAGAAGCTTTTCGCTTTATTTGAGGATGTCTGAAAAGCGTCAAAGCAGCGAGCAATGGGTTAAAAGCCGGAGGTCGCGGCTGATCAATGTTGGCTTTGGAAGTGGATGATCAATTTGGCTTAAACTGTGAGCTATCCATTTCATCTGCTCCTTATCCGCCGCTGATCGTATTTCTTAGACATCCTCTTAAGCTGCTTCTAGTTCCAGACTGTTCGCTGAACAAGGGATTTTTTATAGAGTGTTCCAAAAGCTTTTATCACCAATGCCGCAACGAACGTCGCCCCTTAAAGACACTCCAATGCTCGGTCTGGCACTTTTATTAGCGCTGCTTGCGGCTTCTAAGCCTGTGGCGACGCTACTTGCCATTGATCCAGTGCTGGCGCAATCACCCACACCATCGCTTTCCCCACCGATCGACCTTCCTCAAGGCACCACGGTGAAGGTTGATGGCTCTAGTAGCATGGCGACAATCAATCAGGCGCTTAAAAAAGTTTACGAGACGAAATATGCGGGTACCAGCATCACCCTTGCCGAGGAAGGCAGTGATACGGCATTGAAGGCACTGCTCGATGGAAGCATTGATCTTGCCGCGATCGGTCGCCCCTTGACCGAGCAAGAAAAACAGCAAGGACTGGTTGCCAAACCGATCGCGCGCCATAAAATTGCGATCATTGTGGGTCCTGATAACCCCTTTACGGGAAACATCACGTTTGATCAGTTCGCCAAAATTTTTCGAGGCGAGATTAAAGATTGGTCGGCACTCGGAGGCACTCCTGGTCCGATTCGGTTTGTCGATCGACCCACCTTTAGCGATACTCGTCAGGCATTCCGCCCCTATCCTGTCTTTCAAAAAGCACCGTTCAAAACGGGTGAGACTGCCAAGCAAACCGCTAAAGACAGCACTGGCGAAGTCATTCAGGCGTTAGGAACCGATGGCATTGGGTATGCGATCGCCGATCAGGTGCTCGATCGCACCGATGTGCGGATCATCTCGATGCACAAAACGTTACCAGATGACCCGCGTTATCCCTTCTCACAACCGCTCGCCTACGTTTACAAGGGCACTCCCAGTCCCGGAGTACTGGCGTTTTTAGGTGTTGCCACCGCGTCTGGCAGTCAGGCAATTATTGAGGCGGCACGAGAAACAGGCACCAAAGCCGCTGCGGATACCAGTCCAGCACCCGTTAGCCCCTCCCCATCTCCTAGCCCCGTAGCAAGCGCTACAGCCAGCCCAGAAGTGGCAGCGGCTTCACCTACGGCAAGCCCCGAAACTCAAGGCGTGTCTCCCTGGTGGCTACTCCTGCTGCCGTTGATTGGCATACCGCTCTGGCTGTGGTTACGGGGACGTGGGGCTGCTCCTGCTCCTGCCACGCCACCTGGTATCGCAACGCCACCCGATCGCTTCTCTACACCACCCGTTGTTCCTCCCGGAGAGGTACCACCTGCAGCGGGAGCCGTTGCGGCAGGGAGTGTGACCACGCCACCTGCCCCACCCGCAGACATTCCACCAGCGGCAGGAACGGTTTCGGTAGGAGATGCGGCTCTTGCGGGCGGCGCAGTGGCAGCGGGTGCTGGAGCTGCAGGGTTGGCTGGGTTCGCTGCTTCTGGAGAAGCCGAGAGTCCAGCGATCGACCCATCTGCGGCTGAGTTACCACCAATCGAACCGCCTGCGGATGCCGTGCCTCCAGTAGAGCCACCCTTACCCGCTGTTATCCCTCCAGAAGCGAACGTACCAGGAGCCGCGATCGCAGCAGGGGGACTCGCCGCCGCTGGAGCCGCTGCCGTGATGGGTCTAGCAGGCGGTGGGGCTGGCGATCGCAGCCGCGTTACCCTTACCCCTCAGGGCAACGACCAGGCGCTTGCCGAATGGGATACCCCAGGTGCCCACAAAGCCGAACTCCGTCAGCAGGGTGGACGCGTTCTGAAACTGCGGCTGTATGATGTCACCGGGTTGAATCTCAACGAGCAGCGCCCTCAAAGCTTTCAGGAGTTTCCAGTCAGAGATGAGAGTACGCAACATGCTGCAAGCGTGCGACCCGATCGCGACTACCTGGCTGAAATCGGTTACGTCACCGAAGATCACTACTGGCTATCGCTGGCGCGATCGAACTCCATTCGCCTCCCATCAACAAAAACGGAAGCAGCGAACGTGGTTGGTGGCGCAACGCTAGCAGCCGGAGCCGGATTGGCAGCGTTAGCCACCCTGTCGAACGATAAAGCTCAAGCGGATGTCGAAGCCGCGAAATATAACGTGGGGCAAACCGACCTCAGCAGTGAATCGTTAGCCTCGGTTGATGAAGGACTGCCTGACCTACCAGAGGGCTATGGCGAGAGCCGCATCGTCCTCATGCCGCGTGATCCGCAGTGGGGCTATGCGTACTGGGATACGCCCAACGACCACAAAGAAGAGCTACGACGGCAAGGTGGTCAGAAGCTTGCACTGCGGCTGTACGATGTGACGGACGTTGACCTGCATCAAACCAGCGCCCACAGCTTGCAGCAATATGATTGTGACGAACTTGCCCGCGATTGGTATGTGCCCATTCCAGTAAGCGATCGTGATTACGTGTCCGAAATTGGCTACCTCACAGAAGATGGACGCTGGCTGCTGCTGGCGCGATCGAACCCAGTCCGCATTCCACCCGTCTATCCCTCCGATTGGTTTGAAGATCACTTCATCTCGGTTGCCTGGGATGAAGATTTGCGTGGCAAGACCGTGCTGAATCTGGTTTCTCCTGAACAGCGCACCGCCGCGACTGAGCAAAACCCCATCTACGATCAAATCTTTGGCTTAACCCAGTCTGCCGAAGCGCTGCGGGTAGCGGGGTCTCTGTTCGGCTCCATGCAGCAGATTCCGCAGCAAGCCGTCAGTTCTTACGTCTTTCCATCTGGCATCGGGATGGGTATCGCGCCCGGTGTGCCCACCATGTCTGGGTTAACCATGTCAGGCATTGGGATGTCGGGCATTGGCTTTGGTGCATCCATGCCGCCCATTCGAGCGCGCAAGTTCTGGCTCATTGCCGATGCCGAACTGATTATCTATGGCGCTACGGAGCCTGATGCCACCGTGACGATCGACGGTCGCCCCATTCAACTCAACCCGGACGGTACGTTCCGCTTCCACATGTCCTTCCAGGATGGCGTGCTGAACTTCCCCATCATTGCGGTGGCGGCGGATGGCGAACAAACCCGCTCCATTCACATGACCTTCAACCGCGAGACTCCTCAACGGAACACCAACACCAAAGAAGACGCGATCGATGAATTGTTCTAAAGACGATCGGGTGGCGTTAACCGCGTGAGGAAGCGCCATAAGGTTCCCCGGTATGTTTTACTTGAACAGTCGGGCATTAACGTTTGTGCTGGCAATTTAGCGTGCCGAAGCCAAACCCGACAAGACAATTTTGGAGAATACAATGGCGAATGCGGTTGGGATGGTTGAGGTGCTGGGTCTTCCGCCTGCATTGGCAGTGGCAGATACGATGTGCAAGGCCGCGAATGTCACGCTGGTCGGTATGGAGAAGGTTAGCGGTGCCCGTTATACAGTCATTGTGCGAGGGGATGTCTCTGAAGTTAGCATTGCGGTAGAAACAGGCGTTGAAGCTGCCAAAGGCGTGATCGGAGAAAAGCAGCTTTACCTCTCCTCCCACGTCATCGCTCGCCCCAGCGAGAATTTAGAATACGTGCTGAAGTCGATGCGACCCAGCGCCAAACTCGCCCAGTATCTATCACCAGCCCCAACCGGACAACCGCCTTTGGTGAGCTAAGCCCCCGACGCAGTTGCGATCGCGTGTGCTTCTGTGGTCAACAATGGAGAACGGAGCGATCGCCCTTGCCTCAGCGCTCCCTTCGTTCTACTCCCACAATCTGCGTCTCGCTTTGCCGTTCAGCCGCTCATGGGTATCGCGCAACAGTGCTGGGATATTCAGCCCTTCGGGGCAACGAGGCAAACAATCGCCGCAGTCTGTACAGCGATCGCCCTTGTTGCCGGGAAACCAATGTCCCGCATTTTCAAACATGCGATAGCGGTATTGACCAAACTCAGTCATGTCGTAAGCGATCGCCAGATTCCGTAACCGCAGCACCTCCGGGATGTAAATCCCTTCTGGGCACGGCAAGCAAGCATAGCATTGACCGCAGCGATCGCTGCCCAACGCTTCTGACTGATGCTCTTCTAACCGTTGCAAAACCACTACTTCTGCTGGCGATAGTGCTTCAACCCGATTAGCCACCGCTAACGGCAGCGCCAATTCACTGGCAGTCGCCGCACCCACACTCAACGTCGTAATTCTAGGGTCACTAAGCAGAAAGCGGTAATTCAGTTCCAACGGCGAAAAGGGCTGACACAATTGCTCTAGCATTTCAGACGGCGTATAGAGCAGTCCTCCCTTGTCCGCAGGCGAGATAATGAATACGCCCATATCCTGCTGGTGCGCCCGGTCGATCGCGGCGGCGTTGCGCTGAAAAAAAGTGGTGTAATGCAGATTGACAAACTCAAACAGACCCGTAGCGATCGCCGCCAGAATCACCTCCAGCGACCCATGTGTCGAAAAGCCCACATGTCGGATGTGCCCGTCTGCAACCGCCTGTTGGACTGCCTGCATACAGCCATTTTCTGCTTTTATCCAGTCAAGATGTTCCCAGGTGTTGATACCGTGAATTGCCAATCCGTCAATGTAATCTAGCTTGAGGCGATCGAGGGACTGATCAATTGCCTGCGCCATCGTTGCTGCATCTACTGTTGGCACCAGCTTTGTGGTGATAAACAACTGCGATCGTGGCACACCTAATCCTCTTTGCAGCGCCGCTCCCACGTAGTCTTCACTGTTGCCATACCCCTGCGCCGTCTCCAGGTGGTTTACACCCAGCGCTACTGCTTTCTGAAGCGTCTGATATGCCACCTCAGCCGAAGCCAAACATCGCATCGTTCCCAACGAAAACACCGAGAGCGATCGATTGGTCTTGCCAAAACGGCGATACTGCATGGAGGCGGAAGAGTTGTTGGTTGTTAGTTGTTAGTGAAGTCAGAAGTCAAAAGCCAGTGGTCAGAAGTTATTCTTTGCCTTTCAACTACCCCTGCTTCCCTTACCTCCTTCGCTTCCCCTGCTTCCCCTTCACCCCTCACTCCTCTCTCCTCTCTCCTCACTTCCCCTATTGCGCTTCTTCGCTGCTGAGGTTGCCGCGCTGCAAGAAGTCTTCGGGGCGGAGGTTGGAGAGAAAATCGCGGAAGGCTTTGCGCTCAGCTTCGTCCGCATCCCGATCGACGGGAATCGAGGCATCGGCGACGACTTCTTCAAGCACCCAGATGGGACTGTTGGTACGGAGGGCGATCGCGATAGCGTCACTGGGGCGAGCATCAATCTCTTTCTTGGTCTCGCCATGAGAAACAGTAAGCATCGCGTAAAAGGTGTTGTCTTGTAGCGAATGAATGACAATCCGTTCCAGGCTCATGTCCCATTCTTCGAGGAGGTTTACAAACAGGTCATGAGTCAATGGACGGGGTGGCGTTTGATTCTCTAAAGCGTTGATAATGGCTTTTGCTTGATCCTGACCGATGTAGATTGGCAACTGCCGTCGCTCGGTGGAATCTCGCAAGAGCACGATCGGGCTGCGTGTAGCGGCATCCAATGCAATTCCAGCGACTTTCATTTCAATCATCGTCTTAGCCTCTAGAATACCTGAAGAAAATGGTTCTGAAGAAAACGGGAGTCAGTATAACGAACCGAACCTGGATGGAGGACATAGGCTTAAGCCGATTGATTCTTGGTTCTAGGGGGTTTTGGATAGGGTGGTCTGGATCATTAGCCATGTGAGCCAAAAAGGTCATTTGAATCTAACGGGATGGATCACAAGGACAACAGAAAACGCTAGAACTAGAAAGGGCAGAGCTACGATCGAAATAAGCCAGTCGTTTATGATGCAAGGTCTTTGACCTTAAGTATGCCCTGATTTCTGCCCTGATCCTAGTGGATCATTGAGCAAATTTGACAATCCGCAAGAGTTTCTCAAGTGTCGAGTGGCAAGACCTTTTGGCACAAAGAGAGCAAAATTGGTTGAACCTTAGCAACGTTTGAGAAACGCCTGTGTTTACTGGTCTTGTTCAGGGTTTAGGGACGCTACAGTCTCTTGGGGTCGATAAGGTAAGCATCACATGCCTGCCTGCCACTTCCAGATTGATCATGCAGGACTTAACGATCGGTGATAGCGTGTCAGTCGATGGCGTGTGCCTCACCGTGGTCGAGCTTCTGCCCCAGGGCTTTATGGCGGATGCTTCACCTGAAACGCGCGATCGCTCCAGTTTGGGGCAAGAAGACGGCGCGCTGGTCAACCTGGAAACCTCCTTGCGGGTGGGTAGTAAGCTCGGTGGTCATTTTGTCACCGGGCATGTGGATGGCACCGGGCAGTTGCAGTCATCTGTGCAAACCGCAACCTCCTGGGAAATGACCTTTACAACGAATCAGGCATCGATCGCCCGTTACATCATCCCCAAAGGCAGTATCGCGGTGAATGGCATCAGCCTGACGATCGCCGACTGTGACCTTGATGGCACCTGGTTTACAGTGGCGGTTATTCCCCATACTTACGCGGAAACCAATCTCAACGACTTGCGTCCAGGCAGCATCGTCAATCTGGAAGGTGACATTCTCGGCAAATATGTGGAGAAGTTTCTGCGTCATGGCATGGGTCAGGATAACGGTATAAAAGCGCATGGGCTGGAGAACCTGACCCCCGACTTTTTAGCAGAACACGGCTACGTCTAACGATCGCGCTACTGTTCAACCCGCATCAGGCAATAGGAAAGATCTGGGCAAGCGGGAGTTCTAAGCGTGGGCGATCGCTGAGTCTATCCAGTTGCGGTTCTGATAGCTCAGGTAGCGCGATCGTGCCCTTGGGCAAAACAATGCGTCTTACAGCATAGTCAAACCGATCGCCGTTTTGGTAAGGTTCGCTGTAGACCTCCAGGCAATTTTCAATCAAGTTAAAGATCCAGTAATCAGTAATGCCTGCCTCCGCATAAAGCGATCGCTTCACCTCACGATCGTAGTCCAGCGATGGATCCGCAATTTCGATGACTAGCAAAATGTTCTCTGGGGTTGGATGTCCAGACAAGTAGTGATCTGAACGCAAACGAACGATCGCAAAATCCGGCTCCGGCTCACTGCCCGACGGCAAGGAAATAGGATCTTGACAGCGTACCGTCGCCTTATCTAAAACCAGACTGGCTAATGCGGTTAAGAGATTGCTGCAACAGACTGTGTGCGCTGTTCCTTTCGCTGCCATTCTATTAATCTCTCCACGAATCAATTCAACGCGATCGTCCTCGGCAAAGAAGCCCATCTCAGTCAAACGATGGTATTCCGCGATCGTGAAGCTTTTCGGCGTGACCAGATTTATCTCGGCTAGATTCATCGTCAAACTGTCCTCGCAACAAGCAGATCTCAATTCTACGCTGCCCTTTTTAGCCTTCAGCCTTCAGCCTTTAGCCTTCACCCTACCTCCTCCTCGCCTTACTCACCATTTTGCGCGAAAGCCTCAAGTGCAGGTTTTCTTCCTCTGCCCAATCTTGCAGGAGACGGTAAAACGTTTGGCGATCGGTCGTTTGCAGTACAGCCGTCTGGTCTGCGGTTTCAATGACATAGGGGTAGCCGCTACCGATGATGATTTCGCCTCGCACCCAGTCAAGTACCGTTTCTAGCAAGCCTTCCTGATAAATCCAGGTCGGCAATTCTAACCGTACCGGAAAGCCATCGTGTGCCTTGAGATAGGTAAAGCCAATGCGACTGGCGATCGCGCCGGGATACTGCCTCAAGATTCCGGGTCGTCGGCAACGGAACAGGGGTGTGCGATCGCCCCACTGCATGGTTCGGAGCAGGGACGCATCGTGAATGGCAGGCGCATCAGGCAACCCTGGCGTGAGTCGTTGGAGCATCAACGTCAGGTCACGGGCGTAAGAAGTATCGACATAGCCAACTAAAGGTACCCGACATTTTTCACTCGCCTGGAGTAGCCGCACAACACAGTCAACGTAAAACTGCTGAGTCTTTTCATCAAACGCTTCGGCGAACGTGACCACCAGCGAACCATCCAGAAAGGCAAGACAGTTGCCGCAGCCTGCCCGGTCTTCCATGTACTGTACCAGTCGATCGGTTTCCATCTCAAAGCGGCGCATATTCACCCGACGATCGACCGGATCGCCGCTGGTATTTGCCTTGAGATCTGCCGGGGTCATGATTTCAAGATCAATATCTTTCTCGTACTGTCCACCCGATTGGTGCAAGTTCTCAAACCAGCCGATTTGCACAAGCGCCACGGGAATCGAAAAATCTTTGCTGGGATAAATCTGCGACCCATCCACCGCAAAAGTCGCCACGCCTGTGAGCCGATCGCGCACCCAGGCGTGACTCTCTTCTCGACTGGACCATGACAGCCCCGACGTGATGCGCCAGCTTGGGTAGTTGCCCAGAGGTTCTAACGGTTCTGCGCCACGATCGTTCGCCACAAAGTCTGCTAACTGCTCTAGCAGCGCTGTGTCCGCTTCCTGAGACGCGATTGCGAGTGCCCGACGGTATTGTTCAAGCGCCTGTATCGTTGTTTGGTCAAACGTGGCAAAGTCGTCCCGTTTATCTTGGAGTTGTCTGAGAATTTGAGAGGGTTTCAGGGTCATAACCAGCAATCAGTCACAGGGTTATCAGTACAGGCGTTCCAAAACGTTTCTACTACCCTACACCCTAAACCCCAACCCCTACACCCTTATTTCGCCTCAACCAGATCCCTCGCATTCCCACCGCTTTTGCTGCCTGGTAATCTTCTTCAAAGCTATCGCCAATATGCCACGCGGCATTGGGCAAGCAGTCGTGTTTTTGAAGGGCGATCGAAAAAATCTTGGGGTCAGGCTTTGCCGCACCCACCTGGGTAGAAAGGGTAACTGAGGTAAAAAACGGTGCTAAAGCGAGAGACTCTAGGACTGAGTAGAGCCGTGAATCGAAGTTAGACAAAAGACCTAACGGGATGCCCATGCGCTGCCAGCGCTCTAACGCAGGCTTGACATCGGGATACACCACCCACGGTGCAGCAGTAGCAAAGTGCGCGTAGAGTGCGGCAAAAAACTCATCAAAGTCGGAGAACTGGTGCCACACGCCTGCTTGCTTGAAGGTGTTTGTGGCGATCGTCAACCACCAGGCAAACTCTCGCTCCTGAAGCTCTGCCTGATCAACTGTGTCAAAGGCTGGCGATCCAGCAGCTCGAAAGCTTTGTAAAAACGCCTGATTCAATGCCGCTGCCGAAACCTCAACGCCAAATTGCTGCGCGACCTCTGCATAGACTGTGCCTACGCTGCTCTTCACGCCAAACAGTGTGCCCACGGCATCGAGAAAAATCACTTGAGGGTGTGTTGCCAATTCATGCACACACTTGCGCCCATGCACCATGTACTATTACCCAGCCTTGCCAAGGAAACTCAACCGATGATTGTATTATCTGGCATGACCACGCCGCGCAAATTTGCCCCCAGTAGATTGGCTTCAGTCAGGTTGGTGCCAGTGAGGTTAGTGCCACGCAAATCGGTACCGCTCAGCGTTGCACCATTGAGAATCGTGCCATTCAATTTTGCCATCGAGAGGTTTGCTTCGTTCAGGTTTACCCCGGTCAGGTTAGCGTCGCTCAAATCAGCACCGCGTAAATCAGCACCCCGCAGTTTGGCACTCGTCAAGTTAACGCCTATGAGGTTGGCACTGCTCAATTCAGCCTCGCTCAAAATGGCATCTTGCAGGTTGGCTCCAGCCAGAATTGTCCAGCTCAAGTTAGCTCCACTCAGGTTTGCTTCGCGCAAATCGCCGCTCAAAATTGCCTGACAGAGATACGCACCCCGCAGATTGGCACTCCGCAGGTCAATGTTGATTAGCTTTGCCGCACAAAGGTTAGCACCCCAGAGGTGGGAACTGTTCAAGTCGGCTTCACTGAGGTTAACCGAATTCAAATTTGCCTTATTCAAAATTGCCTGTACCAGGCAAGCCTGCCGCAAATCTGCCCCAGTTAAGTTGGCTTCGGTCAAATTTGCACACTGCAAATCAGCCCCTCGAAAATCGACACCCCACAGGTTGGCTCCCGTCAAGTCGGCTTCAGCCAGCTTTGCTCCATCCATACACGCTTCGCGCAAAACAATGCCGCGCAGATTTGCCCCTCTCAGGTCTGCATCCCGTAGGTCAATCCCCCGCAGGCTAGCTTTACTGAGATTGACCCCCCACAGGCTGACTTTGCTGAAGTCTCTTTCTCCTGCGGCATAACGCTTCAGGAGTTCACTCGCACGCATCTCACTATCCTCGATACTCTGGTACTTGCCCCTGACTCCATGAAATTACTCTGTATGCTATCTAATCTGTATGCCATCTAGAACTTGCCCAATTTTCACCTCATCCCATCACTGGACTTATGTTCGTAAGGGGAGGGGCGATCGCCATGCGATGGGCTCAATTTTCGCCATGCGATCGCCTCAATAAAATTGGTCATCAAACTAACCGTTCCAAGGTGTTGATGAACGCCTTATTGAAACCACCACACGTTACCAAAAAGGGACATGCGTAGATCATTCACTAGCAGCACAAAGGACTGGGAGAAGAGATCTGTTTGCTTCACCTGGTTGCCTGGGCAGCGATTGTTCTCTCTAAATTTAGTGTTCCCGAAGTCATGATGAACTTCTCAAACTCAGGTGCATTCATGAAGTCTACGTTTGCTATGGATCGATCGCGCCGATCGCATCCCGCAATGGCTGAGCAATCCAGTTCAGCCCCACGCGCACTTGATGCTCCAGCGTCGGCATCCGATAGAGGTATGCCAAACGCCGTGCGACATAGGCAAATGGACCGTCAAGCTTAAACCCTAAGCCAGTCAAGGTGGCATTATCAGTGCCCAACGCCATCATTTCGCCCAGATGTTGATACCGGAATGGCAACAGTGGTCGATCGGTGAGCGAAGCCCAAAGATTCCAGCCGACATATTCCGCTTGCTGGAAGGCTGCCTGAGCTGTTGCAGGAACTTGCTGCCCCTCCGCATCCTGACAATCCACCAAATCACCTAGCGAAAAGACTTCTGGGTAATCAACTGCTTGTAAGGTCGGAGTGACGACGATCTGACCTCGCGCATTCTGCTTCAGCGGCAGCGCGTTGATGACATCAGAGACGCGAGTCCCCACCGTCCATAGCACCAGATCAACGGGAATCGTATCCACATTGCCCTTGTAGGAAAGGTCAAGCGTATCGGCGGCGATCGTCTCAACTCCGGTATCCAAATCGACCCAGATACCGCGTGCTTCCAGGGCTTTGGTTGCCGCTTCACGGTTAAAATCGGGCGATGTTCTTAAGATCTGGTCAGCTTGCTCGATCAGGCGAATACGTCCTCGCGCACCCAACCGATCAGCCAGTTTGCACGCTAGCTCTACGCCAGAATAGCCCGCACCCACGATCGCCACGCGAATCTTTTCAGCCTCCGACTCTTCCAATACCCGTAGCCGCTCTTCTAGCCGATAGGCATCGGTAATCGAACGGAATGGCAGTGCGTGTTCTGCGGCTCCTGGCACCCGATCGAGCGGTGTTTCGCCCCCCAGGCTTAGCACCAGGCGATCGAAGGAGAGCGCATGACCATCCTGAAGCTGCACCTGCTTTGCTGCCAGATCAACACTGGTTACGGTGCCCTGGTGAAAACGCACACCTGTCCCAGCCAGTAATTCTTCAAACGGTGGGGCAATTTCCCAGGTTTGCAGTTCACCCGTCATGAGTTCGTACAGCAACGGGGCAAAGAGGAAGCGATCGCTGCGATCGACCAGGATGATTTCGGGCTTCTCCTGCTTAACCCAGGGCAACTGACTCAGGTGTAGCGCCGTGTAGAGACCACCAAAGCCTCCACCAAGAATACAAAGACGAGCAGGTTGTTGAGTCATGGCTTCTGATGGCACAGCGGTTGCGGTTGGCGTTGTCCTTTCAGGATAACAACTGCCTTCTCTGAACGAACGCCTTCGGGCACAGAATTGTGGAAGCCCCCAGTCAGCGAATTGCTGCCATCGGCGATCACAACTTTTCAGCAAGCGACCACTAGGGGCTGTCATCAATTACAACTACACATTACTTGCAGCAAGGGTTCCAGCCCCTAGCCTGGTATGTTGGGACGGGCGCGATTATGCCGAGACCACAAGGTTTCTGGGCTTAATTGATGATGCGCCCTAAGCCCTAGCAGAAAGTCAATGCAGTAGGGTGACAATGCATGTCAGCACCCCCGTAAATTTACGTGAGGGTAGCCAATTGTGAAGCGCACAGGCTGCTTTAAATCAAAATGACTTCAGTGGTTCAACGCTGGTGAGATGCTGCTGGCTTTGCGATTGTAGACATATTGAGCATCTATCATTTCAACACCTATGCGTCAACTCATGATCGGGTTTTCTTTATTGGCTCTGATGCTATCACTCGCTAGCCCTGCAAAAGCAGATAGAGATGGCGTTCCAGGTCGTCGAGTTGGTGGTGGCACCCGCTGGACGGCACCCTGGCTCAAGCAAACGCCCTCCTTCCAACATAAGCTCAGCGCTATGGCATTCGCGTCTAGAACAGGCTTGCCGCTGTCTTTGAAACTTAAAGCAATTTACGGCTAAACCGTAGGTCGGTTCTTGCTTCTTGCGGTTTAACAGGCGATCGGTTCAAGGACTATCGCTTAAAGATGACTCAAAGGCGACAAATTATGCGCCCCAACCGCTGGTCTAGATCATGGCTGGTACAAACCATCTAGCCGTTGTCATGCGGTTCAACACCTGATCGACTGACAAAAGCCCTGAAAGGCTGGTCGCTTCTTCGCTCACCCACCCGTGATTAAAATCCGGGCTAATGGTACAAAACCTGTTAAAACGGGTTGCAAAGCGCTCGTAGTCCTCTAACCCTTCGGGAAGGCAACGCCTAGAGAGGACTTCCTGCCATCAGCCCACACTTGCAGTGCAGGGCGGTTCAAGTACTCGCTCAAAGATTTGTCAGTCAACAGGGTTCAACACTGTTCCTGATGACTCAACTGTCGCCGTTTCTGAAGTTTACGTCTTACCACGTCACCTGTGTCTCTAGCCGCTTCAAACGCTTAGCACTTATACCAGGAATCTGTGCTAAATCGTTCAGAGACGTAAAAGGGTGTGCTTGACGAGCGGCAACAATGCGTTTTGCGAGTTTGGTACTCACGCCCGGTAGCGCGTCTAGCTCGGCTTGTGTCGCTGTATTCAGGTTTACCCGCTGTTTTGACTGTCGTTTACTCGCCTTTTTAGGGGCAGCAGCGGCTTCCACTGGCGTTGGCGGGACTTCACGCGGTTTGCTATTGCGGTTCTTGGGCACGATCGCACCAGGGGTATCCGAAGCTGACTGAAGCGATCGACACTGCTGCCGCTGTGCATTGACTTTCTTTTGAATTGCTGGAGGAAGACCTAGAATCGCATTGGTGTAGAGGCGTTCAAACTCCCGCTGGTAGTGAGCAGCCACGATCGGGCTATGAACCACCAGCACCGTCTCGTCGTTGCCTGTATTCGCGGCATCCGTCCAGTTATGAGAGCCTGTGATGACTATTTCCTGATCCACAATGCCAAATTTGTTGTGCAGCAGATCTCCGGGCGGGAGGCGAGGCACGCCTACAGTGGCGATCGGGTTTTGCCAGGGACGGTTCGACGCTTCTAGTTTGCAATCCTCAGCGAGGGCAATGCCTAGCATATCAAGCGCTTCACTGTACGAACGGTAGGCGAAACCAGGCTCGATAAGTGCCCGCACGTCTGCTCCACTCTGATGGACAGTGTCTAGCAGGTTCACCAACCTCTGCTCAGAGAAAACGAACAAAGCGAGATCAACCGATTTCTTCGCTGTACTCAGCGTTTTGCCAATGAGTCCGTTGCTACTCCGCGTCCAGGGAATCGATGGACGGGTGGGCGAGAATTGCACTTCAACGGTGGTGGTACCGATCGTGACCTGCTGGGCTGGGCGAAAAGGCTTTTTAACCCCAAACTTGCTGTCTCGCTTGCCGCCAGGACCATCGCCCCACATCACGTTAAATTGCTGCGTAAAGATCGTTGCCAGCTCTGGGCTGCTAATTTGCAGCATGTTGTTCGCATTACCCCGACTGGCGGGCGATTTGAAGTCACCGTGGACATCGCTGGTTGTGAAATTGGCGGATGTCATGATAATGGTGCGTCCATCGACCACCACAAATTTGTTGTGCATCAGGTTGCTACCAGCCGAGCCATCGGCTGTGTCGTCGATGCGGGGGATTTTGGCGCGATCGAGCATCACCAGGGCATCCCCTTGATTGGTTTCGTCCTGGCTCACTTGACCATCACCGTTGCGATCGACCAGTTGGCGAAACTCGTCGTAGCGTCCGCGATCGCGTTCTGGCTGTTGAGCGATTTCTTCAGCGGTAAAGGCACTAAACGGGCGTGAGTAGGTGTTTTCTAAAATGACCCGTACCTTCACGCCTGCTGCCTGTCGCTCGACCAACGCCGCCGCAATTTTGGGCAACCGTAGTTCTTGTACGGCAACATCAACAGTTACTTTGGCAGTGGCGATCGCATCCACAATTTTTTGTTCTAAATCATCGCCATCGCGCACCTGTTTGCGATACGGCTCGGTATAGCGCGAGGCAGGTTCATGATTGGTGTAAACCTGAATCAAGTCCTCCTGGGGTAGCGGAGCCGGACGAAGCGGTTGAGAGTATCCGCGTTGACAGGCAGATAAACCCAGAGCCATGAGGATAGCCAGTGAGGAGTGGAGACGGTGGCGAGAATGCACGGTTGGGAACATAAAAAGGCGATGAGTCGAAAGGCACGGAGTCGAGCTTGGCTACCAGGGTGGCGGAGCGAAAAGGAAGATAATTTTCCTTGATAGAAGAGTGCCCATTCACAACTCTGGAGCTACATGCTGGTCTTAGGAACGCGAATTTAATCAGGTGTAATTCTTTCTGTAGGGACGTGACATGTCACGTCCCTACAGACGGGAAGTGATTCGGGTTAATTAATCCACGATCCTTAGCTCGACTTTAGCCATTTGGAGGAAGAGGGACAAGGTATAGAAGAATGGGGTGAGCGGAACAAAGTCCATCTCACCCCTGAAAAGTTGTGTTTACTATACCAGAACCCACTGCGGCAATCT
>JAHHHL010000077.1 GCA_019359375.1 Lyngbya sp. HA4199-MV5
TGGTCCAAACACGGTGCTCATTCGGTGATGAGGTTACGTGCTTGCTATTTGAGCGGCTCCAGTCGTTGGCACGCTTTCTGGTACAAAAATCCTACGGCTGCCTGACCGCGCTTTTTTTCGTTCACCCGGTTTACAGGTTAGCCACTCCACTTGGCGGCAAAACCTTTTAGACTGAGGATGAGTATTCACTGCGATCGCCCCCAGAGCAGGTGAATGCGTCCTTCTCGGTTTTTTCGACCTTTTAGCAATGCCGTCTATTCTGGTGATGGGCTTCAGCGACATGACCAATGCTAGGGGCTGTCATCAATTAATACTGCACATTGCTTGCAGCAAGGGTTCCAGCCCCTAGCCTGGTGTGTTGGGACGGGCGTGACACTGCTGATATTGTAAGGTTTCGGAGCTAATTGATGACACGCCCTAACAGCAGTGGTTCGTCATAGTGCCAATCTCGGTATACTAAGTGACGAATAGAGCGCCAGACATGTTATTGCAACCATTCGCACAAAATATCACCCTGCGTCCCGCGATCGTGGAGGATGTGGACTGGGCAGCCCCGCTTTTTTTTGCAGCCGGTCCAGCCCTATTCAGCTACATTTTTGCGTCGCCCTTTGAGGAGTCGAAAGCGATCTTTTGTCAGGCGTTTGCTCATCCTCAACATGCCCTTAGCTACGAGCACGCCCAGATTGTTGAACTACACCATCAACCCGTTGGCGTGATGATTAGCTACCCTGGCTCTTTAAAGCGTCAGGCAGATGAAAAGGTGCATCAGGTCATGGCACGTATCCTTCCCCTCCGCAAGCTACCCAAGATCCTGGTCAATCTCGCCGATCTCACTCGCATCAAGCAGGATATCGCCGCGCAAGACTATTACATTTTGGGGTTGAGTGTCCTCCCAGAATTTCAGCAACAGGGGCTAGGCACTTATTTACTTGCCCAGGCTGAAAAGCAAGCACAGGCTCACAAGTGTCACGCGATCGCGCTCGACGTAACCTATACCAATACCCCTGCCAGAGCGTTATTTGAGCGTCTGGGCTACCACGTTACATGCAGTAAATCGACCCAGCGGTTTGAACAGTTGACGCGCTCTGGTGGACTGCATCGCATGGTCAAATCGGTAGAGAGTAAAGTGCTGTCATAGTCGTGCTGAAAGCGGTCAGCCGTCAGCTTCAAGTAGTCGGCTATCCCCAAGCTGCTAACCCCGAACCTATTCACCCATCAAACACGATCGCGCTATCAACGTTAGGCTATGGCTATTGACGACGTTCGGTGCTGCTGCCACGATGAATCTTCCAGAACTTGATGCCGAAACAATTGATCGCGTCCTTGAAATGGCGTGGGAAGATCGCACCCCGTTTGAGGCGATCGAACAACAATTTGGCTTACTGGAAAAGCAGGTCATTGCGCTTATGCGGCGAGAAATGCAGGCATCCAGCTTCAAAATGTGGCGCAAGCGCGTTAGCGGTCGGCAAACCAAGCATCTCAAAGAGCGAGAATTTCTGGCTGGACGCTTTCGATCGCACAACCAGAAAGGTTCTTAGAATCGTGGATTAATTAATCTGAAACATTGCCCTTCTGTAGGGGCGTTCTATGTAACCTCCCTACAGAAATTGTGAACAACATTTCTAGGGGCTGTCATTAATTACGACTACACATTGCTTGTAGCAGGAGTTCCAGCCCCTAGCCTGGTGTGTTGGGGCGAGCGCGATTATGCTGATACCACAGGGTTTTGAAGTTAATTGATGACGCGCCCTAGAACACCACCCAAGCAACAAGCCGTGATGTCTCTCGACAGCCAAATTAAACAAAAAGCGTTGGAGCTAGGCTTTCATAAAGTGGGGATTGCCGCGATCGCACCTGACGCACCAGAAACGGCAGCACACTTGCGTACCTGGCTAGACAACGGTTATCAGGCTGATATGACCTGGATGGAGAACCCCAAGCGGCAGGACATTCTGCAAGTCATGCCCGAGGTGCGATCGGTGATTTGTGTTGCGCTCAACTACTACACGCCTATTTCTCGTCCAGAAGGTAGCACAACGGCAAAAATCGCCCGTTACGGTTGGGGACGCGACTACCACAAGGTGCTGCACAAAAAACTGAAAGCGCTGTCTGCCTGGATCTGTACTCAGGGAGAGTCCATTGAGGCTCGCTACTACGCGGATACAGGACCCATCCAAGATAAAGTTTGGGCGCAACAAGCAGGCATCGGCTGGATTGCCAAAAACGGCAACGTGATCACGAGAGAATACGGTTCGTGGGTGTTTCTGGGCGAAGTTTTGACGAATCTATCGCTCCAGCCCGATCGTCCCCATACGGCTCATTGCGGCACCTGCACCCGCTGTATGGATGCCTGCCCGACGGGTGCGATCCCTCAGCCTCATGTCGTTGATGCTAATCGGTGTCTCGCGTATCAGACGATCGAAAACCGCGCAGAAATCCTACCGGATGCGATCGTGCCTCACCTTCAGGGATGGGTTGCAGGCTGCGATATCTGTCAGGATGTGTGCCCCTGGAATCAACGTTTTGCTCAAGCGACCAATGTGCAGGATTTCCAGCCGCACCCGTGGAATACCACCGCAACGTTGCCCGAGCTTGCTGCCATGACCGATGAGGCATACGAGCAACGCTTGACTGGTTCTGCCTTACGGCGCATTAAACCCTGGATGTGGCGACGAAACGCTCAGGCTAATCTGAGAAGCCAGCCATGAAAACCAGTAGAAAAATGGTAGTTTTTTACAATCCTTAACAATGCAGGTTATAACTATCATTGTAGGTAGCCATGCACGATGGACGATGCCCCAATCACACGCCCTCGCTCAAACTCAGCCCAGCACGCTACAGCAGGTGCAGTTAGAGAACGACCAGTTGAAGCAGTATCTCGCTGCCCAGAAAACGGTCATTGCTTCGCTGGAGCGGCGAGTGGGACGATCGCTCGCTACGCTAGAAACCCATCTGCAACCCCTCGTCGAGTCTTTCCAGACAGCAGCCGACTATTACGACCATCTGCATCACGTTCAAAATGAGGTCAATAGCCTCTGTGATTTGATGGCAGATACGATGCTGCTGCAAAAGCTAGAAGCGGGCAAAGTAGATGTAACCTTAGAACCGCTGGCACTGGAGCCACTTTTAAGCTCAGTCAGTCGCCACCTCCTTGAACCGAAAGATGGCAGTGCTGCCCGCCTCATCTGTGAAATTCATACACCCTTACCCGCCGCGTTTGCCGATCAAGACCTCACTGAAGCCGTTCTAACAGACCTTTTAGCCAGAGGCTTGAAATACTCTGATGCGGGTTCCCCTGTCGTGTTAGGCGCTGAGTATCAGGACGATCGCATCCATCTTCGGATTACGGCACAACGGTTTGCGCCTGCTGGCAATCGAGATTTTGCCACCGAGATTATCCTGTGCTGTCGTCGCATCGAAGTACAGCGCGGGACTGTAGCCTGTCAGCAGCATCCCGATGGGTTGCAAACGGTGACGGTTTCATTACTCGCACATTAAAGTAGCATTCCCGTCTCTTGGCATATTTTGCAACACATCATTCGTTGTGATCAATTCTTTAAAGATTTCGAGAAGACATCCACTCAGCATTTTCCTTTGTTGATCAACACAAGATACTGAGAAAGCAGCATTTTTTAATTCTTTAGACCTGATTGATTGACAAAACTCATGAAACCCTTATCCCGATGTAGGTTGGGTTGAGCCTTGCAAAACCCAACAACACAGGCTCTAGCGTTGGGTTTTCGCTATCGCTACAACCCAACCTACGCAAGATTTGTCAGTCAATCAGCCTTTAGACACTAATGATTGAATGTTCAATGTGCTCTGGCATGAGTGCTTCAATTGTTTTGAGTTCAATGTCTTCATCTCAGTGCCAAACCGCGATCGCCACTTAAATTAAACCAAATCTGCGCTCCAAACTGAGTGAAGCTGACACTTAAACGGTTCTCTCCCTGTTTAGAGACTGCTATAACCAACTGCTTGATGAGTTCTGTCGTTTCCGTTTGAATTCTATGACGCATCTGAAGTCTATGCATCAACTTAACCCTTACTTCACCGATGAGCAAAAGCCATTAGAGTTACTGCCCCATCCGGTTTATTTCATTACGAAAGATGCGAAGTGGCAAGATTTAATTGATCACCCCGATCAACCAATCACCAGCGAACTCTACCAGCAGTGCGTCATCTCAGAAGACATCTGGTCAGCGCAGACATTTATGAGTTTGAAGAAGCGAGGGTTGAATGTACGGCTTGCCTCGCATCCGGTTCCTGGCTGCATCAGCATTGTGCCGTTTGATTATATTCACCTGTCGGATTTCTCGTACAACAGCTACGTGGTGACGGTGCAATACGATCGCCCACACCCTGAAATCTGTGAGCAACGGCTTGTGTTGAATCAACGTGGTGTGATCGACTCAACGCATCACTTTATGCCTCACTGGCCTCAACCCAACTTGCAGCCCCGCGATCCATCTCGCGGCACACGGGTAGAAAACCTTACTTTCAAAGGGAATAGCTACAACCTGGCGGAGGGCTTTAAGAGTCCAGAGTTTTTAAGCGCGCTCAGTGCCATGAACATTAAGCTCATGCTGAGTTCAGAAGATGAAGGCTTTGATGGCTGGCGGAACTACACAACCGCTGATGTGGTCATTGCCGTGCGGAATATTACCCAATACGACAGCACGCTCAAGCCAGCGCTGAAGTTGACAAACGCCTGGTTTGCTGGCTGTCCCGCCATTCTCAGTCCTGAACCTGCCTATCAGTCGTTGCGGCAATCGGAGCTAGATTATTTTGAGGTGACGAAGCCAGAGCAAGCGATCGCCGCTCTAAAAAAGCTGCAAGATGACCCAGTGCTTTACACGGCAATGGTTGAAAACGGCTTCCGTCGCGCCACCGAGTTTACAGAAGACAAAATAGCGCTGTACTTGCGGAATGTGCTGGCAGGGTCGATCGCCGCAGGGTATGAGCAGTGGATGCGCCAATCACCGATGCAAAAAGCCATTGGACGACCGTTGCAATATCTTGGGCGGGTCGTCAAACAACGACGTGAGCGTCAATATTACATAACCCACATTCACGAGGGACCAAGATTGTTGTCCGATGCGGTCGAGGCTTAACGCGAGCGCGTGTAAAAAGCAGGATGGCAAAGCCTCGATGTTACTTCATCCTGCCTTGTACACCTCTCTAAAATAGCCAACCGTTGCTAACGCTGAATGGTTTTAGCAGACTGATTAAAGAGTAAGTCGCGGGACTGTTCGGGGCTGATTGCCTGATTTTTAAAGGCATCGGCTTTGGCATAAGCACGGACGGTTGCTGGACGGACTTGAATCGCTTCAAACCAGCGCTTCAGGTTGGGGAAAGTCTCCAGCGATTGCCCCTGGCGCTCGTAGGGCACAATCCAGGGGTAGGAGGCAATATCCGCGATCGAATAGTCGCCTGCCAGAAACTCACGATCGCTCAAACGCTTATCCATCACTGCATATAACCGTCCCGTTTCGTTGACGTAACGGTTAATGGCGTAGGGAATCTTCTCAGGCGCGTACTGGCTAAAGTGGTGATTTTGCCCAGCCATCGGTCCCAAACCGCCCATTTGCCAGAACAGCCATTGCAGCACGTCTGCACGCCCACGCAAATCAGAGGGGATGAGCTTACCCGTCTTTTCTGCCAGGTAGAGCAGAATGGCACCCGACTCAAAAAGGGAAATCGGTTCGCCACCTGTGGCAGGCTCGTGATCCACGATCGCCGGAATCCGGTTGTTCGGCGCGATTTTCAAGAATTCGGGTTTGAACTGATCGCCCGCACCAATGTTGACGGGGATCAGAGTGTAGGGCAAGCCTACTTCTTCTAAGAACAGCGTAATCTTGTGACCGTTGGGGGTTGTCCAGTAGTAGAGGTCGATCATGGGATGGGGTATGGGGTGTAGGGTGTGGGGAAATGAAGAGTTTTGAGTTGAACAGAGAGGGGTGAGTTGGGAGAATGAAGTGGGTTAGTCGTAGGCGGCACCGTTGACGAGGCCGACTTTCAGATGGGTGAGATCGGCGTTTTCGAGGCAGGCGACGTTGATGCGATATTTGTCGGGCGCGATGCGGGGGCGATGGAAGGTGTAGATGCCGCAGACTTTACAGAAATAGTGTTTGGCGGTTTGGGTATGGAATTGGTACAGGGTTAGTGAGTCCTCGCCAGTGAGCAGCTTGAAGCGATCGGCGGTGACGCTATGCATGATGGCACCGCGCCGAGAGCAGAACGAACAATTGCAACGATCTCCTCGATCGAGCACGGTCGTCACTTCAAACTGTACCCGACCACAATGGCAGTGTCCCTGATAGGTTCGCATTTCATCCATCTTCTTTCAGCGGTCAACGGATAGAAGTCGGGAGTTGGGAGTCAGAAGGGGGGCAAGGGAAGCAGGGGAGGCAAGGGAGGCTTTAAGCTTTGAGCTTTGAGTTTACTTGTATAGGTTGGTAGCCAGCTTTTTATCCTTTAGCCTTTATCCTTATCCTTCATCCCTCATCCCTTCTTCCTACCCCCCGATCGCCCCCACTACTGCCCCTTCAAATGCCGTATCGACACTGACCTGCTTCCACACATCAAGTTCGGCTTTGACAGACTCCAGCTTGGCGGCGATCGTTTCTACTGCATCGGCTCCTAACGCCAGACGGAGCGGAGGATTGTCGCTTTCAACCACCTGGATCATGGCTGCTGCTGCTTTATCCGGATCGCCGGGTTGCTTGCCGTCCATGTCTTTGAGCCATTGCAGCATGGCACCGCTGCTGGAGGCATACTCATCCATGAGCGTATCGGGTGCAGCCAGCGATCGCCCGTTAAAATCAGTCCGGAAGGCACCCGGTTCGACGATCGTAACCTTAATTCTCAGGTGAGCTACTTCTTGAGCGAGTGCTTCAGAGAACGCTTCGAGGGCAAACTTGGTGGCGCAGTAAATACCAGAGGCACCAAAAGAGACAAAGCCACCGACTGAAGAGATATTCAAGATGTGTCCGCTCTGCTGGTGGCGCAGCGTTGGCAAGACAGCCCGCATCACATCAAGCGCTCCGAATACATTCGTTTCAAACTGGTAGCGAATCGCCTCGTCACTCACTTCTTCGATCGCGCCAATGGAGCCGTAGCCAGCATTGTTAACGACAACATCGATCCGACCAAACGCATCGATCGTCGCTTTGATCGCATCCCGCACCTCTTGGGGCTTGGTCACATCCAGACGCACCGCTTTAGCCGCCGCCGGGTATTGCTGAATCAAGTCATCGAGTTGTTCTGGCTTGCGGGCAGTAGCAACGACGCGATCGCCATGTTTGAGAACAGCTTCGGTGAGCGATCGACCAAACCCAGTGGAACTGCCTGTAATGAACCAGACGCGAGGCGTTTTTTCAGTCATAGAGAGTCTCCAAGAGTAAATGAGTGGAATTAACCGACGTAGGGCGTGTCCAGGCGATCGACGAAGACGTTCGCGCTCAGTGGCAGACGACCCGGGTTTTGGCGGGGTTCTTCGGCATAGCCCACAGGCACCAATAGAGCGATCGCCAGATCATCACTACCTGCCGCACCAATCACCGCTTTTACCTGATCTTCCACCCAGCCGTTCATTGGGCAAGTGGAAAGACCCAAACTTTCGGCAGCGAGCATGAGATGGGTGGCGGCAATGATGGCATCTTTCACGGCGTATTCGCGTCGCTTGTCGCCCAGAGCCGTTTGTCCCTGAGGGATGGCTTTTTTGAAATACTCGACGGTGCCTTCCGTCCAGGCTCCGGTTTGCAATCCCTTTTCGTAGATGGGCGTGAGATCGCCTAACCCCGCATTGGCACTGGCAGCAAAAACAAACGTCACAGGTGCCTGCACAATCTGCTGTTGACCGTAAGCCGCTTCAGCCAACGCAGCCCTCTGAGCCGCGTCTTGTACCAGCACAATGCGCCAATCTTGAATGTTGTAGCTACTGGGTGCCGCCACCGTTAGTTCAACCAGGTGTTTGAGGAGATCAGGCGCGATCGCATCGGGTTTGAAGGTTTTGATGGCGCGTCGTTGGGCGATCGCGCTGGGGACATCGAGCGGTGCTGTGAGCAAATCTGGCGTTGAGGTCGTAGCAGTCATAAAGGCTCCTTGATGAATCAGGACGTTGAACGAAACGCTGACAGTCAGGGGAACGAACGCTGGTTGGCGGAAAGGAAGGCTAGAGAATCGATCGCACCACGCCACCATCGACCCGCAGCGCGGCACCATTGGTCGCGGACGAGAGCGGACTGGAAACATACGTTACCAGCGCGGCAACTTCCTCAGAGGTAGCGAACCGTTTGATGAGAGACGAGGGACGCACGGATTCAAAAAACTCTTTTTCGACCTGAGTTGTATCCACGCCTCGATCGGCTGCCATCTTTTCGACAAATTCTTCCACCCCTTCAGAGCGAGTGGGTCCGGGCAGCACCGAATTTACCGTTACGCCTGTACCAACCGTCATTTCAGCCAGCCCACGAGCGATCGCAAGCTGTGCCGTTTTGGTCATGCCGTAGTGAATCATCTCGACGGGAATTTGCACGCCAGATTCGCTGGAGATGAAGATGATGCGTCCCCAGTTGCGCTCCAGCATGGTGGGCAGATAGCGACGACTCAACCGAATACCGCTGAGCACGTTTGCTTCAAAAATGTTGAGCCAGTCTTCATCGGCAATATCGCTAAAGGCTTTGGGCTCGTACATCCCCAGGTTGTTCACCAAAATATCGACACTCGGCACCTGGGCAAAAAGCTGTTCGGCACCTTCGCGAGTCGATAAATCCAGCGCGATGCCGGATAACTTGACGTTTGGTGTGGCGGCTTTGATGTGGTCGATCGCCTGATTGACCCGCGCTTCGGACCGACCGTTGATGATGACCGTTGCGTCTTCTTGTGCCAGGGATTGGGCGATCGCAAACCCAATGCCCCCCGTCGAACCGCTCACTAACGCCGTTTTGTCCGATAGTTTCAGATCCATAAGCGATCGCATCTCCTTAATGTGTAAGGGAAGAAGTAGAGGGAGAGGAGAGGAGGCAGAGGAGAGAGTTAAGAGTTTTGAGTTAGGAGTTTTGAATTGAAAGAGAGCGGTCAGCTCCAGTCATCAGTTAAATTGATTGATTCACTGTTCATTGCTACTGTCCACTGGTGACTGTTTCACTGTTCGCTGACAACTGCTCAAACCTTTTATCCTTTATCCTTCAGCCTTTATCCTTCCACTACTCTCTAACTTGCCTGAAGTTCAAGCGCTGGGTAATCGGTGTAGCCCTTCTCATCACCGCCATAAAACGTTGAGGGATCAGGTTCGTTGAGCGAGGTGTTTGCCTGAAAGCGTTCTGGCAAGTCGGGGTTGGCGATGAAGAGCTTGCCGAAAGACACCAGATCGGCAGCACCGTCTGCGATCGCGGCGTTGGCTTTGTCGCGATCGTAGTCCCAATTCACCATGAGCAGCCCTTTGAAGATGGGGCGGAAGTAGGAGGTAGGTACGAGGATGCCACCGTGACGCTCATCGGCTTCGCTGGGTTCTAGTAGATGCAGGTAAGCGAGTCCGAAGCGGTTGAGAGCATCCACAGCATAGCCAAACGTGGCTTCGGGATCAGAATCCGTCATGCTGTTGAAGGTGCTACTGGGCGAGAGGCGAACACCCACGCGATTAGCTCCACACATCCCTACAACGGCTTCGGTTACTTCCAATAGCAAACGGGCACGCTTTTCAACGCTGCCGCCATAGGCATCCGTGCGCTGATTCGTACCATCGCGCAAGAACTGATCGAGCAAGTAACCGTTTGCACCGTGGATTTCTACCCCATCAAAGCCAGCGGTTAAGGCGTTCTCGGCACCCTGACGATACGCTTCAATAATGCCTGGAAGCTCGTCGGTTTCGAGTGCGCGTGGTGTGACGTAGGGTTTAGGACCTTCATAGGTGGTGGCTTCGCCTGCTTCAGGGGCGATCGCGCTGGGCGCTACAGGCAACACGCCACCGGGTTGCAGGGAGGGATGGGAAATGCGCCCCACATGCCAGAGCTGCAGAAAAATCCGTCCGCCGCGAGCATGAACCGCATCTGTCACCAGCTTCCAGCCTGTAATTTGCTCACGCGAATGAATGCCCGGAGTAGCAGGATAGCCCTGTCCGTAGGGTGTCACCTGAGTTGCTTCAGAAATCAGCAAGCCTGCCGAAGCCCGCTGAGCATAGTAGATGGCATTCAACTCGGTGGGGACATTCCCTTCACTGGCGCGATTGCGGGTTAGCGGTGCCATCACAATGCGATTTGGCAAGGTATACGCCCCTAGCTGAATGGGCGAAAAAAGATTGAGATCAGAACTCATGACACACTTACTCCAAAATTGCTGGATCGTAATCGACGCATCAGCCCCACGTCCAAAGGACAGAAATGAGCCAGGAGATGGCGGAACCAAGAACGAAGAGAAGGACTCAAAGCGACACACGGCGCTTAGCTGCCTTTCGCCAACTCGTAGTTTAATAATTCGAGAAGCTCGAACTATTAAACTATACTGCGGACATTTCGATCGTGCAAGTAGGTGTGCAGAATTGATTAAGCTCAGAGGGAAAAGCAGACTGGTCGGAAGGAGTGAATGACAGGTCGCCGTTTCACGGTCAGAGCTATTTCATTCTGTCGAATTCTCGGTTGGCAGCGGATGGGAACGGATGCTCTCTCGATCGGTCATTACTCACTTATCCGCTTCATTTGTGACGAAATTTATTCCAAGCAGGCTTAAGTTGTGAATGAGATAGCAATGCGACAACACTGTTTCACAATGATTGAAACAAGGCAGCACAAGTGTAGTCAACGTGAGTTGGAGGCAGGAATATTCATGACTCACCTCACTAACTATCAGCGTTAGTTAAACGTTATAAAGCGAAGGTTTCGTGGTCAGTACGCTGCTCAGTAGTTTGACAAACGCGAGTCCATAAAACATCCTCCTGTTGGTACAAACTTAAGGCGGCGATCGCATCCTTTGTATCTTGGGTCGCCCCGTTCGCCAGCAGTGAGAATAAGAACTCAAGAGGTTCATCCTGCCGCAGCATGGCGATCGCCAACAAACCCGTCTTGCGAAGTTCGGGATCGCGCGATCGTCTCCACCAGCGTTGCAACGGCTCAAAGGCTTCTGGCAGGCGTGATTCACCCAATGCCAAAGCTGTCGCCTCGGCAATCTCTATGGCTCTGGGCGACAACGGTGGTTCGTTGGGCGGGTTAAGAAACTGAATGACCAGGGGCAATGACTGCACTGGAGCGACCTGGAGCAGTGCCAGTAAATAGTCTGAAAGCACTGGGGGTTCGTCGCCAAGCTGCACGCGCAACCGCAATAGGGGCACCGCGTCGGGATGGTTCATGTAGGCGATCGCGCGTGCGGCTCCGATACGGGCTTCAGCTTTGGGATCTGCCAGCAAATCGGCAAGTTCACTCAGAACGTGCGGATAATTCATGCGCACCAAGCCCAACGCACAGATACTTCGCAGGGCTGGAGCCGTATCTTCTTTGCCACCCCACACTGCCTCCATTTGCACATGTCGGATGCCTGTCAGAAAAAGCGTTTCTTCGTGGTAGTCCAGATGATACAGCGCTTCTGCGATCGCAGTCTTCGCATGACAGTTGGGATCAGTCGTTTCAGGCTTCACTAAACAGCGCTGAAAGGCGGCGACGAGATCGGGAATCAGCGCATACAGCTCCGCTTTGCGGATGAGGCGGCTTGCCTGCGCGATCGCGATTCCCTGTTTACCGTTTAGCACGCGCTGAAAGGTGGCGATCGCAGCATCCGACGTGGGATCGGCAATCTGGTTGAGCGCAGCCAGTGCGTCTTCTAAGGGTCGAGATTTTGCCATCGATCAACTTGGCGGCGAAGTCTGAAGATTCTTTTTATAATACAGATGATCTATCCGCACGGTTAGAAGAAACAAAAAGTAACGTCATAAACCAATGTCGTTGCTTAAACCTCCGAGGTTTTGGTGCAAAAGGCATAAGTCCATGTTATCGTCTCTGCGATCGCTGCACAGGCGCTACTTCGTTGGCTCGGCTGGTGCAATCAGATTGAGGATTTCTTGAGCGGCACGATCGCACACGCCCACATCGCCGAGGGCATGACGCATCCCCTCATAGTCAGCCATCATGGTCTGACGGCGGTTTTGATCCAGCAGCAACGCCAGCGCTTCCTGAACCAGGTTTTCGGGGGTTGCCTGGTCTTGCAAAAATTCGGGCACGATCGGCTTCATCTCTACCAGGTTGGGCGGCGAGACAAACGGCAACGAAATCTTGAGCACGCGGTTTAAAATCCAGGCGGTCACTGGATTAACTTTGTACATCACCACTTGAGGTACTTTGAGCAGGGCAATTTCGAGATTGACCGTGCCCGACTTGGTAATGGCTAAATCCGCCGCCGCGATCGCCTGAAGGGTGAGAGACGTAGCCGCAACATCGGTGGAAGCAGCCCAGGGTTCTTCGAGAATGGTTGCCTGTAACCCGTAGTGTTGAATCGCTTGCTCAACAAGCGCCCGATATTTGGTTAACGCCAGCGGAATCCAGAAATGTACGTTGGGTAACTTGGCTTGAAGCTGCTGAGCCGCTGCAAACATCACGGGCATCAGATACTTTAACTCTTGCTGCCGTGAAGCGGGTAGCAGCACGATCGCTGTCTGGTCAGCCGGGATGCCTAATGCTGAACGGGCGCTGTCTCGATCGAGAGCGCTTTGCATCCGATCGAGCAGCGGATGTCCTACCCAGGCAACCTGCCCGCCTTTGCGTTGAAAATAGCTGGCTTCACCGGGAAAGATCGCCAGAATGCGTGTTGTTGCTTTAACAACCAGATCCGACCGGAAGAGCTTGACCCCCCAGGGCCACCGATCGCCCCAGACCCATTCTTGCGGTGCGATGTAGTAGACGATCGGTGCTTTGGGAAACTGCTCTGGCAGATATTCACAGAATGCCAGGTTTGGTCCCATGTAGTCGATCAGTACAATTAAATCGGGTGGATGCTCCCGCAAATAGCGCTTTGCCTGACGCTGTACTTTCAAAGTGGGCAAGACAAAGGGCAGGGACTCAAAAATGCCCATCGAGCCGATCGCGCTGGTATGTGCCAACAGCGTCGCGCCTGCTGCCGCCATGCGATCGCCCCCCATTGCCAGGAGTTCTAAGGTCAGCCCACATTGCTCTGCCTGACGTTTCAACGCCTGAATGAGCAGAGAACCCTGAAGATCACCGGACACTTCACCCGTGCTAATGAAAAGGCGTACAGGGCGAGGAGAGCGTTGAGTCAGGTTATCTGGCTGGGAAAGCCCTTTGGATGTCTGAGCCGTTACATCTCCACGTTCTTCGCCACCCTCTGACTCAATCATCGTCATCACCTGACGTGCTCACCCGCTTGCCAGAGGTGGGACCCCGTCGCCCTGCTTGCTGTGACAACCGTAAAAAGTGCTGGAGGTGATGTACATGCTCGTCATACGGCAGCATTTCTAGCTTCTCCAGTGCCTCGTTGAGCGAGAGACCCGAACGGTAGAGAATGCGGAAGGCTTGCTTGAGCGCCTGATAGGGTTTTCCGTCCATAGCATCCGCGAAGCCCGCTCGCTTGAGACCGATCCGATTGAGCGATCGTACCCGTGCAGGATTGCCTTCAACCGCCATATAAGGAGGTACATCCCGCACAATGCGGCTCATCCCACCCACCATTGCATAGCGCCCAATATGCACAAACTGATGCACGCCGAAGACCCCACTTAACCGTGCTTTTGACTCGATATGTACGTAGCCTGACAGCGCTACAGCGTTAGAAATAACGACCTGGTCTTCAATCACGCAGTTATGCCCCACATGGACATACGCCATGAGCAGATTGCCATTACCAACCAATGTGGCTTCGTTGGCATAGGTCGGTCGGTTGATGGTGACGTATTCACGAATGTAGTTATCATCGCCAATTTTGACCAGACCTTCGGAGCCGTCGTACTTAAGGTCTTGAGGTTCTGAGCCAATCGTTGCACTAGGAAAAATGCGGGTGCGTGCGCCAATTTCTGTCCAGCCATCCAGCACTACATGCGGACCGATCGTGGTTTCTGCGCCAACCTTAACCCGTGCGCCAATCACCGCATAGGCACCCACCTGCACCGTTGGATGCAAGTCAGCACCGGGATGAATCACAGCCGTAGGATGAATTAAGGTTGCCATAAGATATCAGCGATCGAGGGTGGGGTAGGAGTGTGGGTACGTTACGGGATGGAAACTGATAACGCAACAGACTCTCAGCCGTTTAAGCACATTAAACAAGTTTGAGACAGATCGATTAGACAGATTGAAAAGCGGAGCCGATCGAAAAAATAGATTGTCTGGAAAACAAATTGCCTAGAAGCCGTCGCGTTACACCAGCCTTGAAAGGGGTTAATCGACAAGCGCAAACTTGAGTTCGCCTTCAGCCACGAGCCGCCCATCTACTTCTGCACGTCCTTGCATGGTGCCAAAGCGGCGGCGCTTCACCGAAAGCAGCTCTACTGTCATGATAAGCTGATCGCCCGGTACGACAGGTTGACGAAACCGCACTTTATCAATCCCCGCAAACATAAACAGCCCGCTTTGAACGTCTGCCATTTGGGTCAGCACCACGCCGCCTACCTGCGCCATTGCCTCTACAATCAGTACCCCTGGCATAATTGGTCTACCGGGAAAATGTCCTTGAAAATGAGGCTCGTTAAAGGTGACGTTTTTAATGCCAACCGCAAATTTTCCTGGCACATACTTAATAATGCGATCGACCAGCGAAAACGGGTAGCGATGGGGTAAAAGCTTTTGAATCTCTTCAACCGGAATCGTCACGTCTGTTTCTGGGTGGGAATGTCCAGCAGCAAGGCGATCGGTCTCAGCGTTGATATGAGTCGTCACATGATTGGAAGGAGCGTCGGGAGTATTGACATCAGCGAAGATCGACATGAGTTTAGGGCTTCGATAGAGGTGCAGTAGGGATGGTGATGGTTGCTGGTGCTTAGCGACTAATCATGGTTCTAATCTGCCTGCAAGCATTGACAACCATCAGCTAACAGTGGAGGGCGGCGATCGAGCGTGCCAGTTGAGTATGCAGATGATGGCTAGCCTTGTATGCCAGAAAGTGAGCCGTGGGAAAATTTCCCAGCAGACTCAAATCTCCTACTAAGTCTAAGAGTTTATGACGAACTGGTTCATTTAGAAATCGCAACGGCGGATTTAACCAGCCCTCTGAACCACACACCAGCGCATTATCTAAGCTACCGCCTTTAATGAGACCCCGATCGCGAAGTGCTTCAATTTGGTGCGCCAACCCAAACGTGCGGGCAGGCGCAATCGCTGTCGTAAAATTTGCGGCTTCGTCAGCACCCGCAGGCGACCAACTGTGCCACTGGTTGCCGATCGCGGGTAGGTCAAAATCAATGCCGTAGGTAAAGCGCACTTCACTGGCAGGTCGTGCGACCACAAAGGCATCACCCTCCTGCACACACAGCGGTTCTTGCAGTGCCCAGGTTGATCGCAACTCTGCTTGAGCAACGGTACCGACCTGTGCGATTGCGTCTGTCCACTCCTTTGCCGACCCATCCAGCAGCGGCACTTCTGGACCATCAAGCTCGATGCGCGCATTATCTACACCCAATGCCGCTAGTGCAGCCAGTAGATGCTCCACAGTCCGCACTGTTGCCTCGCCTTGAGCCAGTTCGGTTGAGAGTTGGGTGGGACGAACGGCGGCGATGGTAGCTTTCACGGCTGGCGTACCAGGTTGATCTACCCGCACAAAATAGCGTCCTTGCCCTGCGGCGGCTGGCATCACACGCGCCTGAACAATAGCCCCAGTATGGAGTCCTACCCCCGATCGTACAAACTCAGTCCGCAGCGTGTGTTGCCGTCCCTTGCCAAAAGACTGACGCACCGCGATCGCAGGATGGGTGTCTGCCGTCTCAGCGCGAAGACCGCCTGTTGCTAGCGTCTGACGTTCAACGTCTTGTTCCATTAGAACCGTTCTCCGATGCCGAAGTGAAACTGCGTGTCACCACTGTCATTGAGACCAAAGTCAATACGGATGGGTCCCAAAGGCGACTGCACCCGCAAACCTAACCCATAGCCAAAGCCTTCGCCCGGTTTCCCACGAACGCCTGCCGGGTTTCCAATGACATCTTTACCCGTCCCAAAGTCAGTGGCAGCATCAAAGAAAAGCGCCCCAGAAATCACCGAGAAGACCGGGAAGCGATATTCTACAGTGGCTTGAAGGAAGGTCTTAGCGCTGCCCAAGTCTCCTTCGTCATAGCCCCGCACCGAATTACTGCCACCCAGAGCGAACGCTTCGTAGGGCGGTAAGTCGCCCAATACTGTGCCCCCTTGCACGTTAAAGGCAAAGGTTTGCGGACAGTCTCTCGATTTGGGGTCGCGGCAGGCAGGTGTAAATTGCAGGAGGCGGGTGGGAATGTAGAAGCTGTAGCTTCCGCGCAGGCGATTTAAGAGAATGTTGCCTTTACCCAGAGGGATTGATTGCTCAGTACCCAGTCGCAGTAGTGAGCCTGCTGTCGGGCGGAGTAAGTCATTGCGACGATCGCGCACCACCCCAAACTGCACGGTATATAAATCGTCCTTGCCTGTACCGCTAAAGCTCAGGTTGTTGCCAAGCTCGTCTCTAGGGCTGAGTCTGCCGTCACCATCATTAATTCTCACGCGCTGATACTGGAAGCCCAGCGAAGCAGCCCACTCTGGACGGACATAAGGATTGCCATTCAGCGGACGTGAGAAACTCACCCCTGCCCCTGTTCGCACAACTCTGGGAGTATCGCCATTTGGCAGGTTGACATCCCGTGGACCACCATCAAAGATCAGCGAGATGGTTTGTCTCCGGAAGAGGTTCACCGTGTAGGACGTGCGGAAGGGATCGCCCCCAATCCACGGATCGGTAAAGTTCAGGTCAAACAGCGTTTCTCGGATGCCCAACTGCACCTCAGCACCCAGCTTCTGGTTGTTGCCACCCACATTTTGCTGCTGATAGCTGACTGTACCAAATAAGCCGCTGGCGGAGCTGATCCCGGCACCTGCCGCGATCGATCCCGTGTTCTTTTCAACCACATTTGCCACAACCACCACTTTGCGGGGGTCTTGACCGGGAGACAGCGACAGCTTCACATCGTCAAAAATGCCGAGGCCAAAAACGCGCTGCAAGTCACGTTCTACCTTGGTGCGGTTAAAGACCTGTCCCGGCTTCAGCTCAAACTCGCGGGTGACGATAAAATCACGCGTGCGTGCCCGACAACCGACAGGCTTACCGTCTTTATTCAAGACTGGGTTGCCTTGAGGATCGCGAAGGAAGAACTTACCCTGATCGTTCCGTGTACACTCGTTGCCATCCTTATCAACGTAGCGCACCTGGATATTCTCAACGACCCCCTCTGCCACCTGGAGCGTCACAACCCCATCGGGCGAAACCTGCGGTGCCTCAACCACCTGAGCCAGCACATAGCCGTTGTCTTGATACCATTTGTTGACTTTCTTGATGCCTTCCTGCAACTGCACCAGGTTCAGCACTTTACCGTACTGGTCGCTGAATGCATCAGTAATGACTGGCTCTGGCAGTAGGGTGGTGCCCTCTAGCTGTACCCGTTGCAGCACGGGGTTAAGCTGCACTTCAAACGTGACGCGCACCCCAAGCGGAGTATCGGTGGGCACAGCCCGTACGTTAGAGAAGTAGCCAAGCGCAAAAATGGCGTTGATGTCTTCCTGCAACTGAGTACGCGTGGTGGTGCGTCCTGGTTGAGTACGAATCGCCTGGTAAACCTGTAGTTGAATGTCTCCTTCAACGCCCTGGACAACGACTTCACTCACCAGAACAGGCGGTTCTTGTTCTGTCGGCGCAGTCGGAGTTGGGGTTGTAGATGGCGCAGAAAAGGGCGGTGCGGTTTCTGGAGCGGGAGTGGTTTCTGGAGCAGGAGTCGCTTCTGGAGTCGGAGTCGTTCCTGGAGCAGGAGTGGTCTCTGGAGTCGGAGTCGTCTCTGGAGTTGGGGCTGGGGTAGCTTCGGGGCTGGGCTGTGGCGTTGGGTTGTTGTCCCCTGGCGTGAGCTGAATCTGGCTGGGAGCCTCCTGTCCTGGACCTGCCTGAGCGATCGCAGGAGTTGGCTTCGATCGTTGACCTGGTTGCTTTCGTTTCGCAGTCGATGGCGCAGAAAGCCCGCTGAGTAACTCTGCCTGACTCGCGATCGCGCTGGGCGGAATGACAATAGCGTTTCCGGTTGGTTTCACGGTCGCGGGTTTGGCGATCGTGGGTTTGGCGATCGATCCCTTATCGGTAGCTGGCGCAGATTGATTCGATGCCGCTCGCACAAGCGCTGGATCGGGAGCTTCCCCCCTGGCTGTGTTAGACATACCTAGCGTTGCCGTGGCAGCCAGAAACGCCACCAAAACTGGAGAAAAACGCATATTGTTCGGATTAGTTGACACGTCCACACACCATGCCCTGTCTAAAGCAGGACCCATGAAACAGCAAAAACGTCGGCAGATTAGGCTTGTTGGCAGATTAGACTTGTTGGCGAATTAACTTGGCGAGATTAAAACAACAGACAAACTGTGAAATTTTACCGCATTGCTGGGTACCAATATAGTGAGCTTGCCAGAATGAGTGCTTTGGAACCAGGAGCAACCGCCTGGAAAGCGGCTTTAGGGCAAGACAGCCTCATCGTAGAACGCCCATCGTAGAACGATCGCCTTGGAGCGCGATCACGACACCGTCTGATGCAGCACTCTCTCCATCACCTGTTGATACGCTGATGCTACCTCACCCAAGTCTTGACGGAAGCGATCTTTATCCATAACCCGCTGCTTGGGATCAGCCTCTGTCAGGTTCCAGAGGCGACAGGTATCGGGGCTAATCTCATCGGCTAAAAGTAGCTGTTGTTGCTGATCTAGTCCAAACTCTAGCTTGAAATCAACCAGCGTGATGCCACACGCCACAAAGAAGGGTTGCAGTACGTCATTGATTTTGAGCGCCATCGCTCGGAGTTGCTCGACCTGTTCTGCTGTGGCTAGCTCCAGGAGAAGTAAGCGATCGAGCGTCAACAACGGATCACCCAGCGCATCGTTTTTGTAGTAGAACTCGACCAGCGGTTGCTTCAACACATTACCCAGGCTCAATCCCGTTTGTTGACAGAGACTACCCGCTGCAATGTTCCTGACCACTACCTCAAGTGGCACAATTTGCACCGCTTGCACCCGCATCTCATTGGCACTGGTTTGTTCTATGAAGTGAGTGGGAATGCCGCTGGCTTCTAGCTGCTTGAATAAATGACTGGCGATCGCGCAATTAAAGGCTCCTTTACCCTCAATACTGCCGCGCTTCTGAGCATTGAACGCCGTTGCCTCATCCTTAAAATAGGTAAGCAGCACCGCAGGATCATCTGTAGCGTAGAGAATTTTTGCTTTGCCTTCGTAGAGCTTAGACCGAACAGTCATGGAGAAATTGGGTTGTGGATTAAGATGGTCGTCGGGGCGATCGTTCGGTGGTTAAAGCCACCATAACATCGTTAGTTTGCTCTACCGAATCGATCGACACCATCGCCGCTCGTCGAGTCGATCCACTCATTGTAGACCCCTGTGATGCCATCCTCTCATCCTTACTGTTGGTTTGGGTCAGGTTAGAACGGTAAGGTGACACAACTGCTCAGTCTGACAGCCAGCGTGAAATGCCCGTCCAGGTTCCAATCATCCCCGATCGAAAGTGATGCACTTCTTGCGTTTAACCACCGTTTTAGCGACTGGCATGATGCTGCTAACAGCGTGTCATGTGGGCAATCGCGGCGTTGCGGATGAATTAAGCCAAGCCTCGACAAAGGCTCCGGCACCGTCAGATACGACCTCTCCGCAAGCAACTCCAGCGCTCGGCACCTTCATTAAAGCTCGCAAACTTGCCTGGGACGCTGCGGTTATGGTGCAGCGTCCACCGCACAAGGTTGAGACCTGGCAAGCCGCACGAGTGAAGTGGCGACAGGCAATCAACCTGTTAGAAACCATTCCTGAAGGGACAGCGCTTGCGACTCAGGCAAAGGAAAAAATGGCGGTGTATCAGGCAAACTATGCCGCGATCAGCGATCGCCTGACCACTGAGACAAAAGCCATTGAACGCTTCAAGTCTGCTCAAACGCTGGCGTGGCAGGCAGCAGTCACCGTTCAAAAGCCACCCCATACGCTCAAAATGTGGCAGCGCGCCAGCGAAAAATGGGAAGCCGCGATCGCCGTACTACAGTCGATTCCACCCACCACGGCGATCGCGACGCAAAGTCAGGCGAAACTGCCCGTCTATCGCAGCAACCTCAACGCGATTAGCCAGCGCCTCATCACCGAAAGGCAAGCCATTCTAACGCTGAATCAGTTTTCAGCGATCGCTTCTCAGCTCAAGAGCATTCCAGACAATGTGTACCAGGCAAACTTAACCCCGCAGCGCGTTGGCATCCGCTACGAAGACTATACCCGTCTTGTCGAGGCATTACAGCAGGCGTTTAATCAATTTGCCTCACAGCCAGATGTCAAACGCCATCCCCTTTATCCCGTATTGACAGCGGCGATCGCCGATCATCGGCTTGTCCTCAAATTGTGGAAAGACTACCTGGCGTTCAAAGCAGCCAATAACCAGTGGCTTTACGATGATGTCTTCGACCAGTTTGTACCCGTTTCCCTGTCAGACGCGACGATGCTGCGGCAGAAATACGGTTTGACGACCGATGCCAACGGTGAAAAAGTGTCCCTTCGCCTCAGCGCCTGGACGATCTGGCAAAAAGATAGCCAGCAACTTCAGCAAGTACAGCAGCGAATGCTGAGTGCCAACTAAGGTGAGAAGTCTCCAGTCAACCCTGCGGGAAGCAAGCTACAGTGATCAGTTTTCAGTTTCCCAGCCTTCAGTCATGCCACGCTCGTTCACTGATAACCGTTTCACTGTTCACTGACGACTGTTAAAACCTTTCATCCCTTCTGCCCTCTGCCTTCTGCCCCCTGCCTCCCGCCCTCTGCCTTCTGCTAACTCTCTACCCCGTTTCTCTCTATGACTGCCTCCCCTGAACGCCCTGCACCAACCTGGCTAACTGTGTTTCGGCTTTTACGCTGGGACAAACCAGAAGGTCGTTTGATTTTAATGATTCCTGCGCTGTGGGCAGTCGTTCTCGCGGCACGAGGCACCCCTCCTCCATTGCTGATTGGAGTTATTGTGTTGGGCACGCTGGCGACCAGTGCGGCGGGCTGTGTCGTCAACGATCTGTGGGATCGAAATATTGACCCTAAAGTGCAGCGCACCCGTAGCCGACCGCTGGCAGCACGAACCCTTTCCGTTAAAGTTGGCATCATCATCGCGCTGGTTGCGTTTATCTGCGCGTGGGGGTTGTCACGGTATCTCAACCCGCTCACGTTTTGGCTCTGCGTGGCGGCGGTACCCGTCATTGTGCTGTATCCACTGGCAAAGCGTCTTTTTCCCATCCCGCAGTTGGTGTTGGCGATCGCCTGGGGCTTTGCCGTCCTCATTAGCTGGAGTGCTGTCAGTTGTAGCGCAACGCCTGCACCAACTCCCTGTCTTGGCACCGCTACCTGGTTGCTATGGGGAGCGACAGTACTCTGGACGCTGGGCTTTGATATTGTCTACGCCATGTCCGATCGCGACGACGATCGCCGCATTGGCATCAAATCCGGTGCCCTCTTTTTCGGTGCATACGTATCTCACGCAGTCGGTCTCTTTTATGCAGGCACCGTGCTTTGTTTATGGCAACTTGGCATAGTGATGTCTCTGGGCATTGCGTTCTGGGTCGCGCTGGCGATCGCCGCCATTCTCTGGGCATCGCAATACTACCGACTCTGCCAGAAAACCATTCCCCACCGTACCTATGCCCAACTTTTCAAACAAAATGTCGCGATCGGCTTTGTCCTCTTAGGCGGCATGATTTTGGGTGCAAAGGGATAAAAGACGAGGATAACCTAGAGTTTGCAACGTTTTCGCCTGGTATTACGCCGTTGACTATTAGAGGATGTTTGAGAAGTAGCAACAAGCACCAGTTATGCAAGAAAGCTTCCTGGAGTTTAGGCTGAATCATATCAACTGGAGTTTAGACTAACGGCACGTGGGAACGGCTCAACTCCTTGCAAGAAGTGAGTGAGATGGCAGGAACAACGCCATCAGCGATTAAGCAGACTTCTTGTTATCCACTTTAGGGTTGCGAAAT
>JAHHHL010000078.1 GCA_019359375.1 Lyngbya sp. HA4199-MV5
TCCGCCAACGATTTGAAGATTGGCGAGAAGTCGCTGGGTTAAAATCTGCTGCCTAAATTGAGCGAATCTAGCGATTGCGGGATGATTGTGCTTAATTTTGAACATCTCCGGTTAAGTTGACAATACCTAATGTAGTGGTAATTGATGACAGCCCCTAGCTGTTACAAACTTTTGTAACTATTGCGGCAACTTCTCCACATCGCTCTGATAAGTACTTGCGCCCTGCTTTAGCTGCCATCGCCCATGAATGAACGGGATTACCAACTTAACCAGTTAGTTTGTAAGGCTTGTGCTTGTGCTGCGAGTAGCCCAGAGCGTCAGCGTTGTTTGGATCAACTGATTCGGCAACTGACAGAATCGGGGCGGCTCTGGTCCCGATCAGACATTCCAGACGCTGACTTTCAGGACATTCTCCAAAAGAGCTGGATCTACCTCTGCCGTAATCTATGCGAAGCGACAACTGCCGCCGTCCCGTACGACCCAACACGATCAAGCGTTCTAACCTGGATCAATGCCTACATTAAAATGCGTGTGTTGGACTATCGCCTGGAAAACGAACGCATGAAGCAGCAGCAAGTAACTGCAAGAGTGATGGAAGATGGCAACGTCATTCATCCGATCGACCTGCTTCCAGCGCCCAATGCCGCATCGCCAATTGTACAAGAAATACTCGCCTGGGTAGAACGAGACAGTGTGATGTTGTGCCGTGTGCATGTGCGCGATCGTCCAGATGTCCACTGCAAAGCGCTCATTCTACGTCGCTTACCGCCCGACGAAACGCCCTGGCAAGAGTTGGCGCAAGAGTTTAAGCTCTCCGAGAACACCCTGCGAGGCTTCTACCGACAAAAATGCTTACCCCCTCTGAAAGAAGCTGGTAGACAGCTTGGCTATCTTTAACGATCCAGTGCCATCAGCCACATACCATCCGATGCAAACTCCCAACTCTTCCCGATCATGACAATGCCTACTCATCCATCAACGACTGTTGTGTCGATCGCTGTCGGCGATCGACAGACAGCACTCAGTTTTGCCCAGCAACAACCCACATACGAAAGAGCCACTCAGGTGTACCGGAATACGCTGGCAGTGTTAGTGGTCAGACACTGTTTGGAGCAGTTGGACATTCCGACCGATGTTGCAGCGAGCGACTGCTGGAATCCCTTTAGCCGGCTAGCAACGGATGTTGCTGATCTGTGCGTACCGGGTTTGGGTCGTTTAGAATGCTGCCCCATCAGCCAGAAGGAACCGTCTTGCTACGTGTCCCCAGACAGCTTAGAAGACCGGATTGGCTATCTGGTCATACAACTGGATCAACCTTATCAAGAAGCGACCATTTTGGGCTTCTCGCCTCGTGTTAACAGCGAACCCGCTCACCAAGCAACTGCAACTCGCTTTCGCCGTCTTTTAAGCGTTTCGCCCAGCGTAAGCCGTGAACGGTTGCCATTGCAACAACTGCAACCTCTAGAGGCATTGCTGATTCACCTCGAATGGCTCCAACAAGTTCCCCACCTACAACAGAAGACTCATCTTAGCCAATGGTTGCACGATCTCACAAAGACAGATGGCAGCAAGTGGCAAACGATCGAAGCGTTGATGGCACAGTTGTACAACCCTACGTTTGCTTTCCGCAGTCAGGGCATCGCTCCTGATATGCCTGACCTTCAACGTCTAGTCGAGCAACTTTACACTAGCCAGCGGTTTGGCTACCCACGATCGGACATCCCGTCTGATCCCAACACGAAAGCGGCGCTAGTGCAGCTCATTCAAACCACACCAGACGAAGAAACCCGTTGGAAAGCGGCAGAAATTCTCTGGACGCTCGACCCAGGGCATCCGGCTACAGGTGTAAGGCGTGTACTAGATCTGGGTTTGCTGCTAGCAGGACAGCAGCTAGTGCTCATGGTAGCGGTCTTACAGTCAGACAGTGCTTCCACTCTGGAACCTCCTCACCTCTCGATCCTGGCGCGCGTGTATCCGCTGGCAGAGCAGGGCTACTTGCCAGCGGGATTGAAGTTGGCAGTGCTGGAGCAGGATGGTAGCCCAGGACTAGAGACCCAGGCAAGAGAACGGGATAATTACATTCAACTCAAGTTGCGGGGAGAATTTGGCGAACAATTTAGCATTCGACTCTGCTTAGAGGATGATGTGATTACGGAGTCTTTTGTGATTTGACGCAGGCGTGACTTGAAGCTGGGCAGCAAAAACCGATGGCTGACGTTAGCAATAAGCTGATCATATTGAGTGTTGGCGATGGAGATTTCGATCGAGGCTTTCCCGTGGAGCTTCGCATTGGTCGCGCTGGCAAGCCACACAATGTGGAATTTCGAGGACGCTTGCCAGCTGCGCCAGAGCTGCCGCAACTTTATGCTCGTTGGCAAACGGCTTACTATTGTTGGGGCGCAAACCATCGCTGGTGGCGTGTACTTCGTGTCGAGTTTCCACCGCAAACCACAAACGTTTCTCACTGGGATGAGTGCAACCACTCGGCTCAGGCACTACAGAAGCAGTTAAAGCAATGGTTTGATCAACCAGAAATGCGGGATTTGCGTGAGCAGATTCTCATTGAAGTGCATCGGCAAGATTTGGCGCGCTTGATTGTGCAGACTCACGATCGCTGGCTGCGTCGTCTGCCCTGGCATCTCTGGTCGTTGCTAGAGCGTCTACCACGACTAGAAATTGGCATTAGCGCTCAACACGCCGAAACGTCAAAGCGGCTCAGCAGCCCGGTCAAAATTCTGGCTGTGCTGGGAAGCAGTGAGGGCATTGATCTGCAAGTTGATCGCACCTTACTCGATCGATTGCCAAATGCCAAAGTGACCCGTCTGGTAGAACCCACCCGACAGGACTTGAGCGATCGCCTGTTTGAGCAACACTGGGATATTCTCTTTTTCGCGGGACATAGCCGCAGCGAAGTCAATGGTGAAACGGGGCATCTCTGGATCAATGCTACCGATCCCCTCACTCCTGGCGAACTTAAATTTGCGCTTAGTCGCGCGGTCAAAAACGGTTTGCAGTTAGCGATTCTCAATTCTTGTGATGGGTTAGGGCTGGCGCGAGAGTTGGCAGATTTGCAGATTCCCTACCTGATCGTGATGCGCGAACCCGTACCCGATCGCATCGCTCAAGCCTTTCTTCAATATTTTCTCAAAGCCTTTGCTCAGGGAGAACCCTTTTACCTGGCAGTGCGGCAGGCAAGAGAGCAATTACACAGCATGGAGGCAACTTATCCCTGTGCGTCTTGGTTGCCAGTCATTTGTCAGAGTCCTGCGGCACCTGCACTCAAGTACCCACGCCATAACCCACGCCAACTTTTCCTCGTTGCAGCCGCTGGGTCGATCGCCCTTGTCGGTATCAGCCTGCTGTTTCAGCAATGGTGGCAGGAAACCCGGATCAGTGCCCGCATGAGTTTGGGGGAGACCCTTTTAGTGACATCGGTCACCAATGCAGACAAAGTAGCAGGTGTAGCCGCTTTTAGACGTGGTGATTTCAGCAAAGCTGTCAGGCAGTTTGAACGCTCGCTACAACAGCAGCGCAATGATCCAGAAACGCTGATCTATCTCAACAATGCTCGTATTGCGAATCGCCAAGCCCTCAAGCTTGCAGTAAGTGTGCCGATCGGCAGCAATGACGCAGTTGCTCAGGAAATTTTGCGGGGTGTTGCCCAGGCTCAAGATCAGGTCAACCGACAGGGCGGCGTTGGTGGGCACGCGTTAAAGGTCTTGATTGCCAACGATGACAACGATCCGACCCTGACCAGAGCGATCGCTACTCGCTTAGTGAAAGACCCTCAAGTGTTGGCTGTAGTCGGGCATAACGCCAGTGATGCGTCCGTCGTGGCGGCTCCAATTTACATTCAGGGTGGGTTAGTCATGATTACGCCCACCAGTTTTTCGGACAAACTTTCATCGATCGGTCCCTATATCTTCCGTATGGTGCCGAGCATTCGCTTTCTGGCGGACAAATTGGCAACCTATTACATTAAGTTCCATCCCAACGCCAGAATTGCGATTTGTTCTGATGGCTCTGCTGTAGACAATGAATCCTACCGTAATCAGTTTGCTAATGGAGTATTAGCCCAGGCAGTAGTACGTCCTAGAGCGGCGTTGGTGCAATTTCCCTGTGATTTCTCAGCCAAAAATTTTGACCCCAATATCGCCATTACGAACCTGATTAAGCGGGGAGCTAACACCTTACTGCTGGCACCTCACATTGATCGCATTAGCCAAGCCACCGACACTGCCAAAGCCAATCGCGGTCGCTTAAAACTGCTGGGGAGTCCAACGCTGTACACGGCTAAAACCCTGGAGTTGGGACAGGGAGCCGTGTACAGTCTGCTGCTGGCAGCGCCCTGGCATCCTGACGTGTTGCCCACTAATACGTTTGCTCGTGAAGCAATAGCCCTTTGGGGCGGATCAGTGAATTGGCGTACAGCCATGTCATACGATGCCACTCAGTCGATTGCCGTTGGCTTACAGCAGGCGATCGACACTGGCAGCAGCATCGCTCCGACCCGCGAAGGGCTGAAAGATGTCCTTCGCAGTGCAGACTTCTCTGTCGACGGTGCGAGTGGTACCGTCCGCTTTATCCAATCGGGTGAACGTCAAATTGTCTCTAGCTTTGGCGTGCTTGTTCAAGTGCAACCTACACCTAAATCCCGGTTTGGCTATACTTTTGTGCCGCTAGCGGCTAAGAATGCAAACGCACAATGAAGATTTGTAACCATTGCCACAGTTGAGCGATAACTTGCCGATAACCCAATAGCACTGAATCTACAGCAATCATTGTGTCAGCGTTGCTGCTTTCTAAGCAAGGGGGTGCGATCGTGCTCACCCACCTCATAGCATTGGTCAATCAAGTAAGGAACGGTTGCAAAAAGGCAAAAGTAAAGAGAGCGGTGTTCCTTCTGCCTCCCACCCTCTGCCTTAAACCTCAAAACTTGCGCCTAAATGAAAACCGCTATACAGATTCATCGCTACGTTTACCACTGGTTACAGCAAATTGCTTGTCATACCTCACTGGTTGAAATGCTATACGAGGAGATTCAGACGAATGAAATTGATGCAGGCTATATCTACAGTATTGGTAAAATCGCTACAAATCATTGTTTTGACGCTGAGTTTCAATCTGCTTGCAACGACTGTCCGAGCCTTCACGTTTTCCACGATCGGCACCTGGAACAATGCGATCGGTGGCAATGTAACCTATACATCTGGTGCAGAGAGTCAGGCGAGTTGGGGACAATTTGTGCCTCAAAGCGGGCTTGGTTTCACTGGCAGAGCTGGGACTGGAACCTTCGGCAGCCTCCTATCATTGGGGCAGCTAAAACACTTCAATAATCCGGTTGGTTTTATTGAATTAACCGTTCCTCAAACGGTTGATTTGACGGTTGCACTCAATCTGCTCATTAACGACGAACCTATTGTTCGCAATTTTACCTACAGCTTGAGAGTGGATGAAACGCCTGATGACGTTTTGCCCTGCCCTTACCCAAGCACTTCCCCTTGCGCCGATGCGGTGTTCTGGGAAAACACAAGCTCCAGCAACAGCTTTGCCGTCGGCGGCGTAGACTACACTCTAGAACTGCTCGGCTTTAGCAATACGCCCGCACTCTTCCCGATTAATCAGTTCATCTCTGAAGAGCGCAGCACCAATGAAACCTCCCTCTTTGGTCGTGTTGTGCCGGCAGCGGGTGTGCCTGAACCAACGACAACAACAGGTTTATTGCTGGCAGGTTTAGGGCTTGCCTATGCTCGTCGCCGCTTCAAGAAACGTGCTTGAGTAAACTTTCCTCATCTTTATTTCTTCAGAGTTTTATAGTGTTTCATAGTAATGAGAGCAAGAACTAAGTTGCCTGAGCTACGTATTGCACGATCGCTGCTCGATTCAATCTTTGCTTAGTTGTAAAACAGGGTACCAGCGTTACGATCGTTTATCCTAAAGGGCTTTTCAAATGTGCCTTATTTGAAATCGTTTCTCTTAACGCCAGTTGCTGTGCTGACTATGAGTTTAACTGCTTGTGTCACAAGTTCGTATGCCTCGACGATCCCTTCAATCGCGCATGCAAGTTCCAAGCTCAGTCAAGGGCTGACTACACCAACAGTTAACCAAAGTGCAGATGACTGTTCCCCGATTCAATCTTCTGTAAGTGGGTACCAGAAAGCAATCGCAAACTGCACTAAGGCAATCAAACTCAAGCCAGACGATGGGAATGCTTATAACAATCGGGGCATTGCCCGTCGTCACTTGGGTGACAAGCAAGGGGCGATCGTTGACTTCACTCAGGCAATTAAGCTTGAACCAGACAGTATGTTAGCCATTGCTGCCTACACCAATCGAGGACTGACTCGCGCTGAAGTGGGCGATCAGCAAGGGGCAATCACCGATTTTACCCAAGCAATAAAGCTCAAGCCAGACTTTGGCTCTGCCTACTTCCATCGTGGTTCTATCCGCTTTGCGTTAGGTGACAAACAGGGCGCGATCGCTGACTTCACGCAGGTAATCACACTGAAACCAGATTACGTTGATGCTTACTCTAGCCGTGCATCTGCCCGCTTTAAGATTGGCGACAAGCAGGGGGCGATCACCGACTACACTCAGGTAATTAAGCTTAAGCCAGGCGATGCAGATGCTTACAGCAGACGGGGAGCCGCTCGCTCCTTATCAGGTGATAAGCAGGGCGCGATTACTGACTTTACGCAAGTAATCAAACTCAAGCCAAACGACGCGGCTGCCTACAGCCTACGGGGAGGTATCCGCTGGGAAGCAGGTGACAAGGAGGGCGCGATCGCTGACTTCACCCAAATAATCAAGCTCAAGCCAAATGACGCGGAGACCTATGATAGGCGGGCAAATGCCCGCCTCCTATCAGGCGACAAACGGGGGGCGATCGCTGACTTCACCCAAACAATCAAGCTCAAGCCAAATGACGCGGATGCTTATCGTCAGCGAGGAGACGCTCATCTTGCCTCAGGTGATGCTAGGAGGGCAATTCCCGACCTAGACCAGGCAATTAAGCTTAAACCAAACGATGCGTATGCCTACAGCATACGGGGATTTGCTCGTAGCTTTGGCGATCCTGAGGGCGCGATCGCCGACTTCACGCAGGTAATTAAACTTAAGCCAGACGATGCCCAAGCTTACCTAAACCGGGGATCTGTCCTTCGTGAATTAGGTACTGAGCGGGGATCGATCGCCCATTTCGACCAGGCAATTAAGCCCAAGCCAGCTGAAGCTGAAGCCTATTACAAGGCAGCGCTCACCGACTTAACCCAGGCAATCAAACTCAAGCCGGATGAAGCTGAAGCCTATTACACTCGGGGGGGCATTCATTTGGCTCTAGGCGATAAACAGAGCGCAGTTAAGGATTTTCAGCAGGCTGCGAATCTCTTTAAGCAACAAGGAGACGAACTGAGATACCAAGATGCTTTAGTTCGCCTCAAGGCATGGGCTTCTCCTTAAGAACACAAGGAGACAACAGGTTAAACCGTAAACACTCAACAACGAGTCTTAAAAACCCAATTACAAGCCTCAAACACTCAACGACGAAGCTTAAACATTCAACAGCGAGTCTCCAACACTCAATGGCGAGTCCCAAACACTCGACGGTGAGTCTCCAACACTCAATGACGAAGCTTAGACATTCAACAGCGAGTCCCAAACACTCGACGGTGAGTCTCCAACACTCAACAGCGAGTCCCAATCATTCAACGACGAAGCTCCAACACTCAACGACGAGACTTAGAGGCTCGACAGTGACGCTCAAAGACTCAACGATGAGCCTCCAATACTCAACGACGAAGCTTAGAGATTTAATTGCGAAGCTTGAACATTTAACTACAGAGAGGTTCACCCTATGGTCAAGGTTAACAGGAGCGCTGATGAGCAATTAGTGAATCAAATTTTGCACGATCGCTATCACATTCAATGGCTGCTTGGACGCAAACCAGGGCGACGAACCTTCATGGCGATCGACATAGACGATCAACTGCCTATTGTCATCAAATTCATGTTGTTCAGCCCTGATTTCACCTGGGACGACCTGAAATTGTTTGAACGCGAGGCAGAAACTCTGAAAGCTCTTAACCATCCAGCGATTCCCAAATACCTTGACTTCTTTGAGGTGGAAACTGCATTGGGCAAAGGTTTTGCGCTGGTGCAAAGTTACATTGAGGCGCGATCGCTCCAGGAATGGGTGCAAGCAGGATGCACCTTTAGCGAAGACGAACTGAAGGCGATCGCCACAGAATTGCTCACCATTCTCGATTACCTTCACAACCGTCAACCACCTGTTATTCATCGAGATATCAAACCCAGTAACGTGCTACTCAAAAACCGCAGTGGCAACAGCCCTGGTCAAGTTTACCTGGTTGATTTTGGCTCCGTGCAAACAGTTGCACACGGTGGCACAGTGACAGTGGTTGGTACGTACGGTTATATGCCACCAGAGCAGTTTGGTGGGCGATCGCTGCCAGCCTCCGATCTTTACGGAGTTGGTGCCACCCTCATTTACTTAGCAACGGGTCAGCATCCTGCCGATTTACCTCAGAAAGATTTACACGTTGAGTTTAAGCAATTGACAACCCTCAGCCAGTCTTTTACTGATTGGATTGAATGGCTGACCGATCCAAGCCTAGCCAAAAGACCCACATCAACACAAGATGCGCTTCAACAGTTGCTCAAGCCTCGCCAACAGAGAAAAGCTCAGTTGGCAACACAAAGCATTCTCCTGGGTACTCGTCCGTTGTATTCGTATATTTCATTAAAGGCAACTCAAACCACCCTTGAACTAAAGGTGCCATCCAACCAGATTCAATATATTTTTCCAGGAATGTATAGTTCTTGCATGTGGGGTTGTCTGTTGCCAATAGTGATGACCTTCTTTCTGATGGCTGTCATACAGTTTTGGGTCATACCAGTTGTCGTCTCATACTTGATTGGATGTCGCATCTATTTTTCGGGTTTGAGTCGTACAAAACCTGGTCATATTTTTTCAACTGCTATTAGCTCAAACAATGCCAACGGCAACAGACTCCGTTGTGCTGATGTCACGTTTCATCGAGACAGTGGCTCCGTTGTTTCTACTCTTAGCTTGATACAAAATTCTCGGTCTGTTAACATTTTTCAAGGAAAACTAAAAGGCATTTCAGCAGGATTGGAGACAGTGCCTCGATATCGGTTGAATCTCAGCTTTCAAGACGCTAGCGATACGATCTTAGTCACAGGAAAGCGTCAAGAAATTCAATGGCTCTGTGATGAGTTAAGTGAATGGACGGGTATTCAAGCGCAACATTGGGAAGCGCCCTCTGCTTGACTATCACTGTGCAAAGGCGCGATCGACACGTGCGAATCACTAACAAGTTTTGATCATTTATAGGAGATTGAAACGATGCCTCATTCAACGCTTCTACGACAATTTTTGCCCCTCACCCTATCTTTGCTGGCAACAGTTACTACAAGTGGATTAAATCCTACTGCGGCAAACCTCTCTGACAATACCTCAGCTACTCCTGGGCAAACAAATTTACCATCTTCTCAACAAGTGGATTTACCTCTTGTACAGGCTCAAGTGCCTGGCTTGCCTATGTGGGTTTACCCGTTGGGGACAGTTGTGCTGCTTCTGATCTTTTTACCCAAAGTAGGCTGGGTTGCGGGATTGATTGTGATTAAAGAACGAGAAGTTGGGATTGTTACTAAAAGATTCTCGGCGAAAAGACTGCCTGAGGGACAACAAATCGCACTCAATGGAGAAGCGGGTCTGCAAGCCGATACCCTATCTCCTGGTTGGCACTTTGGCTACTTTCCCTGGCAGTACAACGTGCAGAAAGAGCCTGTAGTGATGATTCCGCAGGATGAAATCGGACTGATCATCGCCAATGATGGAGCCGCCATTCCAGCCAATCGTATTTTAGGCAAAGTCGTTGAGAGTGAGAATTTCCAAAATGCTCGTCAGTTTCTGGCTCGTGGTGGCGAAAAAGGTCGACAGCTAGCCATCTTGACTACAGGCACTTATCGCATTAACACAGCTTTATTTACAGTGATTACATCCGGTAATGCGACGAAGCATGGCATCACTGCCGCACAGCTTAAGGTCTATGCGGTTCAATCCGATCGCGTTGGTATTGTTACGACGCTTGATGGTGTGCCGATCGAAGAGGGGGAGATTGCTGGAGCGATCGTGCCAGGTCATGACAACTTTCAGAGTGCTCAAGTTTTTATGAATCGAGGGGGGCGTAGAGGCTTGCAAGAACAGGTGATGCTCTCCGGCTCATGGAACCTAAACCCCTGGTTTGTGCAGGTGGAACAAGTGCCAATGACGGAAGTGCCGATCGGGTATGTGGGCGTTGTCATTTCCTACGTCGGGCAAGCACACGAAGACATTAGTGGCGCAGCCTTCACGCACGGCAATCTAGTGAGTCGAGGTGATAAAGGGGTGTGGATTGAGTCCTTACACACGGGGAAACATCCCCTAAATACCAAAATCATGAAAGTAGAATTGGTGCCCACAACGAATATTGTGATCAATTTTACCCAGCGATTTAAAGGGGAGCACGGCTATGATTCTTCACTCTCGGCGCTTAAATTACTCTCGTTTGATGGGTTCACCTTTGATTTAGAAGTCTTTCAGGTGATCCACGTCGGCGCAATGGATGCACCCAAAGTGATTTCGCGATTGGGATCAATGCAGAATCTGGTAGATCAGGTGCTACGTCCGATCGTGGGGAACTACTTCCGCAATTCAGCACAGGAGTATACCATTCTTGACTTTCTCACGGCACGGAGTGAGCGGCAGTCAGAAGCAGCGGAATATATCCGTCAGGCATTACGCGCATATGATGTGCAGGCAGTGGATACGCTCATTGGGTTGATTTCACCACCACCTGAGTTAATGCAAACGTTGACCGATCGCAAGCTGGCTGAAGAGCAGGAGAAGACCTACATGACTCAACGTGCTGCTCAAACGCAGCGGCAAGAGTTAGTACGAGAAACTGCCCTGGCTGATATTCAACAACAAATCGTCACAGCCGAGCAAGGGGTGACCATTGCCGAACTGCAAGCGACAGCAAAAATCAGTCAGGCAAATGGAGAAGCAGAATCAATTCGCGTTACGGGACAGGCACAAGCGGACACGTATCAAGCAGGTGTGAACGCGGTGGGTGCTCAGTTCTACACTGCAATGCAATTGATGCAAGTGATTGGCGATCGCAACGTCCGAATTATTCCCGACATTGTGGTAGGTGGTAACCAGAGTAACGCCGGGGCACTTGATGCCATGATGGGCATCTTGCTGTGGAACCAAGCCCAGGGAATGCAGAGCAGTAACAATCATAGTCAGACAGTCGTGCATCCTCCTCTCAACAATCAAGCGAAAACACCTTGATTGAACAAGCCAAACAACTCAGAACTGAACCACTATCGGGTCGGAGACCCATTCGTGCAATTTGGTATCACGATGAACTTCAAAGGCTCTTGCAGCAACGCTTTCATTGGTTAACTGCTATTATAGGGGAGCAGAAGTGCCACGTGGTATAAGGGTTTCAGCCGCTCAAATCGGCTAAATCGGTCTCTGTACTACCGCTTTCGGAGCCCAAAAAGTCCAACTTTAGTCCAAGCCACTAGTACACCCCTCAAAACCGCTTGCTGTGCGACCATTCACTACACTTCTTTGACTCGACGATCGCGATCGTGTTCAGTCAATCATGGTGACCCATAATCCAGCATGATAAGAGTGCAGATTTTGGGCAGTAAAGCAGCAACATGGCGAAACAGAAGACAGGCGAACCCCTCACCGGGGAGGCGTTACTGCAGAAGGTAAAGACGTTAGCAACCCTGAGCAAGACTCAGAAAGCCAAAGCCTGCGGCTATTACACCGTCACGAAAGGTGGTGGGGAGCGCGTCAACCTGTTGCAGTTTCTGCAGGCTCTGGTTGAAGCGGAAGGCATTGCCCTGGACAAACCAGCCGTTGAGCGTGGTCGGGATGGGCGCAGTGCGCGTTACCAGATTGCGGTGCAAGCGAATGGTCACCTGTTGATCGGGACCGCCTATACCCAGCAAATGGGGCTCCAGCCAGGTGATACGTTTGAGTTGGTGCTGGGGCGCAAACACCTACAGCTCAAACAACTGGACCCGGTCGATAGCAGCACGATAGCCGATTAGCGCCAAGCGCAGCAGCAGCAGCAGCAGCAGTCCTGATACTGAGTCGTATTGCGATCTAGTCTTTACGACTCAATATGAGCAAGGCTTTCCAGCTGATGTTGCATTTTTTTGCCCATATCTGTAGCGACCTGCAATACTAATCGCTCAAACCTGCAATCAAGACAATTTCAAACCAGGATTAATTGCAATTATAAAAACGCTCAAACCAGCATTAGTTGCAACTGAGCCGAGATTAAGGTGCAACGAACCTGCAATCATCCGCTCAAACCAGGATTAATTGCAAATAGGCTGAACCCGTTGCTGTTCAGGAGTAGAGGAAAAGCAGTTCAGGCAGCGTCCAGAAACTCGTGGCGCTTCTGGATTCGTTGATTTTGAAACATAGACGGCTTTCTTGACACCAAAACAGGGGCATCTCGGTCTCTCAGAGAGGCTTGCAGCATCGGCAAGAAAACGACCGTTTTCTTGCCTGCCTTCAGTTGCAGTTAATCCTGGCTGACATGGATGATTGCAGGTTGGTTGCAAAGGAGCGCTGGCTCAATTGCAGTTAATCCTGGTTGAGGTGAAATTATAGTTGCAACTAATCCTGGTTTGAAAATGCGACGATTGCAGGTTTGAGCCTTTATGATTGCAGGTCGCTACACATATCTCGGCTCGACCCCTAGATAGAAAACCATTGCCGACTTCCAAGCATTTTCGGCAGTGTTTGGGATAACGACACAGCTCACCTGCCGGGGCCGCACCCGGAGAGCTGTGGGCGCAGAAGAGCCTACAGCTCTCCGGTCAGGTGCAGCGCTTGGTTCGGTGTCTAGCTGAGATGGTGCGAGAGCCGCAGCGCCAGACCGGCCAACGCTCGCACGGGATTCGCGGCCGTGCTGATGGGGAGCACGGACATGTCGCAGACGTAGAGGCCAGTGGTGCCGTGGACTTTTAGGTTCTCGTCAACGACGGATCGAGAATTGAACGCCGAGTTGCGATTAGCCTTCCACGGCATCCGCAGTGTGCCGCAGGCGTGGTGGACCGTCCCCCAGCCGAACGGCCATTGCTCGCCGGAGAAACCGCCGTAGGGTTCCGTAAGTACCTGCACGTCGTTGAACTCGTTGAAGATGCGGTCCCGCGTTTGGTTCAGCAGCGTCATGAAGTCGGCAGTGTTCTTTTGCCAGCCGGCAACGGCTGGGAACCGCGAATTGAGTAGGTCGTTGAGATCGGCAAACCGCTTGAAACTAATGTACGGCGTGTACCCGTCGTTGGCGTGCGAGTAGATGCCGTTCTGGTCGTCGAGGCAGTTGGCGAAGCTGAACTTGATGTCCACCCGCGTGCGGTTCGGGTCGTTGGCCACGAGGCCCGCCGACGGGTCGTTGTTCCGCAAGTGCCAGTACTCGTGGTTGACGTTCATCTCGATGTTGAACGGGTACCGGACGTGGCCGTTGGTGTCGAGTTTTCCCTTGGAATAGAAGATGATTTTCGCGTGGTCGTCCGGCGCGATGTCGATGCGGGGGTTGCCCACGGACGTGACGTACGCCTGAGACTCACTCGACACGGGGTGATCCGTCAGGCCGAAGCCCACCAGTTGCTTGATGTCGGCCGGCAACGTTTGGAACACGGAGGATCGGTTGATCAACTTCGGGCTTTCCGTCGAGCCAGCGGCAATGACCACCTTCTGCGTGTAGAAGCTCCGCTGTTCCCCCGTCACCGTGTTGGTCGTCTTCACCTCGTACCAGTCCTGGGGCACACTGTTGACGGCTTCGACGAAGCTGTTCAACTTGACGAACAGCCCCCGGCCGTTGAGGTCGAGTTCGGGTCTGTTCAGCCCGGTCTGGTTGATGAGAAGTTCGGCCGTATTGAAAACGCCCGTGGGCTCGACGAAGAGCTTGCTCGCCGGCGTGCCGTCCGCCAGCAGGTAAGGCTGGTGCAACGCCCGCGGCGTCTGGTCGATATGGAAATCGTCCGCAATCGGGCTGTTGCGGAAGTGGGCGACCAGCTCGCTGGCCTTGCTGCCCAACGTCAACGACACGTTCATCCGCTTACCGGCAAGATCCAGGTATTCGTCCTTCAAGGCCGTCCGGATCGTGTCGGGGAAGAAGTCCAGCTCCCAATCCTGCGGCTGCGGGATGAGACCCGACCAGAAGATAGACCGCCCGCCGAACACGAGTTGCGGCTTGCCGCCGATGAAGTGCTGGGGCGTTTCCGTCTGCAGGAAGTTGTCCGCGCCGAAGTGCCCCGCCACCGCGCTGTTCGAGATCCGGCTGACGTTGTAGACGTGGGTCGGGTAGACGAACGAGCCGGTGTCCACGACGAGGATGCGTTTCCCCGGGTTGCGGTCGGCCAAGTCGTCCGCCACGATACTGCCGCCGATCCCCGAGCCGATCACGATGTAATCGAAGTCTGGGTTCGGGCCGTCGTAGTCCCGAATCAGGCGGGTATGCGCTTCGCTCTTCTGGGAAACCAGGTTTGCATAGTTGTTTTGAAAGGGCATGTATGTTCCAGTTGATTCTCGTTACGTCAGCCGAGGACTCCCGCCGCCTAATAATTTATTGTACAGAGATTATCTGGAGATCCACCCGTCCAGGGTAAATCTACGCCTCCCTTGCTGGAGATCCATCTAAAACTGGCACATCTGGGGGTCTAGCAACGATTCGTTTAGAAGTGAGCCATTTCATCAAAATGAAGTCAATTTGGTAGCTTCTACTAATGCTCACTTTCTTCGTGGTTAGTTGCCGGGCCCGCAGTAGAGCGCGTAGCAGTCTAAAGTTGTGCAAAGCTAAGCAAGGTAAAGGGGGAGATCGCCTTTAGGGTTAACGGCTAACGGTAGTGGCTTCTTTTACAAAGATCGTCATTAGCACTCATCAACCTTGTTGGATAACAATGAACTGGCAACAAGGCATGATGCCGTCTGGAGATTAACTAACGCTCTCAGAATTGATAGTTTGACAGCTCTTGCCACAGCCAAGCTCTAAAGTAATGAAGCGTGATGCGAGGTAATCCTACTCGCAAACATGCTTTCTGCAAAATCATAGTGGCTTGCAAGGAGGCTCTCTTACAACCTCCATACCAATCAGGAAACAGCGTCTCCGAAGAAGGGTGATAACACAGCAAAATTTGATAAAGCGGCTCTGGTATCGCGACATAGTGAGTCCTTCCTGTCTTAGAATTAGACTGGTTGAAAATAATTAACCGCCCTATCAAATCGACATCATGCACTGTTAGTTGATAGACACTGTAAGGGTGAGCACCGAGATAGCGGAGAATACCAAAAAAAGCGCGATCACGATTGGTTAGGCAACCTTCTTCTAACAACCGATCCATCTGTTCCGTTGTCCAAAAATTAGGCTTCATCTGTTCCCGATCCTGCATTAAAAGTTCATCACTACAGTTGAGCAATTGCAACTGCGGGGGGCATTCACTCAACCGTCTTTCAACTGCATCAAGCATGTCGGTATGGGGTCTGGGGAGTAGCGGAACGAAGCTGATCAGACCCCAAATACAGCTTAAACAATTGGCCCCTGTCGATTGAAGCACGACAGATAGTTAGCTGCCAAGCGACGCAGCAGACTCAGTAACGATGGTCGTAGCTGCAACTTAGCCTTTGCTGGGTAAAATAAGCCAGTTGAGCAGGGTGATCGCCGTGTTAACGGGTCCTCTAGGCTGCTGCTGTGGGGGCAGCAAGCTTACCCAAAAGGTTCTAGCCGTCCTGTGGCACTTGGTTGCCACCTCTCTACCCTTAGGTCTCCTAGAAAGCCTTTCAAGACTACCGTGATACCAAATTGCACAAATGGAGCTCCATCCGCTTGTTGAAATGTTGGAAAAGTTTTCAGCAGCTCATTGGAGTGCGTGAAGCTAAAGCTAGAGTGACCAAGCATTTCAAGACATGAGTGCAAGCTTGCCAAAACGACAGCAATCGTTACTAACATTTCCTGCGTTGCGTTTAATGTAGTATTTTTGTTCTAGCGTATTTAGACGAGGAACAAAAAATGGACCAAACAATGGTGCTGCTCCGGTCTGTAGAAGAGTTGGTTCGCTCAGAAGACTTCGTCAGTCATCCAGCTTTAGCCGATGAGTTGAAGGCGTTGCTCACAACGCATGGTCTACTGAAGCCTGCACATATCACCTCAAACACCTTGAAGCCGGAGGGGACGCTGCTTTATGCCTTTGAACGTTTTATCAACTCTGAGGGTTGTCAGGGTAACCGCACTCTCGTCAATAATCTACGGTCAGCACTCAGGCTGTACGTGCTACCGCAATTTGGCTTCTCAGCGGTGGCGCTGAAGAAGCTGGATCTGGTTTTGCAGTAGTTCCGGGTTGAAAATTTTAGGGGCATCGAGACGATCTTTATGACCAACACAGAAGTGCCACTTGAATCGAAAGCCATAGTGCACGGTACTTTTAGGGGCTATAAGTCGTCACTCCTACGCTTTCTAGCCTGGCTACAGAGTGAGAAACTCTATCCCAGTGGACCTGAGTTACCAGCTGTGGCAGACGGCAAGTATGCACCGCGACTGGGCAATGGCGCAAAGCAAAAACCGTTTGCCAATTTAACGCGAGCGCGCAGAGGCAACCGTTGGCGGAAAGCCGAGCCCTACACACTTAAGGAAGCTGAACTCAATGCAACGTTGCTCAAACAGTTAGAAGTCGGACCACGAGAACTCACTGAAAAGAATTTTAATTTGACGCGCTTGCAAAAATTCGCCAAAAAAACAACAGACTGGTTGCCAGACTATGGCTTGCGTTATTTTCTGACCGCTAAGGAGGTCTCGAAACGCCAAGATCTCCCCCTTCGAGCGGTGACATTCCGAACGCGGCGCGGCGATATCTTACGTTTTCTGGGCTGGCTGAAACAATATAAAGGGTTTCCGCTAGAAGATCTGTGTTTAGAGTTGATGGCAGATAGGGACCTTTTAGAAGAATTTGTTTGCTGGGGCATTAATGAGCGGAGGAATACCTATGCTTGGGCAGGACAATATGCTGCCGCCAGCCTCATTATCGCTAAGTGGCTGCATCACAAACGCTCTAAAAAGCTTAAGTATGAAGATGTGACCGCCATTACGACCTTAAGAGACTACGGACGCGATTTAGACCTTAAGCGCAAGATAGAAGGGACTAACATTGAGGCGGAAAAAGAGGAGAAGTTTCTGACTTTTGCAGAATGTGAGCAACTTGTCGCTTATTTGAAACAATGTTGTGCCCCCAGACGCAAATACTATCGGGAAAATGGCTCCTGCCGTGGTACAGCAGGGCGCTCTGATCGGGCTATTATCAGTGCCTGGCAGCATTATCTTATTGTCGCTATCTTAGTTTATTGTGGTATTAGGCAACGGGAAATTAGAGAACTGGAACTGGGGAAAACGCTCTTTAGGGAAGCGGATGGTTACTGGGTCAAACAAGCACCTGAGGATCACAAGATCGGCTCGAAAACTGGTGAAGGCAAGGAGTTCCAACTACCAGAACATCTCACCGAAGATTTAGATGAGTGGTTCAAGGTTTGGCGACCCAAAATGTCGATTCAAGGACACAACCAGGTCTTTGCACTGGTAGGTTCCCGGGCTCATCCTGAGGCTATGGGTAAACCATTCACGGAAAGTTTACTTGGTAATTTTGTCACGCATCGGGTCTATAAAGCGACGTCGTTTCTATTCCAGGAGCCGAAGCGCGTCAATCCTCACTTCTTCCGCAATCTTGTCATTACGCACCAAAGAATGCACGGCGATCCCAGCCAAAAGGAGCCACTTGCCACAATGATGGGACAATCCGTTGCAACCGCAGACAAGACCTACAACTTGATGACTCGCCGTGATCGGACAGCCAAAGCGCGAAATTGGTGGAAGTTGCCATCCTAAGTGCGCTTGTCCCCTTGTCTAGGGGTTTGAGTCGCAACGAAGTTAAACTCAGACCCCTTTCTACGAGCAGTTAGTCTTTTCAGACTACAACCCAACGATTAAGTGACCCAAATTTAGCTCAACAAAGCCTCAGTGCTGCCTGTTGTCCAAGAGAGACGGTAAGAGCATATCAAACTAAGGGCACACGGCATCTCACCATCTGTTGCTGACTCTCATAAGCCAATGGAACAGTCAACAGTCCAACAGTGCTTACGCAACTGCCACATTGAAGCTGGTTAGTCCAACGATAGTTCAGAGTCTCAAAGCTTGGACTCGCTCAAGCTGTAGAACTTAAACCCGATAGGACTTTTAACCGTTCTTAAGTCCGCTTGGTCAGTTGCACCCCCCAGCAGAAGGGCCAATGTACTGTATATCAAAGGAGTGCTTCACGATGGCACGAGCGGTGATGGACCTGAGATGCCGTCGAGTCAAACATCAAAGATGGTCGCTATTCACCTTGACCGTCCTGTGTGTGGCAGCGAGTCATGCTAGGGGCGCTCCCGCCACTGGTACAAAACCAGGCCTACTGCCATTCAACTCGAACGCCATGCCGACCGGTTGCAATGGGGTCTTTCGTTCAGTTAGGGTCAAAGGTGGTGGAGTCCATTGGGCTTGAAGGCAATGAAGCAAGGCAACAAAATGCGGAATCTCGCTGGCAATGACGTGTCTCTTTTTTTGTTCCGGTTTGAGTTGTGCGCTGCTGGCATTGACTTCGTGCTGAATGAGGTGATTGCCGCCGATATGTACCAAGATTTAGAGGCGGAACTAAAATCCCTGGTCCACGCGTGTTGCACAACACTGGCACGTTATCGCTATTGGAGCCGCAGCAAGGTCATCATGGATGGCAATTTCCTTGTTTCAGGAGAATTTGAGGTGATGCTGAGCCAGGGCTTGGGACAATACTTTGAACCGCAGGAAAAAGCACGACTGTTTCAGGATGCTAAGCAGATTGCTGATTTATTGACCCTGGTCATGCATCGGAGAACGCAAGCAGAAAAGGCAGAAATACCACAACCGCCCTCGGCGATCGATCACGCACCAAGGGCTTGAGCCAGGTTGCGAGCGGTGAGTCGACCGCCTGGTTCGCTCAGCTGAGGCAGGGGCACCGCCAGTCAAAGCAGCGCTTAGCGAAGCGCCTGCTGTTGCTGCTCGCGTTTGCCCATGCGAGTCATAACGCCTTTGGGGCAAGGTTGCACAGTCTTGCGTCTTGATCTGCTTTGATTGCTAGGTTAAATTACTTGCTTGCTCAACGGCTTGCTTTAACTCTGCAAAGGTAAGCTGACCGTCTGCGTCGGCATCATACTGTGCTAATAACGCCTGGGGGCTACGGGTAGCGGTTTCGGCTTCGATAACGGCACTTAAGCCAGAACTTAAGAACAGCTCACTCAGGGAGACTTTGCCGTCTTGATCACGATCTAGTTGATTAAACAGAGTTTGCAGCTCTTGTTCGGTGGCCATCAGTTTCTACCTGCATTAAGTGTTCCATTGCATCGCTGGGGTCGAGCCGACAGACGACCCCTCGTAGACTAGCAGCACTACTGCTGAAACCAATCGTTCGCTGGTGGGAACTCGCACGGCACTCGAAGGGGGATTCAGACAGAAACAGCGGTCGCCGCCAAGCTGTCGTCCAGTAGAGAGCCGGGTGCGCTGCCTCAGCTGAAGGCGTGTCGCGGCGTCACTTTGGTCAAGCGGCGTTGCCATCAGTTGCTGGCTGACTCCAGCAAGCGAGGCTCATTGCCAGGGCAGCCGGAAAGTTTGAGGTGGTGCGATCGACCCATCCACTGACTGGCTAGCAGGCGTGATCGCCTCCGACAGGAGGTGATGCAGCGCTGGACTTAAGCTTGCTCCCAGTCTTAGCTTCAGCAGGTCATTGGTCGCCAACTCGTCCAGCGTTTGATACGTCAATTGATACTCCAGAATCGAGATCACTTCTTCAAGCCACTCGTCGGGGAGTTGACCGCGCAGCTCACGCCGAATTTGGACGATCACAGGATTGGTTTGATTAAACATAGTGTTAGAAAATGTCTCTCCAAAAGTGCCGTAACCAATGCCGTGTTGACTGCCGTAAACCTGCCGTGTTGACTGCCGTAACAGTGCCGTACGGCACACGGCAATTGACGTAATCACCACTCTGTCTAGGTTTCCAGCCAGCGCACCCACTCAGCACGGGAAGTGCCGTCTGAAAAGGTTTCAATCAGGTGGAGGTTGATTAATTCCAGCAGCAGTTCCGACACCTGTTCACCGTTCAAGCCGTTGTTTTTACCCCAACTTTTCTTCACGTCCCGCACCGTCATTTGCCCTTTCTTGCGCAGGTAAACGCCTAAGTTTTTAAGGTCGCTGGTTGGCAGAGCATCCAGACGACTGCGGGTAGAAGCAGACTCGTCTGGTGGTGGTTCTGCCTGCCAACAATCTTTCAAGAAGTCAACCAATTGCGTCCGCAAATCCGGTGTCTGGCTTGGCGCTGCTGGTGCTGGTGGTGAGACGGGTGGCGCGGGCGTGGCTGGCTGTGTCCATAGCGTGAAGTCAGTGATTTTGCGCTCAATTTGAGGCAACTCCACCGGTAACCATTCCGCATGCCCCGGCAGCTTCAATTTGCCTTTGCCACTGGAGACCGGCTTGCGCGTGGTCGGGTGAATCGTCGGCATCAGCTCCAATTCCAGCAGGGCCGCATCCCGTAAACGGGCAATGCCTTTCGCATCCCCTAGCGCTGACAACGTCCGATCGTGCGCGACAAACAACGGTGGCATCAGCACCTTACGGCTGTCGCTCATCGCGGACTTGAAGAACTTACTGTCGATATCACCCGGTAGCCGGTCGGCCCAGTTCGTCATTTCTTCCGACACCACGCTGGTAATGCGCTGCTGCTGCCGTAGAGACTCCTGCCAGTCTTCTTCGGTTAAACCCGAGCGGTTGAACTCCTGGTAGCGACGCTCGATTTCGTCGAGATACCACCGCAGGAACTCCGCGATCGCGCCGTAGTCCATCCCGGCACCGATATGGCGAAGCCCTTTCCACTCATGGTTGGCGGCGTGCGGGTCCAGCAAAATCACTTGATGACTCGCGCGTACTTTTTGCATGACCAGGTAACGCGCCGTCCAACTCTTCCCGGCACCCATGCCACCAAACAACAGTCCTGGATATTCGAGGAAGTTTTGCAGATACGCGGTGGTGTCAGTCGTCGAAGCAGACGCGGGTGTGACAGGCATCGCTGGTGGCCCAGGTGCAGCCGTTTCGGCCTGTGGCTGCGGGGTAGCCTGCGGTTGTGGTGCTGATACTTCCTGATAGTCGGCATCCTGAACATCTGACAGATAGGGTGCCATCTGGGGGTAAAGCCGTTCGGCTGCCTGTAACTGAGCCACCTGTTGATAGCCTTCCAGTTCGGCATGATGGGCGATCGCCTGCAGCTGCCCTTGCTGCAGCCGTGTTTGGCGCTCCCACTCTTCGTACTGGCGGCGATAATCGCGCCGTGTCTGGGTGAGTAACCAGGCGGACACGCACAGCCCAGTCCCCACCAAGGACAGTGGAATCTTGCGATAAGCCGCCTGGTAAGTCAGTTGAGTACCCAGTGTTAAGTGACAATACAACTGGCGAGGAATGTCAGGGAGATGGGCGAGGGATTTCATTTTCCGGACGATCGCACACAGACTGCTTCATTCGTTGAATGAAGCAGTAGACATAAACAAAGACAC
>JAHHHL010000079.1 GCA_019359375.1 Lyngbya sp. HA4199-MV5
CATTTGCACTGAACCAAGGACGACTCCGAGCCATGGCTTGTCCTCCTAATCTCAATCTCACCGGCTTAAATTGTATTGCCTCTCTTGAAAGAGTTAGCTTAAGTTGAAACCAATGACGGTCGTTCGCCCCTACGAGGATTTGTAACCGGAATTTAGAGAATTGGTATGACCTCACACATGACCGGGATCTTACTTGATTGGCTCAAGTAAAGTGCGATATCCTCTGAAGCATGAACGATGATAGGCGTAGGGGCAGGGCAATGCCCTGCCCCTACGGTTCAATCGAACGTTAGATCATGCCTGATTCATTGCTTACCGAATTTCAAACCGCTTACCGCAACCTCGAACTGGGACCTCTGCTCGACCAGAAGGATCTCGATCGCTTCCATGTGGACTACAGCGAGGACACGATCGCGGGACTGGTGCAGCTCATTGAAGACACCAGTTCTGTTGCCAGCAAGGTGATTTTTTCGGGGCATCGCGGCTGTGGTAAGTCAACGCTGCTGGCAGAGTTTAGCCGCAGCCCGTTGCTGGGTAATCACTACTTTGCCGTGATGTTTTCAATTGCGGCTACGGTAGAAAACTCGGATGTGGATCATGTCAATATCTTGTTTGCGATCGCGCTTAACCTCATGATTGAGGCTGAAAAGCATGAGGTGGCAATTCCCAAAGCGACGCAAGCAGTGATTTACAAGTGGTTTGCCGAACAGACGCAGACCGATACAAAAGAACTGAAAGGGGAAGCCTCGTTTGGCATTGACCTCCTGAAAGCTGTCACCTTGAAGCTACAAACAAATGCAGGTGTGCGGCGCGAAATTAAGCAGAAGTTTGAGCGCAATGCCTCGGAACTGGTGGGGCAACTAAATGTGATCGCGGCAACAATTCAAGCCGCAACCAAAAAGACGATTCTGGTCATTATCGACGACCTGGATAAGCTAGAACTCGCTGTGGTTCGTCCGATCTTTCGTGACAATGTTAAAACCCTGTGTTTGCCGGGATTCCACATCATCTACACGATTCCGATGGCAACGCTGCGAGATGGTGAAATTCGTACAGTGGTGCGGACGGAAACGAATAACCAAATTGAGCAGATGCCTGTGCTGAAGCTGTTTTCTCGAGAAGAGAGCCACAACCCAGATGCAGTGCCCAATGTTGCGATGATGAACGTTCTCTGCGAAGTTCTGCATAAACGCATTCCTGATCGCTTGCTTGATCGAGCGACGGCTGAAACGCTCATTCGCTACAGTGGTGGGGTGCTGCGCGAAATTATTCGCATTGCCAACGAGTGCTGTCGAATCTGTTTGCGACAGGTGCGCCGAGAACCAGAGAATGCCGCGATCATCATTAACGATCGCATTCTTGAGGAAGCTGTCAACAACATTCGCAACGATTTTGCGCTCACCATCGGCAAGGTTGGTTACGAGATTCTGTTTAAGGTGTATCAAGACTTTGAACCCGATGATCCGCTTCAAAGGGAATTTCTGGACTTGCTGCACGAACTGACACTACTGGAATACCGTAACCATAAGGTCTGGTACGATGTGCATCCCATCGTCGTTGAGTTGTTGAGCGATCGGGGGTATGACCTCAATGCCCATTGATGCAAACCGGGTAGACCCCGACGAGCAAAATGAAGAAGCCTACGACGAATTGATCGTCAGCATCGAAGCGAGTGAGGGCACCTTGAGCCTGCTGATCGCTGCCTGCGATGACAACCGCCTGCGCGACGAAATCATTGATCGCTACGAAGCCGAACTCGCGCCCGACATCCGCAACGTTCGCCTACCCATTCAGCGCGGTGAACCCAGCCTCACGCAGACCATTCGCACGAAAGTGCAGGAGGACGAGTATCTTCGCAACGGTGAACGCACTGTTGTCACCATCACCGGAACCGAGCAGTTGTTTTTCCTCAAGCTGGGCGAAGACCGCTCCGAGCAAGAGATTTTCTTCGGCTACCTTCAATGGACACGGGAAGCACTGCGCGACTTTCACTTCCCCATCGTCCTCTGGGTCACGCACCAGCTTTTGGGACAGTTGGCTCGCCATGCCCCCGACTTCTGGAGCTGGCGCAAAGGCGTGTTTCGCTTTACCTCACGCAAATCGGTTGCCGTGCGGAGTAGCGAAATTGAAGCTATCCGTCCCGTCCTCGACGACCTGAACCTATCGGCAGACGACGATCATCTGCTGCCTCTGGAAGACCTGAAGGCGCTGATTGCCCAAACTGAAGTAAACCAGCCTAAAGACCCCTTATTAGCAAGCCTGTACAGCCAGATGGGACAGGTTTATGTGGGTAGACTGCAACGAGGTGGCGCGATCGACTATCAGAAAGAGATGGAAGCAGCGATCAGTTATTTTCGCAAAGCCGAAGGTTTGCAAGCAGAACTCGGTCAAGAAACTGACTTGGTGAATAGCTTAGGCTGGCTTGGTAGACTTTATGCGGATCAAGGACGCTACAACGAGGCAGAACCGTTGTGTATAAAGGCACTGGAAACGGGCAAGCGTCTTCTGGGTGAAGACCATTCATCTGTGGCAGACAATCTCAACAACTTGGCATCGATTTACGAATCTCAAGGACGCTATAGCGAAGCAGAACCACTATATGTGCAGGCGTTAGACATTGTGAAGCGGCAGTTAGGGATAGACCATCAGGCTACGGCAACCAATCTCAACAACCTGGCAGGACTCTATGAATCTCAAGGACGCTATAGCGAAGCAGAACCGCTTTACATGCAAGCGCTAGATATTGCAGAGCGGCAGTTAGGGACAGACCACCCAAATGTGGCAACCAATCTCAACAACCTGGCAAATCTCTACCGCGCCCTTGAACGCACCAGCGAGGCAGAGCTAATGTATGTGCAGGCGCTAGAAATGAGCAAACGCTTGCTGGGGGAAGACCATCCCGCTGTGGTAACCCGCCTTAACAACCTTGCATCACTCTACGAATCTCAAGGACGCATAAGTGAAGCCGAACCAATGTATGTGCAGGCACTAGATATTGCCAAGCAACAGTTAGGGATAGACCATCCCAATACGGTTCTTGTTCGCAAAAACCTTGAAGAGTTGCGATCGAAACTCACATCCTAGAACCGCAACCAGGAAAATTGGCTCCAAAAACTGTGGCGGTTCCTCTCTCGGTAGCCTGGATCATTCGCGTGTCTAGAAACCGGGGTTCTCCACGAAGTGGTGCGATCGCCCCTCCACTCCATATCCAGAAACCCGGTTCCTCTTGCCTCGCCAATGGAGTCTTTGCGCCTCTGGTATGAACCGTTCAGGCGGTCGATCGCGCTACCCTTTTAGGCATTCTTGCCGCGTTTGGTGTTGCGGTAAGTGCAGTTGCGCTCTTTCGCTGTTTGCCGCATGAATGAACTGATTCAGACCGTTAACCGTAGCCTGCTGACCTGGGTGAGCCGTGCGATCGACCTTCTACCAGCACTGATCCTGGCGTTGATTGTCCTGGTCATCACGCGGTACAGCGTTCGGTTGGTCAAGCGCATCCTCAAAACCAGTTCAGAGCGCCTGATTCGCAGCACGTCTTTGCGAATGCTACTGGTGCAAGTTAGTTCTGTTGCGGTTTGGGTTGTGGGTATCCTCGTCGCCTGCACCCTGGTTTTTCCCAGCTTACGGTTGGGCGACATCATCGGTCTGCTGGGCTTGAGTTCCGTTGCGGTCGGCTTTGCCTTTCAGGATATTTTCAAGAACTTTCTGGCGGGCATCCTCTTGCTGCTCAACGAACCCTTTCGCGTGGGCGATCAAATCATCATCAATGACTACGAAGGCACCGTCGAGTCCATCAACATCCGGTCTACCCAAATTCGCACCTACACCGATGAGCGGGTGGTGATTCCCAACGCGATCGTCTTCACCAGTCCGGTGCATGTCCTCACCCACTACGCCTCTCGCCGCACCGATGTAGAAATTGGGCTGCATTACGACACTCCACTCCCCGAAGCTCGACAGGTACTGATCAACGCTCTGGCAGATGTAGAGGGCGTGTTAGCCAAGCCTGCGATCGAAGTGGATGTGGTCGGGTTTGGTGACAGCGCGATCGACCTCGTGGTGCGCTACTGGACACTGCCGCAGAAAGTGCAGGTGCGCCGCATTCAAAGTGAGGCGATCGTCGCGCTTAAGCAAGCATGTGACGAGGCAGGCTTCCACATCCCCTACCCCATTCGCACGGTCTACTTACCCCAGCCGCAAATGGTCAATGATCATCACTCCATCTCAACCCATCAAAACTGAGCGATCGTTGACCCTCAGAGCATCATGCACGCACTCTAGTCATCTACCGTCGAGCCTCAAAGCATCGTGTACGAATCCTGAAACATTAAGCGCGAACCTCAACCATACTTCTACAGAGAAACAAGCTACATCGCCGAATCTTGGAGCATGATGCACGAACCCTGAAACATCAAGCGTGAACCTCAACCATTCACCGTTGAACCTCAACCATTTATCATCGAGCCTCAAAGCATCACGCACGAACCTTATACCGTTTTAATATGAAGTTGCGCGCAATAGGGCTTCGAGAATGAAGTCGTAGGTGGTCAATGACGCAATCGTTTCAGAGGCGATCACCGCGAGTTTTGAGGACAGCCGTTGGCGTAGTGCTTCGAGCGTTGGACAGATTTGCCCAGCGTGTTGTTGTTTAAGCAATAACCAGAAGCGCAGTGGCGAGTAACGCGCTCAATCCTCCTTGCTGGTAGCGCACCAACCAGCGCTTAAGGGTGGAGGGGTTGCGGTTGCAGCGTGCCGCTAGCTCACTGCGACTGTTCACCACACCCTGCTTTAACCACACCAGCATCTGGAAGCGTTCTTGTTGGCTCACCGTGCGAGCCTTTTCCAGGGATTTCTCTAACTGTGCCAAACTTTCTGTCGCGGTGACGCGGAAGGGTCGTCCTTGCATAGCTCATGGGCTCAAAGGGGACACCTCCATTTTGATGCAGCTTCATATTTAATTGGTATTAGGTAGTGGCGATTTTTACAAAAGAAATGACCCAACGTAGTGCGGGTATCTTTCGTAAAGCCATCGGAGAGATGCCTATACCTTGTGAGCAAACGTCATCATGTCAACCCGGTAAACATCTGTATAGTCTGGTTGCCGAATTGACTCTTGACAGATGCGGTAATGACCGTCGTGCCCCGGATCGTACTCACGTTCTGCGGTGTTGTGCAGCACGATCATGCCACCGGATTTTACATGCGGCGCAAAAAATTCATAGGTCTCGCGGGCACCTACTGGCGACTGATCACCATCCAGGTAAAGCAGGTCGATCGGCGTAGACCAGGTTTTACCCACTTCTTGTCCGGTAGCTTTGTGTGCCTTCACCCAGTCAGTCAGCCCAGCGCGTGCTATATTTTCTGCGAACCATTGATCAAGGGGTATCCGGCGGCGCTTTGCTACTCGTAGATAAAATGGTACCGAAAACTCATCGCCCGACGCATCAAAGGGATCGATGCAATGCACATGTCCACTCCCCTGCAACTTCCGTGCGCCTGCTAGCAGAACGGCAGACTTACCGACAAAAGAGCCAACCTCCACAACAACGGGGTTTGGTGGCAAGCTATAGACAGCCTGGGCAAGCGCTACAGATTCATTTTCTTGCACCCATCCAGGTATGTAACAAGAGTAAGCAAGGTACTTACCCAGGTCTCCATATTTCAGGCGATAGGTTAGAGGAAGAATTGTATACGATCGTATACGCCGCTTCGCCCTTTTTACCAAACTTTCGGGAGCCAGTCCCATAGGTTTTCTCCTGCATGCCCTGAACTTCTCTATCAAGCTATCTTGAAGCTAGAAAAACCTATGTTGCTTACAAGACATATGTTGCTTGCAAGACTATTGCTTGCAAGGCATAAAACAGAACTTTGAATAGAATTTGAGAGAACCTGAGTTCGGGATAAGCTGAAACCCTTACGCCATCGTTGCTTATGTCAAGCTCTCGCCAGCGTGTTTGCGGTGTTTCAGCCGAGCAGCACCGCTTCAGCGTGCTTAACCCGGACTGACGTTAATCTCCTCTGCGTCTTCTGCACCAGCGAGTGGAATGTGATTACTATATCTATTAAGTACAAGAAGCCTGTGAGAGACTTTGTAAGCATTGGCTTTAGTGTTGAACCATGAGCATCACAGTTGGTGATTTAGCCTTCGATCGCCAAGGAGAATCGCATGTTTGAGTATCTTCCTCCTCTGAATGACCACAACCTTCCCTATCCGGATACATTGCACCCGATCGTCGTTCACTTTGTCATTGCAATGGTGCTGTTTGCTGTCTTCTGTGACGTGGTAGGCGCAATCACCCGCAATACGCGACTGTTTGAGGTGAGTTGGTGGAATCTGTTCTTTGCGACGATTTCCATTTTTATTGCGGTGCTGTTTGGGCAAGTTGAGGCAGGGCTGGCAGAGCCGTATGAGGCGGCACGATCGGCGCTGAATATTCATACGCTGCTGGGTTGGTCGTTGTCGGCAATTTTGGCCGCGATCACCGCATGGCGCTTCATCATTCGCTCGCGTGATCCGCAAAAATTACCGATGCCGTTTATTGGCGTTGGTGTGCTGCTGAGTGCGCTGGTGTTTTATCAAGTCTATCTCGGCGACAAATTGGTTTGGGTGTATGGGCTGCACAGTGTACCCGTAGTGGAAGCCATTCGAGACGGAGCGCTGCAATGAACCCAGAACTGATTCAACAGGTGGGTGATCAACTGGGTGCCAATGGGTTGCCCTATACCATTCCCATTCATCCAAACTTAGTCCACATTACGCTGGGGCTATTCATCATCGCGATCGCCTTTGACATTGCAGGCGTGCTGTTTCCGCTGGAGAAATCAATCCTCAAGTTTTTGTCGATCGATGCGGTGCGATCGAATTTCTTTGATGTCGGTTGGTATAACGTCGTTGCGGCAGCCGTCGTCACGTTTTTTACCGTCGCGGCAGGCTTTTATGAAGTCATGCTGGCAGTGCCCTCTGCTGATGTGAAAAGTGCCTGGGGCTTGGGAGCGATGGAAACGATGCTCTGGCATGGTCTTGGCGGTGTATTGCTGCTGGCGCTCATCGTTGGGATGGCGGTTTGGCGAGGCTTTCAGCGCTTTGTGTGGCGAAAGGATACTGTCAGACAGGTGCAGTGGAGCTATGTGCTGACAGGCATTTTCATTCTGGGCGTTATGTTCCTCCAGGGCACTCTAGGAGCACATCTGGGCGGCGAATTTGGCATCCACAATACGGCAGATCAACTGTTGCGCCTGGGTCAAGACCCCAATGTTGTGTTGAAGTAACCAAGTGTTGAAGTAACTCACTGAAATTTGACCAAACTGAAGGTCAGCAGAATTGGGGCAACAGGAGCTTATTGCGATGAGACTATTGCGTTATTGGCCGTGGGTTGGGTATGCGGGCTTTGTTTTCCTGGTCAGCTTGTGGATGGGTCAACAGTCATACAGTTGGCTCCCCCCGCAGGCTACTGCTGAATCGCTGCTCATTGATGACCTGTTCAGCTTTCTGGTGGTTTTGGGCACGATCGTCTTTCTGGGCGTGTTTGGCGTGTTGATGCTGGCGATTCTGACCAGTCAAGTGAGCCGTTTTGACATCAGTGATGGACCGCCGATCGAAGGCAACGTCACGCTAGAAGTAGTCTGGACGCTGATTCCCGTAGCTTTGGTGCTCTGGATCGTGACCAGCAGCTTCAACGTGTATAACCAGATGAACATTCGCGGACCGATGGACGTAGTGCATTTGCATCACATGGGTATGGAGCCTGCCTATGCCGCCACTCTGGATGAGGAAGGACAGCCGATCGAAGAAATCGAAGTCAACGCAAAACAGTGGGCGTGGACATTCCACTATCCCAAGCAGAATGTCACCAGTACAGAACTGCACGTTCCGGTCGATCGTCGCATTCGCCTCGCGCTCTACTCCGAGGATGTGCTGCACGGTTTCTACGTCCCCGCCTTCCGCCTGAAGCAAGATATTTTACCCAAACGCACGATCGACCTCGAATTCACGCCCATCCTGAAAGGCAAATATCGGCTCGAAGATTCCCAGTTCAGCGGCACCTATTTTGCAGCGATGCAGGCAGATGTCCTCGTCGAAGCGCCGGACACCTATCAAAACTGGCTCAAACAAGCCGCTGCCACCAAACCCACCCCTGCTTTCAATCAAGCCTACTCCGAATACTATCGCGGCGAACCCAACAAACCCGTCGAAGTCGGCTGGGCTTCTGTGCCTCCTGCCAAACCGCCATTAGTCAACCAACCCACACCAGAAGGCATTGATGAGGAAGTGCCCGATAAGAAAGGGATTGAGAAAGACATGGGGGAGGGGAGTAGGGAGTAGGGAGTAGGGGAAGGAGTTTTGAGTTTTGAATTCAGGAGCCGCCAGGATTCAGGAACCAACCTTTTAGCCTTTAGCCTACTGTGCCGCAGAAGCAAGCTACATCCTTTAGCCTCTGCCTCCTGCCTTCTGCCTCCTGCACTCTGCCTTCTGCCTCCCTCTAACAACCAGCAACTAACAACCAACAACTTTTGATGTCCAATATTGCAGTCGAAAACCTGGGTAATGGGAGTGAGTCAGAACCCCAAAGCAAGCCCCCTGAATGGCGGCGCTATTTTTCGTTTAGCCGTGATCACAAAGTCATTGGGATTCAATATCTCGTTACGTCGTTTGTGTTCTTCCTGATTGGCGGGTTTCTAGCCATGATCATTCGGGCAGAGCTGCTTACGCCCAAATCGGATGTGGTTGATCGTGCCCTCTATAACGGCGTGTTCACCATGCACGGCTCGATCATGATCTTTCTGTGGATCTTTCCCACACTGGTCGGGCTGGCAAATTACCTGGTGCCGCTGATGATTGGCGCACGCGATATGGCGTTTCCTACGTTGAATGCCGTGGCGTTCTGGATGGTGCCTGTGTTTGGACTCTTGCTGCTGAGTAGCTTTTTGCTGCCCAATGGCACCGCTCAGGCAGGCTGGTGGTCGTATCCGCCTGTGAGCATTCAAAACCCCGGTCGAGAGGTGATCAACGGGCAGTTTTTGTGGATCTTAGCCGTCGCGGTATCGGGTGTGTCGTCCATCATGGGCGCAGTGAACTTTGTCACGACGATCGTGCGGATGCGGGCACCGGGCATGACCTACTTTCGGATGCCTGTCTTTGTATGGACGGTGCTGAGTGCTCAACTGCTGCAACTGGCAGGTTTACCCGTGCTAACGGCTGGAGCGGTCATGCTCCTGTTTGACCTCACCTTTGGCACGTCATTTTTCAATTCCGATAAAGGCGGCAATCCGCTGCTGTACCAACACTTTTTCTGGTTCTATTCCCACCCTGCGGTGTATGTGATGGCATTGCCCATCTTTGGCGTGTTCTCCGAAATTCTGCCTGTTTACGCTCGCAAGCCGTTGTTTGGCTACCGGGTCGTTGCGATTTCGTCGATCGCCATTTCAGGACTCAGCATTCTGGTCTGGGTACACCACATGTACGCCAGCGGCACTCCTGGTTGGATGCGGATGATTTTTATGTTCACAACCATGTGCGTCGCCGTACCCACGGGCGTAAAAATCTTTGCCTGGACAGCCACCGTCTGGCGCGGCAAGTTGCGGCTCGAAACGCCCATGCTGTTTGCCCTGGGTGGCGTAATCATGTTCCTGTTTGCAGGCATTACAGGCGTGATGCTGGGTTCCGTGCCGATCGACATTCATGTGAATAACACCTACTTTGTCGTTGGGCATTTCCACTACATCGTCTATGGCACGATCGCAATGGGCATGTTTGGTGCCATCTACCACTGGTTCCCTAAGATGACCGGACGCATGTATTACGAAGGCTTGGGCAAACTCCACTTCTGGCTGGCATTCATCGGCACCAACCTCTGCTTTTTACCCATGCATCCGTTAGGCTTGCAGGGAATGCTGCGCCGCGTTTCATCCTACGATGACCAATACGCCTTCTGGAACGTGCTTGCCAGTCTGGGCGGTTTCTTGTTGGGCATGTCCACACTCCCCTTTATTCTGAATATCGTCGGCTCTTGGGTACAGGGCAAAAAAGCCCCAGACAATCCCTGGCGTGCGATCGGGCTAGAATGGCTCGTCCCTTCCCCTCCCCCCGAAGAGAACTTTGAAGAAATCCCGATCGTCATCTCAAAGCCCTACGGCTACGGCATGAACGAACCACTGACTGCGACAGAATCCCCTGAAAAAGTGGCGGCAACGCAATAGGGAAGTTATTAGTTGTTGGTTTTTAGTTGTTAGAAGGCAGAAGGTGGAACACCGCAGAGACGCAGAGGCGCGGAGATTTAACTCAAAACTTCTTCCCCTACTCCCTACTCCCTACTCCCCACTCCCCACTCCCCCATTATGGATACCTCAGTCACGCCCGAACACTTGCAGTCTGCACCCGAAAAGGATGGCATACCCGGTGAACATGCTGACAATCGCATGTTTGGTTTCATCGTGTTTTTGCTATCAGAAAGTATGGTTTTTCTGGGCTTTTTTGGCGGCTACATTGCCCTTAAGTTGACGACAGCAGATTGGCTTCCCCCCAATGTTGATGGGCTAGAAATTTTTAATCCAGCAATTAATACGGCGGTTCTCGTTTCCAGCAGTTTTGTGATTTACTTTGGAGAACTGGCGCTGGAGCGTCATAAGCTGAACCTTTTTCGCTTGTTCTTATTTGCAACAGCGGCGATGGGCACTTACTTTTTGGTGGGTCAGGCGATCGAATGGAACGGTCTCAACTTCGGACTCACCACTGGCTTATTTGGCGGTACATTCTATTTGCTAACTGGCTTTCACGGACTCCACGTCTTTATTGGTATTTTGCTCCAACTGGGTGTGCTGATTCGCTCTTTTACTCCTAAACACGCTACGCCAGAAAATCATTACGGTTTCGCAGCAACATCCTTGTTCTGGCACTTCGTTGATGTCATTTGGATTATTTTATTCAGCCTAATTTACTTGTGGCAGTGAAGATGAAGGCAGAGGGCAGAAGGCAGGAGGCAGGAGGTAAAAGAAATCAGGCTTTGAGTTTGTTAATGGTAGCGACTAAGATTTTTTGCATTTCTTCAACTTCTTTGAGTAGAGTAACGAAGCTTTGCTCGCTGGTTAACTTGACTCGTTGAGCAATGATTAACTGAGTATCAAGTTCTCGCAAAGACCCCAAGGCAATATGTAGGAATTGAACGTACTCCGCCTTAGTTTTTCTACCATAACCTTCAGCAATATTAGAAGCGGTAGAGACAGATGCGCGCCTGATTTGACTGGTTAACCCGTACAATTCTGAGCCTGGAAAATTCTTCGTTAATTCATAACATTGAACCGATAAATCAACACTCTTTTCCATATAAATTGCTCTCTATAACTCATAGCTAACGGAATTATTATCCAATCTATTAAATTCACTTCTAGACTACCCACATTGCATCAGTAATCTTCTATTTCCGCCTCTTTCTTCCTCTTCTGCCTCCGACCCTCTGCCTTCTGCCTCTCCTGCCTCCTATTCCCTTCTGCCCTCTGCCTTCTGCCTCTTCTGCCTCCTATTCCCTTCTGCCCTCTGCCCTCTGCCTCCTGCCTTTCCCCAAACATTTACTCAAGCGGAGACCACTAATGATTATCGATGATCAGTATTACGACGTAATTATTATTGGTACGGGCGCGGGTGGAGGAACGTTAGCATACAAACTTGCTCCTACGGGAAAGAAAATCCTCATCCTGGAACGGGGCGACTTTATGCCGCTTGAGGAGCAGAACCGCAGCAATGTGGATGTGTTTCGTAAAGAGCGTTACCATGCGCCCGAACAGTGGTATGACCTTGCAGGTGAACCGTTTTCACCACAGACGAATTATGCGGTGGGGGGCAACACTAAAATTTACGGCGCGGCGCTGTTGAGACTGCGAGAACGCGATTTTGAAGCGGTCGAACACCAAGAGGGCTTGTCGCCAGAGTGGGGGCTAAACTATCAGGACTTTGAGCCGTACTACACGGAAGCAGAGCAACTCTATAAAGTGCATGGGCAAGCGGCTGATGATCCGACTGAGCCGACTCATAGTGCTGAGTATCCCTATTCTGCCGTGGCGCACGAACCGCAGATCCAAGAGGTTGTAGACGCGATCGCCCAGCAAGGACTCCACCCTACTGCTCTCCCCTTAGGGCTGACGCGACAGGAGGATGACCCGACGAATGATGCAGAGGTTAGCGGCATTTCGCCAGCGCTTAAGTTCCCAAACGTGACGCTTAAAACCAACGCGAAAGCGATGTATCTGCACACCAACGAGTCGGGCAAGATCGTGAAAGCTGTCCAGGCAGAGGTAAATGGCAAACCCCATCTGTTTCTGTGTGATCTGGTGGCGGTGTCTTGCGGCGCGATTAATTCGGCGGCACTGTTGCTGCGATCGGCAAACGAAGCGCATCCCAACGGCATTGCCAACCGTTCTGATCTGGTGGGACGCAACCTCATGAAGCACCAGATTACCTCCGTCGTGCAACTCAGCGCCTCAAACTCTGGCACATTCCAGCGCAGTGTCAGCGTGAATGATTTCTACTGGGGTGAAAAAGAGTTTCCTTATCCGATGGGTCACATTCAAAATACAGGCGGCTTGCTGCAAGATGTGATCTTTGCCGAATCGCCGCCCATTCTTTCGGTATTTGCCAAAGTGCTGCCCAATTTTGGGCTACAACAATTAGCCACGCGATCGATCGGCTGGTGGGTGCAGACTGAAGATTTGCCCGATCCAAATAATCGTGTCCGAGTGAACGGGAACAAGCTTTACGTCGATTACACCGCCAACAATACTGAGTCACACGAACGCCTGGTGTATCGCTGGACAGAAGTGCTGAAGGCGATCGAAAAATCTGTCAAGCAAACCGTCCTCCAGCGCAGTGGCATCCATCCCAGTGGCGAAGTGCCTCTATCTGTTGTGGCGAACCAATGTGGCACCTGTCGCTTTGGCACCGACCCAACGACCTCTGTGCTGGATCTGCATTGCCGCGCCCATGAGGTGGATAATCTGTATGTCGTTGATGGTAGCTTTTTCCCATCGAATGCTGGAGTCAGTCCAGCGTTGACGATTATTGCCAATGCGCTGCGAGTGGGGGATCATTTGGTCGATCGACTATAGGCAAGCCAACGCCACTCCATGATCGACCAATTGCCCCACTGCTGCGTTGAGCAATGGAGCAATTATTCAGTAAATGTTGTTGTGACATCTGCACAGCACTGTAGCAGAGCCAAGTTCAGACAGCACAAAGCGCTACGCAAGCCCTGTATTTGCTCCAGGCTTACCCGTCGCCAATTCAACCTTAATAATGGTGCCGCCCTGTTTTTGAATGCGTTGCTGTTCACGAAACCAGTTATCGTAAGGCACCAGCTTCGTGAAATAGGTATTTTGCAGTTCCCGCTGCGTCCGAATGCGAGTCTGACTGGGAACACAAGCAGTAATTTTAAAGAAGCGCATAGGAATGATATCTCCGGGTTAAGGGCGTAACAGAGGGAAGAAATTTTGGATTTGAACAAACGTCACCGGGATTGAAATGGCTCTAGTCACTCCTGGCGAAAAGAGTGCAATGACCTTTCTTTGAGCGTCGAGCGCCTCTCAGGTGTTAAGCAAGTTTGGAAGTTAGAAGTCAATGTTAGACCGTTAAAACAAAACGCTGATGCGATTAGCCTTTGACAGGCTAGCACTCACTCCGAACTTCCAAACCCACAAAAGCGACTTGCTATTCCAGAATCAAGCTTCCGCAATAGCTGCCAGCTTAGCTCTAGCTCAAGCCAGAGGAGATGTAGTCGAGGTAAACGCCCAGTTCTTTGCCAGCATCAGAACCGACCAAACCAGCCGCAACTTCTTTGATCGCTTGGATGGCTTGAATGGTCGCAGAAACAGGCACGCCCAGGGAGTTGTAGGTTTCTTTCAAGCCGTTGAGCACGCGCTCATCCAGGATGGACGGATCGCCAGCCAACATAGCGTAGGTGGCATAACGCAGGTAGTAGTCGAGGTCGCGGATGCAGGCAGCATAGCGACGGGTGGTGTACATGTTGCCGCCGGGACGGGTGATGTCAGAGTACAGCAGGGATTTTGCCACCGCTTCTTTGACGATCGCAGCCGCATTCGCGCTCACGGTGCCTGCTGCCCGAACCCGTAATTCACCTGTGCTGAAGTAGGCTTTCAGCTTTTCTAGCGCGCTGCTGTCCAGATACTTGCCCTGAACGTCAGCAGAATTAATAACAGAAGTAATTGCGTCTTGTGCCATGATTTTGAGTCCTCAGAGTTTCGTAATTTTCAAATACTTAGCAGTGTGCAGAAATTACTGCAAAGCACCAATCACGTAGTCGAAATATGCACTAGCTTCAGCCGCATCTTCACCAGAAAGGAGAGAGCTAGCAACACTCTTAAGACCACGAACACCTTCGCCAACAGCCGCGATCGGGGTTCCCAGAGAAGAGTACATTTCACGCACGCCTACGACACCGATTTCTTCAATCGGAGTGATGTCACCAGCGACAATACCGTAGGTCACAAGACGCAGGTAGTAGTCGAGGTCACGCAGGCAGGTTGCGGTCATTTCTTCGCCATACGCATTGCCACCAGGGGACACCACGTCAGGGCGCTTTTGGAATAGCTGATCGCCAGCTTGTCTGATGATGCGCTCACGGGATTCGGTCAGCGTTTGAGCGATCCGCAGTCTCCGTTCGCCAGTGGCAACGAAGCTCTTGATGCGATCGAGTTCGCCAGGACCGAGGTAGCGCGCTTCAGCATCTGCATTCACGATCGATTTCGTGACAATACTCATTGATGGATTCCTCCAGAAGAATGTAACCGATGATGTTACGGGTCGTGTGTTAAAGGATGGTCGGGCATCATAGCGTTGCACCGACATTAGACCTGTACCGCCAAGCATCCAGTCCGCCTTAGCAGTCAGAACTTCCGAGCCTTCAGACAAATTTGGTCTTTCAGGCTTCTGAGCACTTGGATGGCACAGGTGCTTCAGACTCAGTTCCCTTCCGTAGTTAATTTTGCGGCATCACGCTCCCTGTCCCTGGTGGTGTGTAATAGTTTGTAATATTATCCTCATGTTGAGAGAGGAGCGGCGATCGTCTGTCCTATAGCACGTTTTACGCATCCGCGAGCATTTTAATTCTGGCAATCACGCTGGATTATCTGGTGGGTGACCCCAAAGGATGGTGGCATCCTGTCCAGGGGATGGGTTGGATCATCACGTCCGTTTCGCAGTTGGCATTTCGGTGTTTGCAAGCACCTCCGGCTCTGCGTTGTGCTGGAGTGCTTTTGGGAAGTGGATTAATTGTAGGCAGTGGGCTAGTAGGCTGGCTGCTCGTGGCGATCGGTTATCACATCCACCCTCTAATCGGCACGGCTGTTGGCAGCATTCTACTGGCAAGTTGCTTTGCCGCCAGAAGTCTCCGTGAGGCAGCATCAGACGTTTTAAGTCCACTACAGACGGGAGCCTTAGACGAAGCTCGTTTGCGCTTAAGCCAGTACGTTGGTCGGGATACCGATCGCTTGCACGAATCAGATCTGTTACGCGCCGTGTTTGAGACGGTGACAGAAAACGCTACCGATGGCGTGCTGGCACCCTTGTTTTATGCGCTCCTAGGGGCACTCTTGCCGGATGTCGGTAGCATTCCATTAGCGCTGGCATACAAAGCTGCTAGTACGCTGGATTCGATGGTGGGCTACCGCGATTCTCCCTACACTGATTTAGGCTGGTTCAGCGCCAAAACAGAGGATGTGCTGACCTGGATACCGTGTCGCTTAACTGTGCTGACGATCGCCCTGCTTTCCTGCCGCCCCCTCCACGTCTGGAAGCTGTGCCAGCGCGATGCGCCTCAAGATCCCAGTCCAAATTCTGGTTGGAGTGAATGTGCGTATGCCGCCGCTTTAGATGTACAGGTCGGAGGCATCAACTGGTATCGAGGCGTTGCTAAACCCAAACCACTCCTGGGCGATGCGGTACAGCCTATAAGCGCACAGGTAATCGATCGTGCCCTTCAACTCACCCGCTGGAGCATTTTGCTCTGGCTGGCAGTGTTCTTGTTCACCTGTTTCCTGCTCAGCCTCGCACAACGGTAACAGCTCAAGTCAATGATGGCAGTAAAACTCAAACTCAGCGCTAACGGCTTTTAACCATCCGCTGCTTTGCACGATTAGTCTGCTTTCAGAAGCGATCTCTCAAGGCTGTTTACCTACTTGCGCTGATGCAGAATCCACTAACTCTCTTTGCGCCAGCACCATACGGACTTCGGGTTCATGGGCGCGACTCCAGGTCACTAAAGAATCAATGACAGGAGCAAGCGTTTGACCGAAATCCGAGAGTCGATATTCAACTTTCGGCGGCATGACGGCATACATAGTACGAATGATCAAGCCATCACGTTCCAACTCGCGTAATTGCTGAGCAAGCATTTTGTGAGTAATGCTCGGCATTTCCCGTTGGAACTCGCTGTAGCGTAAAACCTTGTAAAGATGCAATTTCCAAAGAACACGCGGTTTCCACTTGCCTGACATGAGAGCAATTGCAGCATCAACCGGACACATTGTATACCGCTCTTTTGAAGCCATTTCATACTTTCCTTTTCGAGAGTATCTACCAAAAAAGTGCATTATTGACGTAATGATAGCAGAGCCATAGAGTGAGCTTGTGAGTCCGGACTTCACTTCGAGCAACCAACCAAATTTTGGAGTACAGGATGAGCAAGTTTTTTGTCTACACTGAAGTGCAGTTTTCTGTACCCTTCGATCAAGCCCCCTGGCGTAGACTCAACCCGATTTTGAAAACACAAAAAGGTCTTCAAAACAAAACTTGGTTGAGCGGCGTGCAAAACAACTCAGTTGGTGGCTTCTATGAGTTTGATTCGCTTGAAAATGCTCAAGCGTTCGCTTACGACTACTTTCCAACAGAAGCCAAGGCAATTGGGGCAGCATTCACAACCCGGATCTTTGACGGCAATGTGACGGAAGAAGCCAGTCGTTTCTTAAATTCACCTTATTACAATTAGCCTTTGCGACTCCCAGGTGGACTGGTGAGTCGTCAAACCTAAATAGATTCATCGCCTTCTCCTGCTGAAAGCGATGAATCTATGGCTCTCCTCTACCCTAAATCCCACCATGAAAGCCCTGAATGAAATTAACTAACCCAATCAAGGGTGGAAGATGAGCAGAAGCAGACTGAGGCGCGATCGAGGCTACAGTTGGATCGAGATTTGCCATCATGCGTTTGCCAAACAAAGGATGGCTATACAGCGTCAAGGGATGATTGCTGGAATTTACTAACACAGCTTTGGTTGGCGCTTGAAAAAAGGGAATTTTGGCGAGGGTTTGCAAGGATGTGTCTGAGAGTTTGAACTCATTCACCTGCGCGATCGTCAGCGTGAGGGCTGTTTTAAGCGGTTGAAACCAATCTGCTGCACCAAACCGCTGTTCCATCTCTGGTGACAGCAGCAGTTTGGCGAGAGCGATCGTCCGTTGGTTCACCTCTGGCGCATCTTTAAACGGAAACAGGGCAATGCAGCACATCGCAAACAATTGCTCATCGCGGCTCAGCTCAAACGCGAGCGTCGTGCGGCGGCGACCAACCTGAATGTTTGGGGGAGTAACAGTTAAGTGATAGTGCTGCGCCACCTGGCGATACGTGACAGCTAACGCATAGTGGGCATCCTGGTTCAACACATCATCGATCGTCAGCCGCATGGTTGGTGGTGCCGCATGAAAAAACGCCGCATCATCAGAGAACCGATAGATTTTGCTCTGGTCGCCGATCGGGCTGAGATCAACCCAATCACAGATAATGCCGTCTGTTTTGACACCAAAGCGCGGCACATCATAGAGCTTTGCACCTGTTAACGTTGCGCCACTCAGGTCGGCACCCACCCAATCGGCACCAATCAGATTTGCTCGCGTCAGATCGACATGCACCAGCGTTGTGCCAATCAGGTTCGCGTTAGTCAGGTTCGCGCCAGTCATATTTGCCCCACTCAGCTTGGCACCGCTGAGATCAGCACCGCTCAGATCGGCACCGCTGAGATCTGCCCACCGCAAGTTCGCCCTACTCAGGTTGACTCCTCGGAGATTTGTGCGGCTGAGATTAGATTGCCGTAATTCTGTACTGCTGAGGTCAGCACCGCTGCAATCGGCACTGCTGAGATCGGTGCCGTGAAGGTTCGCTTCTGCCAGGTTTGCCCCGGTAAACACCGTCCATTTCAGATCTGCACGGCTGAGATTCGCGTTTGAAAGGTTGGCGTTACGAAGTTTGGCATCTTTGAGATCGGCACCACTCAAGTTTGCGTTGCTCAGGCTGGCGTTGCTCAAATCTGCCCTGGACATCTCGGCTCGGACGAGAGAGGCTTGGCTCAGTTCGGCGCGAGTCAAATCAGCCAGCGTCAAATTAGCAACGTTCAGAATGGCTTCGCTCAGGTTGGCATTCGTCAGGTTGGCACCGCTAAGTTTCGCCACATTGAGTTTGGTGCGACGCAGGTTCGTTTCGCTTAAGTTGGCTCCGCTTAAATTGGCAACGCTCAAGTCGGCTCCACTGAGATCTGCATGACTCAGATCGGCTCCGCTCAGATTAGCTTCATTCAAATTGATGCCCGCAAAGGCGCGATCGCCATCCGCGTATCGTTTTAGAACATCCTCAGGTTTCATCCAAGTTACCTTTACAGCACTCTTAGGCTGCTCTAAAGCCATTCGTTCGTTCACTGAAACATTTTAGTGTAGCGGTAAAGTAGTCAGCACGGGTGAGGCAACCACAGTCCACGCTTTAGAGTGCCCGTATCTCGTTTGCAAATTAGCGTGAAGTCTCCTAATTCCTCTGTAAATGCGTCTGAGTGGTCAGGCGATCGTCAACAAGGGGTGCCGACTGAGACGAATAGCCGCGTGCAACGGCTTACGGTAGTCTAGAAGCTCTAAGGCTGAATGGGATGGCATCGCAGGATAGCGCTCCACTTTGGATTGTGAGCGAAGGATGCCGACGAAATCGTTGCTCACCAAGCCCACACACTCATACATAGTTGGAAAGTTGGAAGTGCTCTATGAAGGTTGGCATTGTTGGACTGGGGCTGATTGGCGGTTCGCTAGGGCTGGCGTTGCGATCGCACGGTCACACCGTTCTGGGCGTGAGCCGTCAGTCCCACACCTGTCGGCGGGCGATCGACCGGGGAGCTGTGGATGATGCGAGCCTTGACCACAGCCTGATGCACGCTACTGATGTGGTGTTTCTCTGTACTCCGCTAGCGGTAATGCAGGCAACCGTTGTAGAGCTGGTGCCACACTTAGCCGCCGAGACCGTCTTAACCGATGTGGGATCGGTAAAAGGTTGGGTCGTGGAGACGATCGCGCCCCTCTGGGCTAACTTTGTGGGTGGGCACCCGATGGCAGGCACCGCAGAAAGCGGCATTGAGGCAGCCTTGCCAGATTTATTCACCCACGCGCCTTACGTCTTAACGCCTACTGAAACAACCCCCGCACGCGCAGTTCAGCTTGTTGAAGCACTGGTGCAACCGTTGCAAACCCAGATCTATCACTGCCATCCCGATGACCACGATCGCGCCGTTGCCTGGATCTCCCACTTGCCCGTCATGACCAGTGCCAGCCTGATCGCCGCCTGTATAGGGGAAGCGAATCCAACCGTTTTAGAGTTGGCACACGCTCTTGCCAGTTCTGGCTTTCGGGATACCAGTCGTGTGGGTGGCGGCAACCCTGAACTGGGTGTCATGATGGCACGGTACAACCAGGCGGCGCTCACCCGATCGCTCCACGCTTACCGCAACACCCTTGATCAAGTGATCACTCATATTGAACATTCTGACTGGCGATCGCTCGAAGCCTTGTTAAAGCAAACTCAACAGGCGCGATCGGATTTTTTGTAGAAGGAGTGAGGAGGCAGGGGACAAGGAATAGCAACCGAATGCTTCGCCCGTACAGGGATATCTTCTTTCTCAAAAATCTCCTTACTCAAAAATCTCATATGTAACGTCCCTACAGACGGGAAGTGGTTCAGGTTAATTAACTGGAGTTTAGACTAACGGCACGTGGGAACGGCTCAACTCCTTGCAAGAAGTGAGTGAGATGGCAGGAACAACGCCATCAGCGATTAAGCAGACTTCTTGTTATCCACTTTAGGGTTGCGAAAT
>JAHHHL010000080.1 GCA_019359375.1 Lyngbya sp. HA4199-MV5
CTCTCTGTGGGCTGCCAGATTTTTTGAATGGTCGGTTGAAACCCCTACAGCTCAAAAAATTCCTTCAGAATTGCTAGACCTTTGGTCTGACCTACTCTGCTATGCTGCGTGATTGGCTAAAGTCGAGTTAAGCAGCTAAAACAATTTAACGAATTGTATATGCACTAATTGACATATGCAATTAGTTGAATATAGACTATCACTCAATGCAACAAATTGCATACGACGGGTAGCTGCCCGAATGAAATTGAATTGGGCTTTGCAAGTTGGCTTCAACGTTAGAGGGATTCTCTTATGCAGACAGCTACACCTAAAACAAGTGAACCTGGTCAGCCACTTTCTAAACTTATGAATCGACGGATGCTCATTGTAACGGCACTGGGAGGAACGATCGCGGCTGGCTGTTTGTTCTATGGGTTCTCGCGGGTTGCGATGGCTCCTCAGAAAACGGCTCAAGCGGTGCCAGTAACGACAGTGGCACCAATGGTGACAGCCCTGGGTCGTTTGGAGCCTCAAGGTGAAGTCATTCAACTGGCGGCATCGACCACAGGCAGCCGGGTCGAGCAACTGTTGGTGAGGCGGGGCGATCGCGTGCGGCGAGGGCAAGTCATTGCGGTGCTGGATGCTCACGATCGCCTGCAAGCCACGTTAGAAAAAGCCAAACAAGAGGTGCAGATCGCGCTCACCAAACTGGCACAGGTGAAAGCCGGGGCAAAAGCGGGAGAGATTGGAGCGCAAGCCGCGACGATCGCTCGACTAGACGCGGAGTTGCATAACGCCCAACTGGAAGCACGTCGCTATCAAGCCCTGTTTGAACAAGGAGCCATTTCGGCATCATCGCGGGACAGCAAACAGTTGGTGGCAGATACGACGCGTGCTCAGCTTCAGCAAGCAAAAAATACTTTGAACAGTGTGGCTGAGGTGCGCCCTGTGGATGTTTCTGCCGCAGAAGCGGAGGTGGCAAGTGCCCAAACCGCCGTCAAACAGGCGCAAGCAGAGTTGGATCTGGCATCGGTGCGATCGCCCCGCGACGGACAGATCTTGAAAATTCACACCTGGGCAGGCGAAATTGTCGGCGATCAGGGCATTGCCGATCTGGGTCAAAGCAACCAGATGTACGTCGTTGCCGAAGTGTATGAAAGCGATATCAAGGCAGTTCGTTTAGGGCAGCGAGCCACGATTACCAGCAGTGCGTTTGACGGCGAAGCACAGGGCATCGTGGATGAAATCGGGCTGCAAATTCAGAAGAAAGGCGTGCTGGATACCGATCCGACAGCGGATGCCGATGCCCGAATCGTCGAGGTCAAAATTCGCCTAAATCAAGCCAGTAGCCGCAAAGTGGCAGGTCTCACGAATCTCGAAGTGACGGCACAGATTGCTAAAGGATGAAGGCAAGAGAGTTTTTGGTTTTTAGTTTTTAGTTTTTAGAAGAAGTCAGGAACGGCTCATGCACTAGTAGAGCAAGCAGAAAATTATGGAACATAGTGCGGGCATCTTGCCCGCGCCGTGAGCGAGACGCTCACACTACGATGTTGTAAAACTTTCGTTTCGGTCTACTAGCAACCAACAACTAACAACCAACAACTGATTCATCTCACTCCTCACTCCTTACTCCTCACCCCTCACTCCTCACCCCATGAAACGCAAAATTCCCCTCGCGTGGCTGCAAGTCAGCCGAGAGCGTAGTCGTTTGGTTGTGGCAATGGCTGGCATCGCGTTTGCCGACATGCTGATGTTTATGCAGTTGGGCTTTCGGACGGCGCTGTATGACAGCAATACGCAGGTGCATCGCAGTTTACGGGCAGATCTGGTGTTGGTCAGTCCGCTGGCGCGCAACATTGTGAGCATGACGGACTTTCCGCGACGACGGCTCTATCAGGCAAAGAGCTTTGCGGGTGTGCAGTCGGTTGAGGCGCTGTATGCCGACTCGCGGGAATGGAAGAACCCGGATACGCGGCGCAATGAAGGCATTTTGTTTTTGGGCTTCAAGCCTGAAACGTCTGTGTTTAATCTACCAGGGGTCGATCGCAATCTGGATAAGCTGAAAATGCCGGATGTGGTTTTGTTTGACCAGGGCTCGCGGGGCAACTACACCCAAACGATCGCGGCGGTGGAAGCGGGTCAGGTCGTTTCTACAGAAATGCGGAGCCGCAAAATCAAGGTGGCAGGCTTATTTCTGGTTGGGGCTTCGTTTGCAGCGGATGGCAATGTCATTACCAGTGACCAAAATTTTCTGCGTCTCTTTCCCGATCGCAAACAGTCGGAGGTCAGTGCAGGGTTGATTACGCTAGCACCGGGCGTTGATCCTGTACAGATGCAGCAAGTGCTGCAAGCGAGCTTGCCGAATGATGTGCGAGTGATGACGCTAGCTGAATTTGCTGAATTGGAAAAAACCTACTGGCAGAACAATACGCCGATCGGCTTTATCTTCAGCCTGGGAACGGTGATTGGCTTCATTGTGGGCGCGGTGATTGTCTACCAAATTCTGTCGAGCGATGTGGCAGATCACCTGGCAGAATACGCCACGCTCAAGGCGATCGGGTATGGCGATCGCTACTTGCTCATGGTGGTATTTCAGGAGGCGTTGATTCTCGCTGTGCTGGGTTTTCTTCCTGGCATTGCGATTTCGAGCGGGTTGTATACCTTGACCAGGGGTGCGACCAATCTGCCTCTGTTTATGACGGTTGCCCGGAGTGTCACGGTTTTTCTACTGACGATCGGCATGTGTTTGCTGTCGGGCGCGATCGCCACGCGGAAACTGCGATCGGCGGATCCGGCAGATATTTTTTAGAGGTGAGGAGTGAGGAGTGGGTCAAAGGCAGAGGGCAGAGGGCAGAAGGCAGAAGGGGGAGTCGGGAGGCAGAATGCGGAGGCAGCAGGGGAGGCAGGGGAGGCAGGGGAGGCGAGGGGGCAGGGGAGAGCAAGATAAGGCTAAAGGCTAAAAAGCTGACCGCTGACTGCTGACCGCTGACCGCTCTTCAAACTCAAAACTCAGTTATTGGACAGGAGTTTCTATGCAATCTCGCAATCAGTCCGAGTCGGTTGTTTCCATTCAAGCCCTGAATCATCACTACGGTCAGGGGCGGCTGCAAAAGCAAGTGTTGTTTGATATCAACCTGGAAATTCAGGCGGGCGAGATTGTCATTATGACGGGTCCATCTGGGTCGGGTAAAACGACGTTGCTGTCGTTGATTGGCAGCTTGCGATCGGCTCAAAGTGGCAGCTTGAGAGTGCTGGGGCAGGAGCTTTGCGGTGCGAACAAAACGCAAATGGTGGAACTACGCCGCAATGTGGGCTATATCTTTCAGGCGCACAACTTGCTGAAGTCCCTGACGGCTAAGCAAAACGTGCAAATGTCGCTGGAACTACATGATCTGTCAGTGGATGAGGCGATCGCCAGAGCCGAAGCAATGCTAGCAGCGGTGGGGCTAGACGATCGATCGACCTACTATCCCGAAAATCTATCGGGTGGACAAAAGCAGCGAGTGGCGATCGCCCGTGCCCTCGTGAGCCATCCCAAATTGGTATTGGCAGATGAACCAACAGCGGCGCTGGACAAACAATCGGGGCGCGATGTGGTGGAACTGATGCAGCGTCTTGCGAAGGAACAGGGCTGCACCATTCTGCTGGTCACGCACGACAATCGTATTCTCGACATTGCCGATCGCATTGTGCAAATGGAGGATGGTTATCTGGCAACCAATGCTCAACTGGCGCAAACGAATACAGCCGCATGAATGAACGGTCACAAAGAATCAGTATCAATAGAGAGGCGGCTTGCTGCTGAAAGACTGTACGCGATCGCAAAGGCAATGTGACTCGACACAGAAGCAATGTGACTCGATACAGAAGCAATGCAACTCGATACAAAAGGATTGCAGGGCAAAACAGAAGGATTGTGACCCGATACAAAGGCAATGCGACCCAACACAAAGGCAATGTGACTCGATACAGAAGCAATGTGACCCGACACAGAAGCAATGTGACTCGATACAGAAGGATTGCAGGGCAAAACAGAAGGATTGTGACTCGATACAGAAGGATTGTTGGGGCGATCGGGAGCCTTGCAAGTGCCAACCAACCCCCCGAGACTACCGAACAACCATGAAACCCGTCATCATGAGGAAAAGGGAATCTAACAATGGTAACGACAGCGAAACCCACTCAAACCGCCGCTTGGTCAAACGCAGTACTCCAGCCTGCGACAGAATTCGGTCCTGTGCCACCCACCGTTTTAGCGGGTGCGGTGCCTCTGGGCTTGCGCGGTTCTCTCTATCGCAACGGTCCCGCTACGCTAGAACGGGGTGGGCAACGAGTGGGGCACTGGTTTGATGGCGATGGGGGCATTCTGGGGCTTCATTTCACCGATGCTGGAGCGACAGGCGTTTATCGCTACATTCAAACCGCAGGCTACCGGGCAGAAAAGCAAGCAGGCACGTTTTTGTACAGCGGGTATGCGATGATGCCACCCGGTCACTGGTGGGAACGCTTCAATAAAGGGCTGAAAAATGTCGCCAATACATCTGTAATCGCGCTGCCGGATAAGCTGCTGGCACTGTGGGAAGGCGGCTTACCCCATGCCTTGACATTGGACACGCTCGACACATTAGGTCTGGATGACCTTGGCGGTTTGGATGGTGCCGCGTATTCAGCGCATCCTAAGCGCGACCCAAAGACGGGCGACATTTTCAACTTTGGGGTTAGCTTTGGTCAAAACGGTACGCTAAATTTGTATCGCAGCGATGCCAGCGGTAAAGTGCGGCAGCATGGAAAAGTGCCGCTACGAGGTTTGCCCATCATCCATGACTGCGTGATGGCAGGTCAGTATCTCATCTTTTGCGTCTCGCCTGTACGGTTGAAGGCGCTGCCCGTGCTGGCAATGCTCAAGAGCTACTGTGATTCTCTGACCTGGCAACCGGAACAGGGCACGGAAATCATTGTGGTCGATCGCTCCACCCTCGAAGTTGTCAGCCGCAGTGAAGTAGAACCGTGGTATCAATGGCACTTTGGTAATGGGGGCGAATTGGCGGATGGCTCGATCGCCTTCGATTTTGTACGCTACGCCGACTTCCAAACCAACCAATTTCTCAAAGAAGTGGCAACGGGGCAGACTGAAACCCTGGCAAAAGGAACCCTCTGGCGACTCAGGTTGGAGCCAAAATCTGGGACAGTACTGGAGCTAGAAGAAGTAGTCGATCGCGGCTGCGAATTTCCCACGGTACAGCCTGCACAGGTTGGCGAACCGTCACGCTACACCTATCTCTCCCTCCATCGTTCGGATGTCGTTCTGCAACACGAACTGTTTGGCACGATCGCCCGCTTCGATTATCAAACAGGCACGCTCACTGAAGCCGACCTGGGGACTGGTCACTATCCCAGCGAACCCATTTACGCTCCAGATGTTCACCATCCAGAGCAAGGCTGGCTTTTAACGGTTGTGTATAGCGCGTCTGTTGATCGAAGCGAAGCCTGGATTTTTGACAGCGATCGCCTGGAGGATGAGCCTGTCTGCAAGCTTGCCCTCCCTCATGTCGTGCCCCCAGGTTTCCACGGCACATGGAAGAAAGGATGAAGGCTAAAGGCAAGAGAGTTTTTGGTTTTTAGTTTTTAGTTTTTAGAAGGAGTCAAGAACGGTTCACGTACTAACAACTAACAACTAACAACTTCTAAGCTACCGCTGACCGCTTAATCAACTCAAAGCTTTCTCCATCTACCGCCTAGCTGATCAAGTGTCGTTGCAGTGCCATGATCGCCGCCTGGGTGCGATCGCGCACATCCAGCTTGTGCAGAATGGCGTGGACGTGGACGCGCACTGTGCCGGGAGTGATGTATAGGACATCCGCAATTTCTTGATTCGATTTGCCAGCCGCAACGAGGGCTAAAATTTCTTGTTCGCGTGGGGTGAGCGGGTTTTCGTTCGATCGAGCTGACATCGGTTCAACGGTGGGTACGGATGGCACGTCCTGAAAAGCCGCCTGAATTTCCGCCGTTGCGGTTGAATCCCACCAGGAGGCACCAGCCGCAACCGATCGCAATGCCAAAATCAGCGACTCGGCGGCAATGCCCTTGAGACAGTAACCTTGTGCTCCTGCCCCAATTAAGCGCGATATCAAGTTTTTTTCCGATCGCGATGTGAGGACTAAAACAGGCAACGTTGGTTGGTGTTGCTTGATCTGACGACAGGCTTCAATGCCCCCAATGCCTGGTAAACCGATATCCAGCAGCACCAAATCCAGCGGTTGGCATTTCGTCTGATCAACGGCAGTCTCGCCATCTTCAGCTTCGGCGACGACTTCTAGATCAGCTTCTTGCTGCAAGCGCATCCGCAGCCCCAGTCGAAAGAGTTCGTCATCCTCAGCAAGGAGAATTTTTACGGGAGATTTCATGAAAAGGGTTCGTCTGAGTACAATCGCCTCTTTTAACTCATACCCTAAATCTCAGCAGTTTTATAGCAGAAGTCAGAAGTCAGAAGCCAGAAGTCAGCAAGAAAAAGCGCTTCTCATCTGGCTTTCGAGCTGAGAGCTGTACTTCATCTAGCTTCAAGCTGTTGTCGCTGTGGTTGTACTGGGCATGGCTGCGATCGGCAAACGAAAGCCAAAGAGGGCACCCTGGGGTGATCGGTTTGCAGCCCAGAGCGTGCCCTTATGCGCTTCGATAATTTGACGCGTCAGGTAGAGCCCCAGCCCAGAACCCTTTGCCTGTCGATCGCCATGCCCCTGGTAGAACCGCTCAAACAGTCGAGGCAGTTCATCCGCCGTAATGCCCTGCCCTTCATCCAGCACTTTCACTACCTGATAGCTTGCTTGCGATTCCAGCACAATTTCGACTCTGCCGCCGCGGGGGGAATGGTTGATGCCATTGGTCAGCAAATTGGCAAACACACGCTGAAGCTGAAGTGCATCGCCCTCAACCCATAGCGTCCGGCGAAAATCGGATGCGCCATAGTTCAGGCTGAGATGGACGCGACGAGTAGATGCAAGCTCACGGAGATGGGTCAGGGCATCTTCTGCCAAACTTGCCAGGTCGATCGGCTGGAGGTGGAGCGTTAACCCTTCAGAATCATTGCGATACACATCCAGCATGGTTTCTACCATTTGCAGCGTGGTTTGATGGCTGCGCACTATTGCGGCTAGAACGGCGGTTTGCGCCGTAGCGACTGCGCCAAATTCCCCACGTTGAAAGGCTTTAATGGTCTCGATCGCGCCTAACAGCGGCGTTTTCAAATCGTGAGTCAGGGTGGAAACAAAGTCTTCGCGCATTCCCGCAAGCTGCTCTTGCGATTCAAGCTGTGCCTTTTGTCGGGCGATCGCGTCTTCACTGCGCCGAATGCGATCGCTCAAAATACCCGTCACTACCAGCGCCATCACCACAATCAAGCGATTGGCAAGGGTGGAGGTATCCATGCCTTTATCGCCCGGAAGCCATAAGTTCGATAACGTTAAAAGTGCCGCTAAGAGCGTTACCTGTAAACTTCCCACTCGATTGAGCCGCGCATTGGCTAACAGAATCGGACCAATATACAAATACCCGAACACAAAATCGGCTGGGGTGGTGTATTCCAGCAGCAGCACGATCGCAAACGACCCCGCAATGAGCCAGCGGATCCGCAAGGACGGTTCTTGCCCCAAGAGCGTCTTTTGAATGCTTTTCAATGTAAAACAGCGCTATTAGTTTCTATGACTCTGATGCTAGTGAATTGGCTTTGGCGATCGCCTAAAAAGACGACAGAAGTTCATGTTTAGCGATAATTTATACTGGTAGATATATACCGTTTAGCCTAAGTCATTACAGGCATCGTTTACGCTAGTAGACAGTAAGCTGTTTGTTCATTTGGGCGCATTTAAACCCATGTATGAGTCCTCTATGCATGCAACCGAAAGTACATTAATCCGTTCGGTGCGGCGGGGTAAACACAAAATTTTCATCGGCATGTCGCCCGGTGTGGGTAAAACCTACCGAATGCTGGAAGAAGCCCATTGTTTGCGGCAAGAAGGCATTGATGTGGTCGTTGGGCTGCTGGAAACCCACAATCGGGCAGAAACGGCTCAAAAGGCGATCGGGTTAGAACAAGTGCCGCGCCAAGATGTTACCTGTTCTGGCATCACCCTCACCGAAATGGACACAGAGGCGATTCTGGCGCGACAACCGCAGTTAGTTCTGGTTGATGAACTGGCACATACCAACGTACCGGGTTCCGAGCGCGAAAAGCGTTATCAGGATGTTGAAGTCCTTTTGGCAGCCGGGTTGGATGTCTACTCCACCGTTAATATTCAGCACATTGAAAGCCTAAATGATACAGTCGCCCGTATCACCGGAGTGGTGGTGCGCGAACGTATTCCCGATCGCATTCTGGATGAAGCTGATGAAGTTGTGGTCATCGATGTTACGCCAGAAACATTAGAAGAACGCCTTAAAGACGGCAAAATCTACGCGCCCGAAAAGATTGATCAATCCCTCCAAAATTTCTTCAAGCGCCGTCACTTAATTGCCCTGCGGGAACTGGCTCTGCGCGAAGTTGCCGACAACATTGAAGAAGATGCCTTTGAAGCAGAAAGCATACCCACCTCCCTGGCACCTCATTGCAACATTCTCGAACGGGTGCTGGTTTGCATTTCTACCTACCCCAACGCCGTGCAGTTGATTCGGCGCGGAGCAAGGCTTGCCAGCTACATGCACGGACCGCTGTACTGTTTGTTTGTAGACAATCCCGATCGCTTTCTGACCAAAGACGAAAGCCTGCACATCGAAACCTGTGAGAACCTGTGCAAAGAATTTGGCGGTCAATTCATTCGGGTGAAAGATCACGATGTAGCACGGGCGATCGCGACCGCTGCTCAGAACTACCACATCAGCCAGATCTTCATTGGTGAAAGCCAGCGATCGCGCTGGAAGAACCTGCTACGCACCTCTCTCACGCAACAACTGCTGCGATCGCTCAAAAATATCGACATTCATATCATTGCGACAGAGAAACCATCTTCTTGAGTTGTTGGTTGTAAAGTCCTCTGGACATACTAGAAAAGTTGTTGGTTGTTAGACGATGATTGACTAGCAACTAATCATTCATAACGCAATGCTTGTCATTGGCTTAATCAGCGGTACATCTGTCGATGGCATTGATGCTGCCCTGGTCAACATTTCTGGTTCTACAACTGACTTAACCGTCGATCTGCTTGCAGGCAGAACCTATCCTTACCCTGCAGACCTCCGTGAACAAATTTTGGCGGTCTGTGGCGGTGCCTCCCTGTCAATGGAAGCCCTGGCAGATTTGGATGACACGATCGCCTACCACTTTGCCCAAGCCGCGATCGCCATCCAGGACGGACATCCGGCGGCTGATCTCATTGGCTCGCATGGACAAACCGTGTATCATCGCCCGCCGCGGGGGGAGAGGAGAGAGGAGAGAGGGGAGAGGGGAGAGGAGTCTGGAGATGTAGGGGCAGGGGAAGCAGAGGGAGTAGAGGGAGTAGAGGAAGCAAGGGAAGACGTTCAGGATCTAGAACTCAAACCTCTTCCCCCCTTTCCCCCTTCCCCCTTCCCCCTTCCCTCTCACTCTCTTGGCTACAGCCTTCAACTGGGACGAGGAGCCACGATCGCCCATGCTACAGGCATCCCAACGGTCAGCAACTTTCGTGCAGCAGACATCGCCGCAGGTGGACATGGGGCACCGCTCGTTCCTGCTGTGGATGTCGCGTTGCTGAGCCACCCGACCAATAGCCGCTGTATCCAAAATATTGGAGGGATTGGGAATGTAGCGTATTTGCCAGCCAGGAAGGAGCGGCAGGAGGCAATGGTTGGTGGGCAGAAGGCAGAAGGCAGAGGGCAGAGGGCAGAGGGCAGCATCTCTCCCCACACCCCACACCCCACACCCCACACCCCACACCCCACACCCCCCCTCGGCTGGGACACCGGACCTGGCAACGTTTTGATCGATCTCGCTGTGCATCATTTTTCTCACGGCACACAGACCTACGATCGCAATGGAGCCTGGGCAGCGAGTGGCACACCCTGTAGCGAACTGGTAGCACAGTGGCTCCAGCAGCCATTTTTTCAGCTACTGCCACCCAAATCAACGGGACGAGAGTTGTACAGTGAAGCCTATTTGGAACAATGTTTGGCAGATGCCCGCGATCGTGCCCTCAGCGAGGCGGATATCCTGGCAACCTTGACCGACTTTACCGCAGCCTCGATCGCTCATAGCTACCGCACCTTCTTACCCCAATTGCCCGATCAAGTCTTACTATGCGGCGGGGGCAGTAAGAACCTATATTTGAAACAACGGTTGCAGCAACAGCTAGGGACTATCCCCGTTTTGACCACCGATGATGCGGGTCTCAACGCCGAGTTTAAGGAAGCGATCGCCTTTGCGGTGCTTGCCTACTGGCGACAACACGGAGTGCCTGGGAATCTTCCTGCGGTAACGGGTGCTGCCAGTGCGGTGCTTTTAGGGGAAATTAACCAGGTCAGCAGAAGGGGTGCGTGATAGCATGAATTACCACAAACACCAGCATCGCAAGAAGCAATCAACGTAAGGGATGGCGCTGTGGCTCACACCTTTTTAATGGAGGCAGGACGCTGGTCACTTCAGGGGAACTGGCTCGAACGCAATGGTATGCCGATTACCGTGATGGGTAAAACCCTCGTCGGCTGGAGTCGAGATGACTGGTTTACAATGGTGACCAAGCTTGTGTTTCCAGGAGCCGATCGGGAAGAAATCTCCTTTCAGTATCGGGGGCGACTGGATGCGGGTGAGCGCCAGTATACCTTTGTCCTTCAGCACAGCCTGCTGGGTCGGGTAGAGGGCGAAGGCTGGGTGGCTCAAGAATCGATCGTGCAACGCTATTGGGTGCTGGGCGATCGCCAGCGGCGGAGTGGGTTTGAAACGCTTTACCGCATGGATGACAACAAATATTATTTATCCAGCGGTATTATGGCAGGGCACTATCTCACCAGTACGATGGAAGCAACATTAGAACGTCACTCTGATTAGCACGACTTTGGCTTCAAAGCTGTACTCACAGAACGGACGGCGATCGTTCACAAGAAAGCCCGTAATCTGAAGCGATTTAGATCGCTAAAATGACTTTACGGGATTACTAGAAACAGGCATAGAACAGCTTTGCTGGTAGCGATGTCGTTCGGGTCTGTGCTGTCTAATGCTAATCCTCTTTTGCGAGGGCTTGGCCGTAAGCTTTTAGGGTGCAGCTTCAACACATGGCACGTTCCATAGCATTGTGCCGCCTTCAACGATCGCCCTCAAGGAACCCACCTGAAGGATCGATCGCTTGTGCCATTGGTTTCACGCTTTGCCTTGACTAACGTGAGCGGCTCACTGTGGCACCTTTTGATTGCTGGTTGTCAAGATGACTGGTTTCCAACGTTCTCACTACCTGCATCGCCCTATCGAAACAAACACCTGCTTGAAGTTACCTGTGCTGCTGCACTGTCGTTATATTCGGCAAGGCACACTCGGTCATCGCCCTCTCCAAAACTATGATGATAGATTCCAACGTTGGACGCTTACTCGCTAACCGTTATCGACTTGCCGAACTCATTGGTAAAGGGGCAATGGGGCGGGTGTATCGAGCCGAAGATACGTTGCTTGGTGGAGTCATTGCAGTCAAGTTTCTGTCTCAAACCCTGCTAAACCCCAAAATGCGCGATCGCTTCAAAAGCGAGGCTCGCACCTGTGCCCAACTGGGACGCAAAAGTATTCATATTGTGAATGTCATTGATTATGGAGTCACGGACTACAAAGAAGAAGATGTGCCCTTCTACGTGATGGAATATTTGCAGGGGCAAAGTCTGAGCGAAGTCATTAATAATCAGCCGCTCCCGTTACCACGCTTTCTCACCCTTTCGCGACAGATTTCGCTCGGCTTGCAGTGCGCCCATCAGGGCATTGTCATTGACGGCGGGGTGTATCCAATCATTCACCGCGACATCAAGCCCAGCAACATCCTGGTCAGCCGAGACGCAAGCCTGGGAGAATTGGTCAAAATTCTCGACTTTGGCATTTCCAAGCTGTTGCAGGCAGATAGCGAGCAGACCAGCTCTTACATGGGCACGTTGGCGTATTCTTCGCCAGAACAAATGGAAGGGCGAGAACTCGATTCCCGCTCTGATATTTACAGTCTGGGTGTCATGATGTACGAGATGTTGACGGGCAAAATGCCGCTCCATGTTGATACTCACGCCTTCGGTGCCTGGTACAAAGCCCATCACTCCCAACCGCCCCGATCGTTTGAAGCCGCAGACCCCAGCTTGAAGTTGCCCAAAGCGCTTGAAAACCTGGTCATGAGCTGTCTAGCAAAAGTACCGAGCGATCGCCCACAGTCGATCGTCGATGTCTTAAAAGCGTTAGAGCCATTAGAACAGCGGTACAGCGACAGTATGCGTGCCGCCAATGATCTCGACAGAATTCTGAAACGCAAGCCCTTAGACAGCCAACGGCAACCTAAACTCGATCGTGCAGCGGCTGTTGACGACCTTTGCAACATGGCACGCTGGCCTAAAGACAAACCCGTGGCGCAGATCGTCTTTGCACAGAGCCTCACCACTAGCAAAAGCACGTTACCCGCGATTTGGGTCATGCTACCTCAGCAAGAAATTCAAGCCTTGCAGATCTATCGACTCTACAATGTCATTTACAAAAACTTTCTCTATGCCATGTCGCCACACCCAACCCTGTTGTGGATTACAGGCATTTACAACCGCAAGCGCACGCAAAGTCAAGACCGTTCTCAGCCTGGTCAAGACCCTGGTTCTCGGTGGTTGCCATGCTACCTCGATCTCAAAGCAGCTCACGGTCAAGAAATGGGACGCTTGCTGATCGAAAAAGGTGAGTACCAGGTCTTGCTGTTTGCGCTAGAGCAGCCAGAAATCTGTTCTCATGCTATGACGATTACCATCAACCAATCACAGCGGTTACAGCTACAGGAATGGATGATTACCAGCCAGTCGTATCGCTCGGTGGGGCAATCAACCCTGAGTAAAAGCTTGTTGAAAGCCGAGTTTGATAAGCTAAAGCCCCGTATTGCTACTGAATTGGAGAAAGACCCCGGTGGCTCCTCCTTCGGACATTAGCGCTCGTTGAACATTGCTCTTGCCGTCAGGAAGCCTGGGTCGCACGAACGTCAAAAACGCGGCACTGATCGATCGCACACGCCAGAATTTCAGAAGCAATGATGCACGCGCCACTGCACTCATGCCGCCTAACCGTATCAGCGGCTCAGAATCGCTCGATCGATAACGTTAGAACAGGAACATTAATAGCTAAACAGTAAAGATAAAGTTTGCGAATCGCTTTGAGCGATAACTTGCTCTACCAGGGTGGTGAAGACAGGGTAGTGAAGAAAATATACGTTTTACGCTTAACAAAGCAGCAGGCTTTGAGTGTAAATAAGCCGCACGTAACGCCCCACAATCACCAGCTCCTTTTCATTCTGCCTGGAAAAAAGCAAGAGATAGAGGTCGTTCACAGTGCAGAAAGATGCTACTGGAACTGAGGACCTGACTCCAATCCCCACTGGTGCTTAAGAAAATGCTTATACATGTTTTCTCGCATCACCATTTGCTCATAGAGCTGAACGAGGAAATCCTGAGCCTGTTCACGGCTCATATTCTGCACTTGGGATTCAAAGGAACGGATACTGAATTGCTGTTCTAGAGACAGCTCAGCAGGTTGGTTCATATTCGACTCCAGTTTGAGAGAGTGTATGCTGACAAACCACCGACACGATCGCTCAGGTCAGTAGCTACTAGCGAGGGCTGGTTTCTTCCATAGTTCCCTAAAAGAAGAAATTGCTACTTGCGTTGTATTACAGAATATAACAACCATTTGACAAAACGCACATACCCCGCGGGGGTAATTTTTGCTTTCTGTGGCTCAACCGAAAGCCTGATGCTACGTTCAGCGCGTTTCAGCCTCCATTCTCTTTTTGTTTCTTCTAGGGCGCGTCATCAATTCAGCTTGAAACCTTGCGGTGTCAGCATTGTCGCGCCCGTCCCAACACACAAAGCTAGGGGCTGGAACCCTTGCTGCAAGGTATGTATAGTCGTAATTGATGACAGCCCCTAGACAACACGCTTAAGCGAGAGCAGGCTCATATATGTAGATCAGTTCCTCCTTTTTGCGGAAAGCGCACAGCCGCAGTCGGGCGATAAACCACCTTTGTGGGCATAAGAGCCTCCGCAGTCAAGCGAAATAGTGCCTACAGACTGATCGATCGCGTAAAGATTATCTGTAGTAAAAGCAACGTTATAGACTAACCACACGAGCGAAGATACGAAACTTCCTACCTGAAGAGCTTTTAGAATACCCGACAAAAAATATCGGATATGTTTGACGGCATTTGTTACGCGTGTTACCATCATTCGAGTTTGGTATTCAATTCTGCTCTCTGCTTTTACCTTGTCCTCTTCTAAGTAAGAAAGAGATTTTGACTCATGACTCAGGCAACTCAGCTACAAACCAAGTCAGCAGCGACCTTCCGCGCCCTCAAGTGCAAAGAATGCGGTGAGGAGTACGAACTGAAGGCGATGCATGTTTGCGAGTTTTGCTTCGGTCCTCTGGAGGTTGCCTATGATTACGATGCCCTCCGTCGTACCGTCACCCGTGAGACCATTCAGGCAGGACCTCATTCCATCTGGCGTTACCGACCATTTTTGCCTGTTGAAACCAATCAGCCGATCGATGTGGGCACAGGTTTAACCCCACTGGTGAGAGCCAATCGGTTAGCGCGTCGCCTTGGCTTGAAGAATCTGTACATCAAAAATGATGCCGTTAACATGCCAACCCTCAGCTTCAAAGATCGGGTGGTATCGGTCGCGCTGACAAGGGCAAGAGAGTTAGGTTTCTCAACGGTGTCCTGTGCTAGCACAGGCAATTTGGCAAACTCGACAGCGGCGATCGCGGCTCATGCAGGCTTAGATTGTTGTGTGTTCATTCCTGCCGATCTGGAAGCGGGTAAGGTTATGGGCACGCTGATCTACAGCCCTACTGTCATGGCGGTGCAGGGCAATTACGACCAGGTAAACCGCCTCTGCTCAGAAGTGGCAAACACACACGGCTGGGGCTTCGTCAACATCAACCTGCGTCCTTACTACTCTGAAGGCTCTAAAACACTGGGCTATGAGGTGGCGGAACAGTTGGGCTGGGAACTGCCGGATCACATCGTGGCACCGCTGGCATCTGGCTCACTCTTCACCAAAATTTACAAAGGGTTCCGAGAATTTGTGGATGTTGGTCTGGTGGCTGATAAGTCTGTGCGCTTTAGTGGGGCGCAAGCGGATGGCTGCTCACCGATCGCCCAGGCGTACCGCGAAGGGCGCGATTTTGTCACTCCGGTGAAGCCCAGCACGATCGCCAAATCTCTCGCGATCGGCAACCCGGCAGATGGGGTTTATGCGATCGACATTGCGCGCAAAACCAATGGCAACATCGAATCGGTCAACGATGCCGAAATTATCGCAGGCATCAAGCTCCTGGCAGAAACCGAAGGCATCTTTACGGAAACCGCTGGTGGCACTACCGTTGCGGTACTGCAAAAGCTGGTGGAAGCAGGCAAGATCGATCCCGATGAAACGACGGTTGTTTACATCACAGGCAACGGGTTGAAGACTCAAGAAGCCGTGCAGGGCTACGTGGGCGAACCGCTGACGATCGAACCCAAGCTCGACAGCTTTGAGCGGGCGCTAGAACGCTCTCGCACCCTGGAGCGCTTGGAATGGCAGCAAGCGCTTGTCTAAGTTGTTAGCGATTAGTTGTTAGTTGTTAGCAATTGGTTGTTAGCTAAGCACTAACGGCTGATTGCTAACTCATGCAACTCAAAACTTAAAACTCAAAACTCAAAACTTTCACCCCCATGTCCATCAAAGTTCTCATTCCGACCCCGCTCCAAAAGCTCACCAACAATCAGGCGACCGTTGAATGTACGGCTGATACCGTTGCAGGTTTGTTGGAGTCGCTTGAAACCAGTTGTCCCGGCATCAAGGCGCGTTTGTGCGATGACCAGGGCGAACTGCGTCGCTTCGTCAATTTCTACGTCAACAGTGAAGATATTCGCTTTTTAGAGGGAGCCAAAACCCCGCTGAAAGATGGCGATGAAGTGAGTATTATTCCGGCGATCGCGGGCGGCTAACCCTCTATAGAATGAGGTTTCGGATATCTATATCTAAAATCTCTGAAACTAATTTTTGATTGTGTACATTTTTTAATGTGCGGATCAAATGTTTTTGAATCGATAGCTTTCCAGCAGTACGAGCACTTTATTGTCCCAGCACGCTAGTCAAAACTACCCACTTTAGTGGGAGGCTTTAGCTGCTACACAGTTCCCAGGGTTTCAGGCAGCTTTGCCAAGATGGTAGCGTTGCCAGAAACCATCATGGCAGAACAACGACGGGGCGGACATACGGTCACGTGGTTGACTGTGCAGATCGTGTGGGTGACGAAGTATCGCTATACGGTGCTCAAAGGGGAGATCCAAAAACGCTGCCGAGCACTGATTATCCAGGTGTGTGATGCCGAAGATGTGACGATTCTCAAGGGTGCCGTCAGCAAGGATCATGTGCCTCTCCATCTGGAGTATCCGCCGTCAAAAGCAGTCAGTGACCTCGTCAAGCGGATGAAAGGACGCAGTTCAAGACTGTTGCAGCAGGAGTATCCAGAGTGGCAGAAGCGGTCTTGGGGCAAGCATTTCTGGGTGATGGGTTACGGGGCTTGGAGTACTGGCAAGCTGACGGAGCAGTTAGTAGAAGAGTATTTAGAGCATCATCGGCAGCCCTCGAATCAAGAACGCGACAATTTCTTACTCGAATAGGTTAACTTGGGCTTTCAGCCCTTCAGGAATCTATGCACTTTCAGTGCATAGCGGTTCAGTTGAGAAACCTTATCAGCTAAATCCGGCTCACCCCCACGAGTGTGGGGACAACGGTTCTCTTCCAGCCATTGCTTCATCCACCACTCGGCTCACCCCCACGAGCGTGGGGACAACCATCAATTCCAAGGTAGCGTCTTCCAAGTTGACGGCTCACCCCCACGAGCGTGGGGACAACGTAGGCATTAAAGAAGAATGCGCCTGTACCTGGCGGCTCACCCCCACGAGCGTGGGGACAACACTTACAAGGTAGTTGATTTTACTAGGTTCTGACAAGAAGTAGTCCCTCTATGTCTACCAAGCGTCTAGACGGATTACCAAGGGTTTTAGCATTAAATCCCTGCTCATTAGCGGCTGGATAAATCATCACGGCAGATCCCTTGCCGAGTTGTTGTCCAATGAGTTGCCAGAGTTCATAGCGGACAAGCGCAGAAACCTTGCCTGTAAAGACTCCGGCTTTGACTTCAAACAACCAGCGACTCAGTTCACCCCGTAGGCTAGGGCGAACATTTTCCAGGATAAAAACAACCATTGCTATTGCCCCTCTGACCAATCTTTGCCGCCCTCAACCTGCTCAACGCGATCGTCCCAGAGAAAGCACACAGGTTCTGCCATTTCGTCTGCGCCGTTGTATTGCAATACCCGATCGACATCCTGAATCATGCGTTGCATCAAGCGAGCCTGAAAGAATTTCTCCCGGCATTTGCGGCGAACGATTTCCTCCAAATCAAAGTAGGTCTCTGCAACAGCTTCAAACGCTGCTGGAATCGACGTTTCTGCTTTATATAGATCGGCAATATCGTAGATGAAGGAGAGTGGCTTGCCCGTGTGGATAAAACCGAGCGCCGTTGAGTAGCCGACTGAGGTCATAGCTGCTTGGCAAACGGCATAAAGACAGGCGTTAGCGATCGACAGCGCTTTATTAATCGGATTGGCCTCATTCCAGTCTGTTTGTTTGTAATCGCGTCCTTTCCATTCCACTCCAGTTTCTCTACTTAAACGACCATAGAGGGTGCGAACGCGAACACCTTCCAAGCCGCGAATTTGTTGAAGGGTAAGGTCTGAGGACAGATCTTCCTGAAACCGAAACTGATACATGCGCCTGACCACTGCCAGTCGTTGTAGAGAGTCTGCCCAGAGCCGCGCCTGACGAAACAGTCGCTCTGTATTTCTAACATTGCCTTGCCCGCTGGTGTAGAACCTTAGAGCCTCTTCACCAACCCATTGCACCTCACAGGCGTTTTCTGCCAGAGTCTTGATAGCAGCGTGAGTGATAGAAGTACCTGGACCAAGCATGAGAGTGGAAATACTGGCACAGGGAATGCGGTAGCGGTCTTTTGCTTGAAAAATGGCGATCGCTTTGACATCTTGTTCAATGCGACAGTGCTCAAAGTACAGGAAGCTGATGCTGTCCCGCACTTTGGGAAGGGTACGACGTGACATGAAAGGATTTCCTTTGGCTAATGCGGTAATCGTGCGACGGAAAGCAACCCACACCCATACGACCGTCCCCGCCCAATCCCTTGCTGCATCGCGTTGATAAATTGGGCAGAGTCGGTTATTTCTAAAATGCCCTGATACATCACCGTGAGAATCCGGATAGGAGCCTTGCCTTTTTCTTTCACGCCAAACACATTAGGAGTGGGAATCACATCAACGCCTAGCAATGTAAAGCCGTGCTGCTCTGCTTGTCGTTCCAGCCATGCAATCTGATCCGTTTGATGAAACATACCAATTAGTTTGCGGGTTTGCTTGTCGCGTTTGCTGGGATTTGCCTTGAGGCGAAATTGCAACCGTTGCCCTGGTTGAAAATGATTGACCTGCGGCTCGAATGGTTTGAACTGAATGGGCTGGTCTGTGCGATCGCTGCAATAGCCGGACGGTAAATGAGTCCAATTAGGTGCGATACCAGACTGCACTAACACGATGCCGCTGTCTGGCTCTAGACGAAAGAGCACATTCCAGTCGGCACAGGGATTGTCTCGCTGCTCGTCAGGAAAGGCTTGCATGATCCGCTGGTGTAGAGCATGGGCGTTGCTGAGGTCGCGCTGCACGGTGCGCTCGCGCTCATTCAAGACTAATTTTGAGAGATACATAGGTCAGTGTCTAAAGAGAAAGAATGAGAGTCTACACAACGACTGCCAAACGATCGTTTTTGCCAGTTGATCGGAACATCCTGCCGCACATCCAGGCTATCGGGCACTTCGATTACACAGCGCAACTGTTGAGGCAATTTGCGAATAGCATCTTTGTTGAGTTTGATGGGATGCTTTAACGCTTATAACAGCGGTTCATCATGCACCGCGATCGCAATCGGGCAACTCGGAACAAAACTTTTGCGTCCAAAGTAAAGCTGCCAGGTGGGGGATTGAAGAGCGGCATCCAAGCTTTCCAGAAAGGCGCGATCGCTCCCTTCTAACCCCACTAAGTAATCGGCATCGGCGACATAATACCGTTGACTAATGACGGTATCGCCCTTACTGCCACTGGATTTAATGCTGCCCTGAACTGTGTGATAATCGCACTGCACCAGCCCTTCCTGGTTGATGCGAACTCCCATTTTGAGGGCAGTCAGATCGGCAACAGGTTCCCAGCGAGAACGACCAAGGGCAGCGCACAGTAACCCAATCACGGCAGATTTTGTCGGCTCACGGCGGGTATCCCGAATGGTGAAGCGGCTGTGGTCGCCCCAACACATCATCGGTGCCCGCATTCGTAACAGGAGAGTGGACATAGTTTACTTACCTCCGGGAAAGGCAGCAGCAATTGCGTCCTTCAGCAACTCCTCAACCGATGGCTGTTCAATTGCTGCCAGATGTTTCAACTCTCGTGCCAATTGAGTCCGGGTAACAATTCCTTTAAAGACAACAGACTGTTCGCCATACATTTTGCTCAGCTCTGCCCAGTGTTCATCCAGCTTGCCAACTGCATTCTCTAACAACTGGAGTTTAGACTAACGGCACGTGGGAACGGCTCAACTCCTTGCAAGAAGTGAGTGAGATGGCAGGAACAACGCCATCAGCGATTAAGCAGACTTCTTGTTATCCACTTTAGGGTTGCGAAAT
>JAHHHL010000081.1 GCA_019359375.1 Lyngbya sp. HA4199-MV5
CGATTTCGCAACCCTAAAGTGGATAACAAGAAGTCTGCTTAATCGCTGATGGCGTTGTTCCTGCCATCTCACTCACTTCTTGCAAGGAGTTGAGCCGTTCCCACGTGCCGTTAGTCTAAACTCCAGACTAGGGCGTGTCATCAATTAGTTCCGAAACCTTGCAATATCAGCAGTGTCACGCCCGTCCCACCACACCAGGCTAGGGGCTGGAACCCTTGCTGCAAGCAATGTGTAGTATTAATTGATGACAGCCCCTAGAGCTGATCAGTTTTAGGCATAAAACTCGCGCGCTTTCGCCCCATACAGCCCCTAGCCCAGCACTTCTCACCACAAACCTAAATTCATCTAAATCTATAGACTTAAGTTGCTCGCATCGTTTATAGTTATAGACTGTGAGTTTTTGCGCTGTGAGTTCTCGAAACACCTATGCACGCCCAAGACATTATCCGCTCTATTGAAGCGGAGCAAATGAAATCAAACTTGCCAACTCTGTATATCGGTGACACGGTTAAAGTCGGTGTCATCATTCAAGAAGGTGGTAAAGAACGCACACAGCCCTATGAGGGTGTCATCATTGCTCGCCGAGGAGCGGGGATCAACCAAAACATTACGGTTCGCAAAACGTTTCAGGGCGTTGGCGTTGAGCGAGTTTTCTTAATTCACTCACCGCGCATTGAAAGCATCAAGGTGCTACGTCGAGCCAAGGTACGTCGAGCCAAACTCTACTTCCTCCGCGATCGCATTGGTAAAGCGACTCGCCTCAAGCAGCGGTTCGATCGTCCCCTTCAGTAAGCGCCGTACCGTGTCGTTGTGAAGGGTTTATTGGCTGCTGCCAACCCCATCCAGTTCAATCACTGAGTCCAAGCACTGACCGCTCAACGCAAACGGCTGAATCAACAGGTGAATGAACTGATAAACTGTGGGTAGTAGGTCAACGGACGGGTGTGAGCGCTCTTAGTTCAGTTGGTAGAACGCAGGTCTCCAAAACCTGATGTCGGGGGTTCAAGTCCTCCAGGGCGCGCTCGTTCAACATTGCCACTCTAGACTACGTGCGATCGCTTAGAATGTCACCCTTGCCAGACAAACGATCGCTAAGGGATCGGTACAGGTGTGGCAGGAGAAAAAGTCAACGCTGCATTGAGAGGGGAATCAAAAAGCCGTGGCAAAGAAGGAAGAGATCGAAGTACAAGACGCAAAGCCTGGGTTTGCCGTTTCAGCTTTTTTGCAGGAAACCAAGGATGAGCTTGATAAAGTTGTCTGGCCCAGCCGCCAGCAGCTCATCAGTGAATCGATCGCGGTCATTTTAATGGTGATCCTTTCTGCAACGCTGATCTATCTCGTTGATAACTTCTTCGCTTGGGGAGCCAAGCAGGTGTTTGGATGACTTTTGCAGCAGACGAATTTCAACACGATACAGCCGACAGCCAAGCCGAAGATGCCTCAGGCGAAGTCTCTGCCAAAAACGGTCGCTGGTACGCCGTTCAGGTTGCTTCAGGCTGCGAAAAGCGCGTCAAGGCAAACCTGGAGCAGCGCATTGAAACGCTGGATGTCGCCAACCGTATTTTTCAAATCGAGATTCCTCAGACTCCCGCCATCAAACTCCGTAAAGACGGTAGCCGCCAGAGCACAGACGAGAAAGTGTTTCCGGGTTACGTGCTGGTCAACATGCTGATGGACGACGATACCTGGCAGGTTGTCAAAAATACGCCTAACGTCATCAACTTTGTTGGCGCGGAGCAAAAGCGGCGGTATGGTCGAGGTCGAGGGCACGTCAAGCCACTGCCGTTGGGCAATGCCGAAGTTGAGCGCATCTTTAAGCAGGCACAGGAGCAAGAGCCGATTGTCAAAATTGATATGGCTCCCGGAGACAAAATTTTGGTGCTTTCAGGACCGTTTAAGGATTTTGAAGGTGAGGTGATTGAGGTCAGTCCTGAGCGCAGTAAGCTTAAAGCGCTGTTGTCGATCTTTGGACGCGACACACCTGTCGAGTTGGAGTTTAATCAGATTCAGAAAGAGAGCTAGTAGAGTCAATGGCAAAGAAAGTTGTTGCAGTCATTAAGTTGGCAATTACCGCTGGAAAAGCAAACCCAGCACCACCCATTGGTCCCGCGCTGGGTCAGCACGGTGTCAATATTATGATGTTCTGCAAAGAATATAATGCTCGGACATCAGACCAGGCAGGCATGGTTGTGCCAGTCGAAATTTCAGTTTATGAAGACCGCAGTTTCACCTTCATCCTCAAAACTCCTCCTGCCTCAAAGCTGATTGCGAAGGCAGCAGGTATTGAGCGGGGATCAGGCGAGGCAAACCGGAAAAAGGTGGGATCGATTACTCGTTCCCAACTCCAGGAAATTGCTCAAGCAAAATTACCTGATCTCAATGCAAATGATATTGAAGCCGCGATGCGCATTGTTGAGGGCACTGCCCGCAACATGGGCGTAACGGTCAAAGATTAGCGTTGAGGCATCGCGCTGACAGCGTTTAGCATTGCCCTCAGTGCTGATGCTCCGGCTGATACGTTTCATTCGATCGCACGATTTCAACCCATAAACCCATAGCGGGGGAGAGGCAACGCTTCGTTAGCACCCCAGGAGACGATTCATGGCAAAAGTATCTCGAAGACTGCAAGAACTGCAAAAAAAGGTTGAGGAACGGGCGTATGATCCTCTAGAAGCCTTGACTTTGCTGAAAGAAACGGCAACAGCAAAATTTGCTGAATCAGCAGAAGCACATATCCGCTTAGGCATTGACCCCAAATACACCGATCAGCAATTGCGCACTACGGTGGCGCTACCCAAAGGCACCGGTCAAGCGGTACGAGTTGCCGTGATTGCCCGTGGTGAGAAGGTTACGGAAGCGACGAACGCAGGCGCTGACCTGGCAGGTTCAGAAGAGTTGATTGCTGAGATTCAGAAAGGGGTGATTGACTTCGACCTGCTGATCGCAACACCAGACATGATGCCTCAGGTAGCCAAACTCGGTAAGCTTTTGGGTCCTCGCGGGTTGATGCCATCGCCTAAAGGCGGTACCGTTACCTTTGATCTACCTCAAGCGATCGCTGAGTTCAAAGCAGGTAAACTGGAGTTCCGGGCAGACAAAACAGGGATCGTCCATGTGATGTTTGGGAAAGCAGCCTTTTCGACCGAAGACCTGCTGGTAAATCTCAAAGCCTTGCAAGAAACCATCGATCGCAACCGCCCTTCGGGTGCAAAAGGTCGGTATTGGCGCTCGGTTTATGTGGCATCCACAATGGGACCGTCCATTGAGGTTGATATCAGCAGCTTACGAGATTTGAAACTAGGCGAAGCGGTCTAACGTTTTGCACCGTTAACTGTTAAACTGTAAGTTGACTGATTTGTTGCTATCTTTCCCTTCAAGGTTGCCTTTAAAGCAGAGGATATTGACTTTAAACATTGACCATAACTGAATAGCAAAGCCAGAGACAGCAGGTGCCCAGAGCTTAATTTCCTGCCGAGGTTTTCGTTTTGTATCTTCTTCAACCCGCATTCATGAGACGCGGCATAGGAAGCTTACAGCGTAACCCCGGTCTTTTGGTCGGGGTTTTTTGCTCTGGCTTTGCTTTTGTTTGCTTCGGCATTGCCGTTTGAAGGGTAAGGGATACGAAGGCTGAGACAAGCGTTGAATGACACAAACACCCAGCAAAGGAGGTGAGAGACATGGGTAGAACGTTAGAAGACAAAAAAGCGATCGTCGCTGAACTGAAAGAAACCTTGAGTCAGTCTCAACTAGCCGTTGTGATTAACTATCAAGGGCTAACGGTAGCAGAAATTACTGATCTGCGTAAGCGGCTGCTGCCAACGGGAGCAACCTGCAAAGTCACCAAAAATACGCTGATGCGGATTGCTGTTGAAGGCAATGCGACCTGGGAACCAATGACGAGCTTGCTTTCCAATTCTTCGGCATTCTTGTTGATTAAAGATGACGTTGGCGGAGCGCTAAAAGCTTACCAGGATTTTCAGAAGGCGACCAAGAAGACCGAACTTCGCGGCGGCGTGATGGAAGGACGGGCATTGACAGAAGCAGATGTCAAAGCGATCGCTGATCTGCCATCGAAAGAGCAACTCATCGCACAAATTGCTGGCGCAATCAACGGCGTGGCAGGCAAGCTGGCTGTTGGCATCAATCAGGTTCCCTCGTCTTTGGCTCGCGCCATTCAGGCAGTAGCCGACAAAGACAAAGAAGCGGCTTGAAGCAGTTTCTAGTCGTTGGTTTTTAGTTTTTGGACATTCACTCTAACAGCCAACAATCAGTAAACATCGAACAACAACGAAGGAGATTACCCATGTCTGCAACAACAGATGAAATTTTAGAAAAGCTGAAGACGCTGACGTTATTGGAAGCGTCTGAACTCGTGAAGCAAATCGAAGAAGCCTTTGGCGTTAGCGCGGCGGCTCCGGTCGGCGGCATGATGATGGCAGCTCCCGGCGGGGCAGCGGCTCCAGTCGAAGAAGCTGAAGAACAAACCGAGTTTAATGTCGTGCTGGAAGAAGTCCCAGCAGACAAGAAGATCTCGATTCTAAAAGTTGTGCGGACGCTTACAGGTCTGGGGCTAAAAGAAGCAAAAGACCTGGTAGAAGCCGCACCGAAAGCCGTCAAAGAAGCCGTTGCAAAAGGCGATGCGGAAGACGCGAAGAAGCAACTGGAAGAAGCTGGCGCGAAGGTATCGATCAAGTAAACATCGCTTTCATCAAAAAGAGTACAAAAAAGGGGCACATGTATGCCCCTTTTTCTTTATGCATGAGCGGTTTCAGGATGAGCATTCAGCTAGAACACAGCAGCAACGCTCGATCGCCTAAAGAATGTAGAGCAACAGAAAGAGGAAAATCCAAACCACATCCACAAAGTGCCAGTAGATTTCAGCCGCTTCCACACCAAAGTGCTTTTCGTTGCTGTAGTGTCCTTCTTTCATCGATCGCCACAGTACCGCCAGAATGAGTACCAGCCCAAACGCGACGTGCAAGCCGTGAAAGCCAGTCAGCACATAAAAGGTGCTGGCAAACAGATTGGTTTTCAGCCCAAACTCTAAATGAAAGTACTCATAAAGCTGACCCACCAAAAAAATGGCTCCCATCGCAGCCGTAATCGCAAACCACTTCTGCAAGCCTTTCACATCGTTTTGCTTGATCGCAGTATCGGCATTATGAATGACAAAGCTACTAGAGATCAAAATAATGGTGTTGACTCCTGGTAGCAGCAGTTCTAGCCTTGGAGTTCCTTCAGGAGGCCAGGTTGGAGCCACAGCCCGAAAAGTCAAATAGGCGGTAAACAGCCCCAGAAAAATCATCGCCTCTGCAATCAGAAAGATTGTGATGCCGAAAAGCCGAAAGTCGTGATGCTCGGTATGATGAGCCGCGACTTCAGTATGGTGATGATTGAGGATTGTTTTTGTCGAGTCGAGAGTGGAGCCTGTCATGATGGAAGGTGGTTGGTTGTTGGTTTTTAGCCGTTAGCCTTGCATACAAGCAAAAAGCTGATGGTCTAATGAGTGCGATCGTCTGGTTTTGCCGCAACAGCCGGATCAGGATCAGCTCGTAGGGCAGAATTAGGTCCCGCTGCCAGTGCTGGATCTCTTGAATCAGAAAACGGCACATCAACTGGAGTAGCACGATCGCCAAAGCCATAGTCATAAGGACCCGTTGCTAACACGGGATCAGCATCAAAGTTTTCCACGGGTGGTGGCGAACTGGTCATCCATTCCAGCGTTAGACCTTTCCAGGGATTGTCTCCCGCCTTGGGACCGTACATCCAGCTCCAAATGGCATTGACAATAAAGGGGATCGTTGAAACGGCAAGGATATAGGCACCGATCGAGCAAATCAGGTTGAGAAACGCAAACCTGGGTTCATACTCCGCAATCCGGCGGTTCATGCCTTCCAAGCCCAGTTTATGCATCGGCAAAAATGCCAGGTTGAAGCCAATCAGGTTTAGCCAAAAATGCACTTGCCCCCAAGTTTCGTTAAGCATCCGTCCGGTCATCTTAGGGAACCAGTGGTAGAACCCCGCGTAGAGACCAAACACACTGCCACCAAAGAGCACGTAGTGGATATGCGCCACGATGAAGTAGGTATCGTGAACGTGAATGTCAAACGGCACGGCAGCCACCATCACCCCGCTGATGCCGCCGATCACAAACATCGACAAAAAGCCCAGCGCAAACAGCATGGCGCTATTGAACTGAATCTTGCCGCCCCAAATCGTTGCCAACCAGCTAAACACCTTGATCCCCGTCGGCACGGCAATCACCATCGTCGTGATCATGAAAAACATCCGCAGCCAGGGAGGAGTGCCACTCGTAAACATGTGGTGCGCCCAAACAATCAAGCCTAAGAAGCAAATGGCAAGACTGGAGTAGGCGATCGCCTTATATCCAAAAATCGGCTTCCGTGCGTGAACAGGCAGAATTTCCGAGATCATGCCAAACACGGGCAAGATCATGATGTAAACCGCTGGGTGGGAGTAAAACCAGAACATATGCTGGTAGACGATCGGATTGCCGCCACCCGTCGGATTAAAAAAGGCTGTACCCAACAGCAGGTCAAACGCCAGTAGAATTAACGCCCCAGCCAGAACAGGTGTGGCAACTAGCGCCAGCGTTGAGGTTGCCAGCATTGCCCAGCAAAACAGTGGCATCTGGTTAAAGCCCATCCCCGCCACGCGCATCTTAAAGATCGTCGCAATGAAGTTGATGGCCGCCAAAATGGACGACGTTCCCAGCAGCAAGACGCTGAGGATCCAGATGGCTTCACCAGCCTGATCCGTGACCAGACTCAGCGGCGGGTAAGATGTCCAACCCGCGCCAGGGGCACCCACAAAGAAGCTGCTGAGCAGCAAAATACCAGCAGGTGGAATCATCCAGAAGGCGAGGGCATTTAGCTTGGGGAAAGCCATGTCGCGCGCGCCAATCAGGAGGGGCACCAGATAATTACCAAAACCGCCTGTTGTGGCAGGCACAATCCACAAAAAGATCATGACCGTGGCATGGACTGTGAACAGGCTGTTGTACAGTTCGCGGCTCACAAAATCCACTTCCGGCGTAGCAAGCTCTGTGCGAACAGCAGTCGCCAGTGCGCCACCAATCAGATAAAAAATGAACGTTGTCACCAGGTATTGAATCCCGATGACTTTATGGTCGGTACTGAAGCTAAAGTACGTTCGCCAATTGTTGCCACCTGGTTCTGAACCATGAGCGGGAAGGTTGGCCGTTTCTTGTAGCTGTGCTTGGGTCATAAGAGTAAATCCATTGCGATCGGCGCATCGCGACTGTTTTACAGAAAAGCTTTTCAGAAGGCTAGCAGATCAGGCGATCGCTAGCTGGCAGAAGACAGATCGACGTACCCAGCCTCAGAATGAAGCTGGTGGAGCAGTTCAGGCTGAATCCCCAGGCGATCGGCGTAGGGAGCCAGAAACTCATCGGGCGCTTTGTCCGCTGGGTTAACCGCCAGGGTTTGCTCTAATCCGTCCGCACTAGCAATTTTCTGCTCCTCCACCCACTTAGCAAAGTCAGCCGGAGTTTCGGCAACGACCTTCGTTCTCATCGCACCGTGGTAAGGACCGCAGAGTTCAGCGCAGATCACAGGATATTCGCCCACTCGATTCGGCGTAAAGCGCAATTCAGTGGGTTGACCAGGTACAGCATCCTGCTTCAACCGAAACTCGGGTACCCAAAAAGCGTGGAGCACGTCGCTGGCAGAGATATTGAGCAAGATTTCGCGCCCGACTGGAACGTGCAATTCGCCTGCCACAATACCACTGTCGGGGTAGGTGAAAATCCAGGCGTACTGTAAGCCATTCGCTTGAATCACAAATTCTTTCGACGAGTCTGACATCCCAGGCATCGAACCAACACCAGGAGTAGCAGAGGTCTTGGAGCCATCTTCCTGTTGAGTCACGCCGCCAGGAACTGCTGCCTCAGCTTGAGTCTGACTATCGGGAGCCGCATCCGCCATCAACCCTTGCATGTTCGCTTCACTGGAGGGAAGAGGAGCGGCGATCGCCGCTCCAGGCATTGCCTTCTGGCTGGACATCGCCATTTGATGCGTTGGTTTCCCGTGAGCTACCGAGTGCTCCATCGGGTTCAACCCACCAATTTGGGTATACACCTCAAAGCTGTAGATTGCCAGACCTAAAACAATGACAGCAGGAATCCCTGTCCACAGAATCTCTAACGGAATATTGCCATGCACAGGTGAACCGTCCGTTTCGTCACCGGGCTGGCGGCGAAATTTGAATGCTGCCACGAAAATAATGCCCATGACAAGGAGGAATAGACCCGTGCCGATCGTCATCATCGTGTCAAACAGCCCATCGATCAACGGTGCTGCCTCGGATGCTTCAACTGGCATCAAGCCGTGATTTTGACCAACCCAGACGCTAACAAGGGTTAGTAAAATGCCAGCCAGCATTGTGGTAATGGAGCTTGGGATATTCACAATTCAGATCTGCCTAAACAATGTCGATCGCTGGAAAATGGTTGCCAAAAAGAACAGAGTTTTGAAGAAAATCAAGCTTTAGAGGGCAAAGCGCATTCTTTACAGCTTTGTCCTACCTTACAAGGTAAAGCAGTGATCCTGGAAACGGAGCATTCGTTGACCATCCTTATGAATTTCTTCAGGATCGCTTCAGAAAGCTCTTTCGTTGCTGCTAAGACAGACAACAACACGATCGCTAGAACCCAGGGCGTGTCATCAATCAGCTCCGAAACCTTGCAGTATCAGCAGTGTCACGCCCATCCCAACACATCAGGCTAGAGGCTGGAACCCTTGCTGCAAGCAATGTGTAGTAGTAATTAATGACAGCCCCTAGTGCATTGTCCACTAACTTGCAGCTTTTCTTCGTCGTCTGTGAGACAAGTAGCAGAATCGGTTTCACTAGGGCGCTAGTCTGGTTGCCAGAAGCACTTCATCGGCAGAAGCGGCAAAGAAAGTGTACGCTGATCCTTCTCTTTGCTATCCGCGCAATCCGAAGAAATTCCAAAGGGGAAGCGGCAAACGCAACAGCATCATTAAAGTATTAGCAAGCGCGTCAGACACAACCCGCTTTCAAGAGTCCCGCTTTCAAGAATGTAGTGCTAGGTTTGGAGTAAGTGGTCGCTCCTGGGTTGGTTCCGCTACGTCTAGCTGTTTATGCCGAAGAGCTGTTTGTGACTAAAGGCTGTTTGTGACTAAAGGATAAAGCCGATGGCTGATGCTATCTTCCATCAATCCACTGGTATCGAATCATCTGCTCCCCGATCGCGGGTCAGCCGCTTTGCTCTGGCAATGGCCGCAGAGACCTTGTTTCTGATGGCTCTCGGCAGCGCCACCCGTGTGATGAATGCTGGACTCGCCTGTCCCGATTGGCCCCTTTGCTATGGCGAGCTAGTGCCGCGACAGCAAATGAATTTCCAGGTCTTCCTGGAGTGGTTCCACCGCTTAACTGCTTCATCAATGGGGCTTTTTGCGATCGCCCTGGCTGCAACTGCCTGGTGGTATCGCCGCTCCTTACCCCGTTGGGCACCCTGGGCAACCATGCTGGCTTTAGGGCTAGTGCTGGTGCAAGGGCTTTTAGGCGGACTCACAGTAACGGAGCTACTGCGTTTTGACATTGTGACAGCGCACTTAGGAACCGCACTGCTGTTCTTTGTGACCCTCCTGGCGATCGGCGTTGCTTTGATGCCCTATCAAGGCATGGGAACTGCTGGCAAACTTCCCTGGGTTGGGCTTTTAGCGGCGGTACTGGTCTTTTTTCAAAGCATTCTGGGTGCCCTGGTTGCGTCTCAGTGGGCTTTGCATCAATGCCTGAGTGATTCGGGTCTTTGCCTGGTGATGCATAGTCACATCGCAGGGGTCGTTCCTCCTACCATCGCCACTCTGACCCTGGTAGTTTTGGTTTGGCGGACACCAGCGCTACATCCCACGCTCAGAAAGTTGGCTAGTGCGGCAAGCGGTCTCGTCGTGCTGCAAATTCTTTTAGGCATCGCCACGTTCAAGCTGAGGCTGCAAGTGGAACCGCTCACAGTCTTACATCAAGCGATCGGCGCACTGCTGTTGGGAACGCTGGTGGCGTTTACAGTCTTGGGGTTGCGTGATAGTACGCCAGCATTGGTCGATAGCGCTACTGGTTCAGCCACACCACCCGATGTCGATCCCTTCCCAGGCGATCGCGCCAATGGTCAACCAGCTTGATTGTTTGCTGTGCGCTATAAGTGGCTTGATTCAACGCTTTCTAGTAAACAATCCGCACGACCACCATTGCATGGGTACGGCTTATCACGAGCGCTGCTTTATCTTTATTAGGTCTTTTAGGTCTGTCTCTTTAGGAAAGGGTGAATGCAAGAAACTCTCTTAACGACTCTCCCCCGTCAACACGACAACGCCCTACAGGTTGTTCAAAGCTATTACCAGCTCACAAAACCCCGCATTATTTTGCTGCTCCTCATTACGACGGCGGGTGGCATGTGGATTGCAGCAAAGGGTGAGGTCAATCCCGTGCTTTTACTGGTGACGCTGCTGAGTGGAGCTTGTGCTGCGGGAGCTGCTAATACGATCAATTGCTTCTACGATCGCGATATTGACTACATCATGGAGCGGACGCGCCATCGTCCCCTACCATCTGGACGGGTGCAGCCGCGTGATGCCTTGATTTTTGCGATCGCCCTTACCATCACTTCATTTACGCTACTGGCTGTTTTCGCCAATTTCTTGAGTGCCTGCCTTGCCATGTCTGGCATCGTCTTCTACGTGCTGATCTACACGCACTGGCTTAAGCGCCATAGCACCCTCAACATTGTGATTGGCGGGGCGGCGGGTGCCATTCCACCGTTGGTAGGATGGGCAACCGTTACAGGCGAGCTCAGTTGGGCTGCCTGGGTGCTCTTTGCCATTATTTTCTTCTGGACACCACCGCATTTTTGGGCGTTAGCCGTGCTGATTCGGGAAGATTACGCCAAGGTCGGGGTGCCCATGTTGCCTGTGGTAGTCGGCAATGAACCGACCGCTCGCCAAATCTTTTACTATACGCTGGCGCTCATTCCGGTGACTCTCTTACTGGTGTATCCTTTGCATGTCATGGGAGCCGTGTATGCGGGTATTGCGCTGCTTTTGGGCGGCGTTTTTGTCCACAAGGCGTGGCAGTTGATGCAGAGTCCATCGAATCTACAGGTGGCGCGATCGGTCTTCAAGTATTCCATTCTCTACCTCATGCTGCTTTGCGCGGGCATGGGGTTGGATAGCTTGCCGTTGACGCATCAAATCGTAAGCACCGTTGCAGACAATGTACAGACCTTTGTTGGAGCACTGAGCGCTTAACTGACGCAGCAGTATCAGTTCCCACACACCCACAAGCCTCCAACTGCGATAAGATCTAGGCGTGTTGAGATTTGTATAGCTTGAAGGAGTGCAATGGCTCCTACAGTGTTCATCGAAAAGCTGAAGAAGTCCTATGGCTTGGTTGCAGCCGTAAGAAATGTTTCCCTGGAAATTGAAGCGGGAGAAATCTTCGGGCTGCTTGGTCCGAACGGTGCAGGGAAAACGACGACGTTACGCTGCTTGTGTACGTTAACCGAACCCGATGCCGGGAAAGTAGAGATAGCAGGTATCTCGGTAGTTGCTCAGCCTCGTCTGGCTCGACAGCAGTTGGGATATATCGCTCAGGAAGTGGCTTTAGATCCGGTGCTGACGGGGCGCGAACTGCTTCAGCTCCAGGCGGCACTCTATCATCTTCCCCGCACGATCGCCAAAGAACGGATTGCCCTTGTCCTTAACCTCTTAGATTTAGAAACCTACGCCGATCAAAAAACGGGCACGTATTCGGGTGGGCTGAAGAAGCGCTTAGATCTGGCTGCCGGGTTACTGCATCAACCCCAGGTGCTGGTTCTGGACGAACCCACCGTTGGCTTAGACATTGAGAGTCGGCGGGTTGTCTGGGACTTTCTTCGCCAGCTACAGGCGGATGGCACCACCATTTTATTGACCAGCCATTACCTTGAGGAAGTGGATGCTTTAGCCAATCGCGTTGCCATTATTGATCAAGGCGTTGTGATTGCGTCTGGTAAGCCATCAGATCTGAAGGATAACGTGGGGGGCGATCGCATTACCCTCCGCATTCGTGAATTTTCCCCTTTAGAGGAAGCCGAAAAGGCAAAGCACCTCCTGCAATCTTTACCCTCTGTTCAGGAAATTATTATTAATAGCGCTCAAGGCAATTCGCTCAATTTGGTGGTGCAGCCTCAAAGTGATGCGCTTTCAACCATTCAACAAGCGCTGCAAACAGCCGGATTGCCGACCTTTGGCATTGCTCAATCTCGCCCTAGCCTGGATGATGTGTACCTCGCAGCAACCGGGCGCACGTTGCTGGATGCCGAAATTGCCGCTACTGGCAACCGCGATCCGAAAGCAGAACGAAAGCAAAATATGCGTTAAACGCGACCTGAGTTCTTATGAGTACCACCATTACACCTCCCAAAAACGAGCCTTCCAGCGCTCCACGCGACCAAACAGCGACCACTCCATCCACGTCCACTCTGGGTGACTTCTGGCAAGAAACCGGAGCCTTGACCCGTCGTCTCTTTATCCAGCTTCAGCGTCGCCCATCGACCCTCATCGCAGGCATCATTCAGCCCATTATGTGGCTGGTGCTGTTTGGGGCGCTCTTTCAAAATGCGCCTCAGGGTTTGTTTGGCACCGATGTCAGCTACGGGCAGTTTTTGGGCGCAGGAGTCATTGTCTTTACCGCCTTTGGTGGGGCGCTCAACGCAGGCTTGCCAGTTATGTTCGATCGCGAGTTCGGTTTTCTCAATCGGTTACTGGTTGCTCCCTTAGCCTCTCGCTTCTCCATCGTGATGGCATCAGCCATTTTCATCACGACGCTGAGCCTGATCCAGACGGGAGCGATCGTTGCCATGAGCGCACTTTTAGGAGCAGGTTTACCAAACGTCCTTGGCTTAGGGCTTGTCGGCTTGATTGTGTTACTGCTGGTGCTGGGCGTGACGGCGTTAAGTTTGGGGCTTTCCTTCTCGTTACCCGGTCACATCGAACTCATTGCCGTCATCTTTGTGACGAATCTACCGTTGCTGTTCGCCAGTACTGCCCTTGTGCCGCTGTCCTTTATGCCGACCTGGTTGCAGTGGGTGGCGACCCTCAACCCTCTGAGCTATGCCATCGAACCCATTCGTTACGTCTACCTGCACAGTGACTGGTCACTCAGCAGTGTCGTCATGCAAGCACCCTGGGGATCGGTCACGTTAGGGGCAGCGTTACTCTTGCTACTGGCGTTTGATGCGATCGCGCTGCTGCTCATTCAACCAAAGCTTCGTCGGACGCTGGCTTAAACCTTTCCTGGCAGAGGCATCTCGTGAAAGAAGCAATTTTTGAGTTGATGCTAAAATAGGCAACATCCGGGAGCATTTTAGTGGCAATTGCCGTCTTGAAAGAAATGAGCGTTGTTAACGTTCAGATAAGTGTTGATGGAGAGCATTTTATGGCTAGAACGAAGCAGTCAACGGCGCACACGAGCGTGTCACAGCCTATCACGTTGTTGTCGATCGCAGTGATCGGTTTTCTTGTTGGAGTATCTCAGACCGCTTCAGCGCAAGACGCATCCATCGCTCAGCCGCAGCAAATTTTTCAGGATCAGCAGACCCGTGATCCATTTTCCAATCGCGGGAGTGACCAATCTGGAGGCGTGATGGATCTCATCCATCGAGCGATGCAAGCAGGTGGTACTAGCAACGAAGATTTTGTGAGCGGGCAACAAGAAAATCTGGACTCAGCAACGGAAGCCTTCCGAGCAGCACAGCAGAAGCGTCTGACGGGCACGCCAACTGCCCCCGCGGCAACTCCAGGCACGCTTACCACTCCAAAAAACTAGCGCTCCAGCCTAAAGTTTAAAAGCCTCTGTAAGCGTCTAATGACCTGATAGGGGCTTAAATTCATAGCTAGTACGCTTGCCAGAGGTTACTGGAATTACTGTCATGAGGCGCACATCGCTCTGTCGATCGCCCGATGGCAAAAAGCGTACCGATTCAGCGGCTCCAGATGTTGTAAAGGTAGGCTGAGCAAGCACTCTCTGCATGCCAGCACGAGTTGGGTTCTGGCGCAGTGCTGCAACGAGAGCCTGAGTTGCGTCATACGCTAAAGCGGTACGCCAGCTCACTGAAGCATTTTGCCCCCAAAGCTGTTTGGACTGTTGCTGAAACGGACGTTGAGCTAAATCAGTCGGAACCGCTACCGTCATACCAACTGCTTCTTTACCAGCCACTTTGAGCAGCTTCACTGTTGAGATGCTGTCTCCTCCAATCACTTTGAGTCGCCGCCGATTTAGCTGCAAAACTTGAATGGCTCGATCGGACACTTCACTATCGGGTGCCAGCATGATGACTTTAGCGCCTTTTGCGATCGCCGTTTCAACACTGTCCGCCGCATCAAAATCGGGACGAGAAAAATCAAACTCGCTCATCAGTTCTACGCCATTGTAGAACAGCGCATTTTTGAACTCAGTTTTAAGCGACATACTGTACGCACTGGCAGCGTTAAAGAAAACGACGACTTTACGCTGCTTTAAATGATTGAGCATATAGTTAGCCAAAGCTTTAGCCGTCAGGCGATCGCTGGGCATCGTGCGGAAAATGTACGGTCCAAAATTAGACAACTGCACCGCTGAACTCAAGGGCGAGACCATCACCAGTTGCTTTTCCTGGTAAATTGCAGCCGCAGAAAGGGTTGTATCGCTGATGCCATGACCAACCACGCCTAAAATTTCTGGTTGGCTTGTCAGGATCGTTGCTAGCCGCTGAGCCGTCTCACGCTGATTGTCATCGTTGGCAATCACCACCCTTAACCGTGTCCCGTTAATGCCTCCCGCCTGGTTCAAGTCGTCCTGCGCTTTGGCAACTCCTCTTAAAATCTCAAGCGCCGAGCCAAAGGTATCGCCTAATGGAACCGCTACCGCGATCGTGTAAGCTTTCTCATGACCAATCCGTGCATTGTTGAGATAAATCAAGGTTTCGGGATCGCCCTGATTACTCCGACGAGCCACCTCTAAAGTACTCACAGCTTTCTCGAACGCTCCAGCAGCAATCTGCTCCACACCTTCTTGCTTCTTCGGATCAGCCTGCCACTGGCTTAGTAGCTTCTCGCCCGCGCTGATGCGATCGCTCGTCAACAGTTCTCCTGCTTTAGGAGTGGATGCAGACGGAAAGAGCGATAGCAAAGAGGAAGAAGAGAAGCTACGCGCTAAGGCGGTCAAGGCAAGAGCCACAACGATCGCACCACTCGCAATCATCACAACCTGCCTTCCTTTAAAGCGATGGCGCTCTGAACGCAGCTCAGCGCGATTAACTTGAAACTGAGTTTGAAATGGCGGCGTGACGGTAAGTGCTTCGCCCGAAGACTTTCTCAAGGCAGGAGCAGATTGGGTCCTTGCAGACGTACCACCCAACAAAACCGGATGCAGCGCTTGTCGTGCCTCTAAAGCCGATTGATAGCGGTGAATATAGTGATAGCAGATCATTTTGTCTAAAAAAGTTGCTAGCGCTTCACCCACCTGAGCCTGGTCTCGCCAGACAAGTTCAGATGTATTAAAGTCTTGCGGAAGCTGAGACGGACGCATCCCCGTCAGTGTTTGAATGGCAACCATCCCCAAAGAATACAAGTCACTGCTGAACTGCGGTCTGCCCAAACACTGCTCGCTCGCTGCATAGCCAGAGGTATAAATTGGTAGGCTCAAATTGGTTTCACCCGTGGCTTCCGCGATCGTATTGCCAAGCGTTTTTACTGCCCCAAAGTCAATCAGCACGAGTTTGCCATCGCGATCGCGGCGGATTAAATTTTCAGGCTTAATATCCCGATGAATCACGCCTTGAGCGTGAACAAACTCCAAAACGCCCAGGAGATCATCTAACAGCGCCACCACCTGAGGCTCAGAAAAATGAATACCCTCCGTCAGCTCATCGCTAAGAGGATGCCCCTCAATAAATTCTTGAACCAAATAAAATTCTTGATTTTCTTCAAAATAAGCCAGCAGTTGTGGAATCTGGTCATGCCGACCTAGCCGCTCTAGCGTTTCTGCTTCTGCCTGAAACAGCCGCCTGACCTGCTGAAGCACCGACGCTTTTGGGCTGGCAAACGTAAGGTGCTTCAGAACACAACGCGGGTTACCAGGACGTTGAGTATCTTCGGCAATATAGGTATTACCGAACCCCCCCGCCCCCAGAACATTAATAATTTTGTAGCGTCCACCGAGGAGTTCACCCAGCATTGCGTCCACAACTCGCGGTAAGATTACCCCCTCACAGGGCGAAATTACTTTCTACTGACTTTACCGTGATGCTGATGATCCTGCCAGAGGGAGGGTACCAGTATGTGTGTAGAACGGACTGAATCTGCAAAAGCTCCTAGTGGTACCCCTCAACTAAAGCCGATGATGTTCTAGAAATGTTGTTCACGCTTTCTGTAGGGACGTTACATGTAACGTCCCTGCGGATCCGCCAACCACACGTTTGAAGCACGACCCTAAAGCCCTTGTGAATAGGTTAATGCAGAACCAAACCTACTTATACAGACTAAAGACTTGTTAAATAGCTCAGCAAATCTGCCATTTCTTGTGGGCTTGGCTGAAACTGAGGCATTGGTGGAGTCTTGCCACTGATAACCTGCTGAATAATACTTACCTTAGACTTCCGACTAGAGACAGCAATGAGGCTTGGACCAACGCGACCATCTGCCTGCGTGCCATGACAGCCAGCGCAATTCATCAGAAAAATGGCATGTCCCTGTACAGCGTCACCATTACGTGCAATCACATCCCGCACATAAGGTGAAGAGGCGCTTAACTGATAGATCCCAACGATCGCAACAATGATCGCAAAAAGGATTGCTAGGATGATTAGAGCAACCCGTTGAATCAAACTTTCTTGGTTGAGAAGCTGGTTGTCCAAAAGTTCTTAAAAAGCGCGTAGTACAAAAATCATTAGATGGAAACGACTAATTCGATCACCTCTCTACTTTAAAGCCTCTTTAGATAACTTCGCAATTCTCTCAGGCACCAGAAGGTGAAAGCTTTGAAATGGAAGAAGCAGTATTCTTCTTTATCAAGTATTAGATCAGGAGCAACATGCTTAGAGCCGACAAAACGCAGAGAGGAAGGACAGTTCTTGAGCAACCAACCTTGTCCGACAGGCTGCACTTAGACACCAAACCCTGTAGTATGTAGGTAGAATTTACTGCTGCTATCAGCCTAGCCGACTCAAAAGGAGATTTAAATTGGTAGAACCGCTGCTGTCAGGCATTGTGCTTGGACTAATCCCCATTACCCTTGCTGGTCTTTTTGTTGCTGCCTATTTACAGTACAAGCGTGGAAATCAGCTAGGTCTCTAGTTCTGTTGCTGTCCTGAAGGTCCCTAACTTTATACAGCCATTGAGCTTCTCAAGGTATTTGATTGCACCTACTTCAAATACCTCACCGCAAGCAATTAAGGCAATAATCATCAGTCTAAGAAACGTGTACTCCTGGCAATTGAGTGCACGTTTCTCATTTTCATGAAACGAGTCTGAACTCAATTGCCAGGGAACAAAACACCACGACATCTTCCCCAGCTGGAAATGGCGTTAAATTTGGTAGAGCCACTCCCAAAAAACAGTCCTTTCCTTCCAAAGATCCTGGACACTGAGTGCACAGGTGATGACGTGTAATTTAATGCAATTTATGCCCCCGCGATACAACCGCATGATATAAAAGCGAGGCACTCCTCCGTTGCTTCACAACAAATAAGCATCGGTAACCAGACTTTAGTTAATTCAACAAAACGCACTCAGACACGAAGTATCGCCCGAACAAAATTGGCTTGTAGCTTTGGAGAGCAAGCTGCATTAAAAGTACTTCTATCAAGCAAGCACTCACTTTGTTCCAAACAAGCGATCGCCAGCGTCACCCAATCCAGGCACGATATAGCCATGTTCGTCCAGCTTTTCATCGATCGCCGCCGTAAAGATCGGTACATCTGGATGCTGTTCATGAAAATTTTTGATGCCCTCAGGAGCAGCCAACAAACATACGAGCTTGAGCGATCGAGGATTCGTCTCCTTCAAACGTTGCACCGCTGCTACTGCTGAATTTCCTGTAGCAACCATAGGGTCTACGACAACCATATCGCGCTCTTCAATATCGTGTGGCACTTTAAAGTAGTACTCTATTGGCTCTAAAGTCGTCGGTTCACGATAAAGACCAATATGCCCAACTCTAGCCGATGGCATCAGTTGCAGCATTCCATCCAAAATGCCTTGACCTGCTCGCATAATCGAAACAATTACAAGCTTCTTCTCAGCAGCTAATACAGGTGCATTCATCGTACATATCGGTGTTCTTACCGCCTCATATTTGAGCGGCAAATCACGAGTGACTTCATATGCCAGCAACATACTAATTTCGGTCATCAAAGAGCGGAACTTAGCTGTACTCGTCTCAGCCCGACGCATGAGCGTAAGCTTATGTTGAATCAACGGATGCTCAATCACAATGACATTAGATGCCATAAATAGACCCTCAGTAGATGCAATTACCAGTCAAGTAAATTTGATTTATTCAAACCAACTAAGTAAAACCACCTGACTGATAGGTTAAAACAAACTTCTAGGGCAGATACTTTTGAACAACATCCCAACCCGTTAGTGAGACCCAAGCAAAGCCAATCAATAAAAACAAGAGTGCAGGGGATTTACCCTTGCACTCTTGTCAGCGAATTGTTAACCTGGCACCGCGCTATTTTTGCAGGGAGCGACCCCCCCACTATCTTTGCCGCAACAGCGTTTCACACCTGAGTTCGGGATGGGTCAGAGTGGTTCCACCGCGCCAGAGGCACCAGGAAAGCTT
>JAHHHL010000082.1 GCA_019359375.1 Lyngbya sp. HA4199-MV5
CACCACCGTCTGTTCGCTCTAGTCAAAACCGTTCGCAAGCGACAGCGCAAACGAGACACCCAGTTTGAGGAAATTTGGGGTATCCCTGCCTTAAGGTGAAGCCAGTGACGACCGTAAGCCCCTACAGCTCAACGGCTGAGGTTGTTGAAGTTATCTAATTCTCGATCCTAAGTAGGATGGAAGTGATTCAATACAGAAGCGATCGACGGCAGTGTGTACACATGCGTGACCCGATCGCGCCTCAAGATGACAGGGTGCCTCCATCGGCTGTTGTTTATGCCATCTCGATGAGCCATGATAGGGTGCCAGCTAGCGTTCAATCGGTATGACAATGAATCCCAATTCACCTGGTTCCAAGCCTTCAGCCGCAGAAAGCGAACCCATCCGTTCAACAGAGGGGTTGACTGGCAGCAATGGGCATGGCGCAGGCAGCTATGATGCCACGGGAAAGGCGTTGGAACCATTGACGTTATCCTCTACGACACCAGGACCAGTGGCTCAGTCTAATCTTTTTGACTCACCCCAGCGCCTGCCTGTCGCCGCGATCGTGCTGGGAGGAACGGCTGTCATGCTGGTGGGGCTGGTGCTCAACCTGGGCTGGTTAGGATTCATCGGTGCCGCGATCGCCCTTGTCGCATCGGTTAGCATTTTGTGGGCACCTTTTCTGCGACCTTTTTTGAGTGAGCTAGTCTCAAGTCAGGAGGCGGCGATTCCGATCGCGTTTGTGGGCGGCTTTATCGCTTTGGTGACGCTACTCAGGGTGATGGGGGTCGATCGCTGGTTTGGCAGCTTGTTTCAGAACGCAAACTGGGATGCGGTCGGTGCTTTGGGTGAGGTCTTTGGTGCCGTTGGGCAAATTCTCATTGCGGTGCTGGCGCTGTATATTGCATGGCGGCAGTACGTCATCGAAAAAGACCTGACGACGCAGCAAAACCTCATCACGCAACAACAGACGATCGACAGCTTCTTTCAAGGCATTTCTGATCTCGTGCTGGATGACGAAGGCTTGCTCGAAGATTGGCCTCAGGAACGGGCGATCGCTGAAGGTCGTACCGCTGCCATTCTCAGCAGTGTGGATGGTGGTGGCAAAGCCAAGATCATTCGCTTTCTCAGCCGTGCCCGGTTACTCAGCCCCCTCAAGCGTGACCAACGGCTAGGACGGGCAATTCTAGATGGCTCTGGCGGCTACCAGGAAGACCGTGTTTACGGGGTGCGAGTCATTGACCTGGGGGTCATGCTGGCAGGTGCCGATTTGTCGAAGACCGATTTACGGTGGACTGACCTTAGTGAAATCAACTTGATTCGCGCTAACCTGAGCGGCTGCGATCTGGTGAGAACCAATCTCTCTGGCACCGTGCTTTGCCAGGTAAACCTGCGTGGTGCAGATGTGAACGGCACGCGCTTCTTCTACGGTAAAGCAGCAACGGCAAGCCCTCGCAGCAAGACAGAGCTACCCGACTTCCGCACGGGAGCCTACACGGGAGCCGTCATCGAAGGTACTGACTTTACAGGTACAGTACACATGTCTCAAGAACAGCGCGAATATTGCTGCGCCTGGGGCGGTGCCAAAACTCGGAGTTCGATTCCCGGTGGCTGCGAGGGTATCCCCAATCAGTTGGAACGGTGAATCGGAGGGGTGAGGGGGTGAAGGGGTAGGGGTAAAGGGTAAGGGGTAGGGGGTAAGGGGTAAAGGGTAAAGGGTAACGGGTGAAAGTTAAGCCAGTTGTTGGTGCATGAACCGTTCCTAATTCTTTCTAAAAACTAAAAACTAAAAACTCCTTTTGCCTTCTGCCTTCTGCCTCCTCTGCACGATCGAGGCATTACTTTCATGCGGGTTACTTCCCTCTAAACTCTTCTTTTGTGATGTAATAGGTTGGATCCAGGTATCAACGTCTTTATGACTCAGGTATTTAACGGGCAGCCTTCCAGTGCGACAGACCGATCGCCCCGAGCAAGCAGCGCTGACGCGATCGTGTCGTTGCAGGGCGTGACCAAAACCTATGAGAACGGCAGCAAAGCGTTGGTCAACGTCAGCCTTGACATCAAGCGGGGCGATTTTCTTTTCATTACAGGACCTTCGGGTTCGGGTAAATCGACGCTGCTGAAGTTGCTCTATGGGGAAGAACGTGCTAGCGATGGGGATGTGCTGGTCGATGGCTGCAATTTATCGACGTTGCGGGGCGATCGTTTGTCTCAACTACGTCGCCGCATTGGCATTGTGTTTCAAGACTACAAATTAATCCCTCGCCGCACTGTGCTGGAAAACGTAGCGTTTGTGCTGTGGGCACAGGGGTTGCCGCGCAAAGAAATTCATCGCCGATTGCAGCCTGCCCTCAAAATGGTGGGACTGACGCACAAGGCAAATTGCTTTCCAGAACAGCTTTCGGGTGGCGAACAGCAGCGCGTCAGTATTGCTAGGGCGATCGTGGGCACTCCTCCCATTCTGCTGGCTGATGAACCTACCGGAAACCTTGACCCCGATAACTCCTGGCAAGTGATCAAAATTCTCAAAAAGCTGAACTCGGTTGGCATCACTGTGATTGTCACCACCCACGACGAAAGCTTGATTCGCCTGTCTAATCACCCCACTGTGCAGTTACGCAATGGGTATCTTTATCGCCCCAAACTGTAGGGGGAGGCAGAAGGCAGAAGGAGTTTTTAGTTTTTGGTTGTTAGTTTTTAGAAGGAATCAGGAACGGTTCATGCACTAACAACTAACAATTTTTCTTGAATGCCCATCGGGCTATACAACTAACAACTAACAACTAACAACTCCTAAGCTGAACGCTGATAGCTGACAGCAAATTATTTGTTACACGCACTCATGACGATCGACGACCTGATCAAACTGCTGCAAGTGTTCGTCTCCCTGGCGCAGGCATTGAGTTGGCAACTGCTGATTCTGTTTGTGTTGATCTACTTTGGGGCACCGCTGCGAAACTTTGTGAGCAATCTGGGTGAATTTAGCTTCAGGGCTGGCGCGTCGGGGCTAGAAGCAACGGCAAAACGGCGCATTGAGGCAGGGGTGCTTTTAGGTTCTGCCTCAGCGATCAAATCTGGTGATGCAACCAGCAGTTCTCTCCACCTTCCCGGAGCCGAGGAAGCAAAGGAAATTGCCACGGTCGTGAGCCAAACGCTGAAGCCGAAAGTCGCGCAGCAGTTAGCTAGAGCCTCTGTGCTTTGGGTGGACGATAACCCCTCCGATAATGCCCACGAAATTCGATCGCTCGAAGCCCTGGGCATCGTTTTCACCATGAGTCCATCCATTCAGGACGCGCTGGAAAAGATTCGGCTTGCGCCCTACGATGCGATCGTCTCCGACATGCGGCAAGCTGGCACATCCCAGGCAGGCTACGATCTCCTCGAAGCACTCCGACGACTGGGCGTGAATACTCCCGTCATCATCTACAGCAGTTCCAACGCTTTAGACCTAAAAGCAGAAGCCCGCCAGCAGGGAGCCTTTGGCAGCACAGGCGATCCGCAGGAGTTGTTTAGTCTCGTGACAATGGCGGTGCAGCGTAGGTGAGGGGGGAGGCTAAAGAAGTTGTTAGTTGTTGGTTGTTAGTTTTTAGAGTAAAAATGGGCGGTTGATAGCTGATAGCTGACCATTGACTGCTGACTGCTAGACAAAAGGGATAAAAGTTTTGAGCTGAACCAGTCGTTGATTGTTAGTGCCTGAGCCACTTCTAACTCCTTCTAAAAACTAACCACTTTTCTTGAATGCCTAGCGGGCTATACAACCAAAAACCCTCTTGCTCTACGCCGTCACTGCTGTCTCCAGCCCCAATTCTGCAATGAGCCGATCGACATCGAAGTTTTCGGTCATGGAGTTGCAGATGTATTCGACTTTGACGGGTTCGTTGACGCGGACTTGACCAAACGCCTGATCGACAATTTCGACGGTAGAGAGGGTATCAAGGTCAACGGAGAGAATGGGAATTTCGAGATCTTCGGCGCGACTGAGAATGGCAGCAGAAGGAGGCATTTGTCCAGTCAAAATCAGGCATTGGGTTGAGGTTTCCAGCGCGGCAAGCTGAATGTCGGTACGATCGCCCCCCGTCACGACTGCCATATTGCGCCCTTTGCGAAAATACTTCAGCGCTGAGTTGACGTTCATGGCACCAATGCTGAGGCTTTCGACCATCAAATCCAGGCGATCGGCGCGGCACAGGACTTCTGCTTTGAGTTGGTGTACCAGTTCGTTGACGCTCACGCTCCGCAGCAGGGCGCTTCGAGGCAACAAGCCAAAAATGGGAATACCGCGCTCTTCCAGGTAGGGCTGCACAGTGGTTTTCACTTCTTCCAGACGGTTGACGGGAATGTCATTAATCAACACGCCGAGCAAGCGATCGCCCAAACGACGGCGGGCAGAAATCAACGCGCCGACAATCAATAGCGATTGAAAGCGTGCTACGAGCAAAATTTTGGCATTCACGCCCTCAGCCACCTGTCGGAGGGAGAGGTCAAACAGGCTACCTTCTTCTAAGTTGGCTGGTCCTTCCAGCAGCACCAGGTCTGGTCCACGCATCTGAAGATATTTTTTGAGTGCCTGCGGATAATCGACGCGATCGTCCCCCCGGATGCGTTTTTGAATGGTGGGTTCATCGAGCGCCAGAATGGTGGGTTGGAGGCGATCGGTGGGTAAGTCCAACACCTTCGCTACAAACTGGACATCTTCTTCCACGTCCTTTGTTTCGCTATTCCAGCAGGTTCCCAGGGGCTTTCCGTAGGCAAGATCCAACCCCTTTGTTTTTAGCTGGTGAGCCATACCCAGCACGGTTGCCGACTTCCCGCTATACGCTTCGGTCGATCCTACCAACAAATATTTCGCGGATTTTGGCACGCCTTCACTCCCAACAATGACCTGTACTGCTATCCCTATTGTTAAAAATGATCTGCTGTCGCAGTATCAATCCATGCATCATCTCATTTACGCACATCCCTCATTGTAAGTGATGCACTTCCCAGCGAATTTTCGATGCAGTGGTGAGAAAGAACACCCGAACCCCACACCCCAAACCCTACACCCATTCCACAAGCCTGACCGCAAGCAGAAACCGATTACAAAAGCCGCCGTCTCGCGTCTATAACTGGATCTTTGCTTGTGTTAAGCGTTGTACCCTGCCGTGCCGTCATCCCATCAAACCCGCTCACTTCTCCGAGAATATAAACCGGGCGATTTTTAACTTCTTCGTAGATGCGCCCAATGTATTCGCCCAGAATGCCGATGCTAAAAAGCTGTACGGCTCCCAGAAAAAAGATGGCAACCGCGATCGTGGCAAACCCAGTCAGCGGTGAAACGGGCGAGACAAAGCGCCAATAAAGCACCAGAATCGCCATTACAATCGCCACTACTGCCGCAAACAGTCCCACATAGGTTGAGATCCGCAGCGGTACTTTCGAGAACGACACCAAGCCGTCGATCGCCAGCGCCAGCGACTTACGGAACGTATACTTGACCTCGCCTGCAAACCGAGAATCGCGCTCAAAGGGAATGGCGATTTGTCGAAAGCCCAGCCACGATCGCAGCCCACGAATATAGCGATTGCGCTCTGGCATGGCGTTGAGGGCATCTACCACCCGGCGATCCATCAGGCAAAAGTCGCCCGTATCGGTGGGCATTTCCACATCTGCCAACTGACGCAGCAAGCGATAGAAGACATATGCAGTCAAGCGCTTAAACCAGCCTTCCTGATGGCGCTGTACCCGCTGGGCATACACCACATCGTAGCCGCGTCGCCATTTGTCTGCCAGTTCTGGAATGAGTTCTGGCGGGTCTTGCAGATCGGCATCCAGCACGACGATCGCCTGCCCACGCACAAAATTTAGCCCCGCCGTGACGGCTATCTGATGCCCAAAGTTACGTGCAAAGCTGAGATAGCATACCCGTCGATCGCGCTCCCGTAGGTCACGCATGATGGTTAGCGAGCGATCGTGGCTACCGTCATCCACCAGCACAAGCTCCACCGTTCCATCCATGCTATCCATGACCGCACTCAAACGGCGATAGAGTTCCACCAGCGTGGCTTCTTCATTAAACACGGGCACGATGAAGGAGTAGGTAGGCTGCATGGGGGCTAGTTGTTAGTTGTTGGTTGTTAGTTGTTGGTTGTTAGTTGTTAGTTGTTGGTTGTTAGTTGTTGGTTGTTAGTTGTTGGTTATGAGTGCATGAGCCTTTCCTGACTCCTTCTAAAAACTAAAAACCAAAAACCAAAAACTTCATTGCCTTCATCCCTCATCCTTCACCCTTAGCGGATGACTGGTCTCTGGCACGGCGCGATTGCTGACGACGATACACAGTTGTACTGCCAATGAACAACCCCGTGAGTGCTGAAGCTCCGATCAAAGGCAATACATCCCCCGTTTGAATCGCTCTCAAGCCAGAGCTACCTAGCAGCACATAGGGCAAAAGACCAGGCGTTGTCCCTAACAGCGTACCGAGAAGATAGTCTCGATAGCTTACGGAAGTCAGCCCCGCGGCAAAATTGAGTAGCCCGTAGGGCATAAAAGGCACCAGCCGCATCGCAATCATGTAGGGTAAGCCGCCACGTCGCACCTCTGCATCCAGCGTTTGCCAGCGTCCAGAGAGTTTGCGGGCGATCGCCTTGCGTCCCACCGTGCGAGTAAAGGTAAACGTCACGATCGCAGCCAGCATCGCACCCGCACTCGTCCAAAGTGTGCCAAACCAGGGACCAAACAATGCACCACCGAGTAAATTCAGCGGAGTAGAGGGCATGACCAGCACCGTAGCGATCGTATACAGCAGGATGTAAAACAGTGGTGCCCAAGCGCCCGTCGATCGCAGCCACGCCTGGATCTGTGACGAGTCAAGCCCGCCCAACCGATAAGCAGCGATCGCTGTCGCTAGGATGCAGCCAATGGCTACCAGAAAAACGTGGGTCTTAACGTGCTGCACAAACGAAGCCATGAGACGACAGCCCTAAAAGAGACGTTATAAAGATGCAGTCTCAACAGCCAATAGTCTAGCGTTTACCCACGCTGAACCGTAACCTTAGGGATGGCTTTACAGCGGTGCTTAGACGAGTAAACCACAGTCTGATGAAGACGGAGATGGGGTACAGGGTGTAGGGTGCGTTTGCTCTGGCTTGTGACGGTTTGGGCGGCGTTTTGCTTATTCTAAATCTGCTGTGCGTTATCCCTCTAAGGAATGAGAATGAAATCATTTCGCTACTTTCTTGTACGGGCGAACGGTCGTTCGCCCCTTCAGAAGACTAAATGTTCGATCGTATTTCATCCACGATCCTAGGGCGCGTCATCAATTCAGCTCGAAACCTTGCGGTGTCAGCATTGTCGCGCCCATCCCAACACAAAAAGCTAAGGGCTGGAACCCTTGCTGCAAGGTATGTATAGTCGTAATTGATGACAGCCCCTAAGCAGCGACTTTTTCCATTTCTGGCTGGTACTGCCCCAGAGCAGCGGCGCTGTTCAACTTTGCCCGATGATAGAGTTCTCTTTGAGCTGCGGGAACATTCGTATCCTGCCCATTCCAGGTTTGCATGGCTGCTTGCTGGAGCGCTCGACCGTAGGAGAACGTCAGCGTCCACGGCAGTTGCTCTTTGAACAGGCTATTCATCGAGCTTAAATGAGCGGTTGCCAGTTCATCGCTCTGTCCACCAGAAAGAAACGCGCACCCAGGCACGGCAGCAGGAACGCGCTCCCGCAAGCATTTCACTGTAAACCGTGCGACATCCTCCACGCTTGCCTGCCTGGACGCTTTTTCGCCAGGGATGACCATGCTGGGCTTGAGAATCATCTGATCGGGTTCGATGCCCTGAACGTAGAGTGCGTCAAAGACCGTTTTGAGGACTTCGTGATGCACGCCGTAGCTTTGCTCTAACGTGTGGTCACCATCCATCAGCACTTCGGGTTCGACGATCGGCACCAGTCCCCCTTCCTGACAGAGCGCTGCATACCGGGCGAGGGCGTGAGCATTGGTATCAATGCAGCGGTGAGAGGGAATGCCCTTACCGATCGTGATCACAGCGCGCCATTTGGCAAACCGGGCACCCATTTTGTAATACTCGGCGATGCGATCGCGCAAGCCATCCAACCCTTCAGTCACCGTTTCACCGGGCGCTTTAGCTAAGGGTTTTGCGCCTGCATCCAGCTTAATGCCAGGAATAATGCCTGCGTCCAGTAGCACCTTGGTAAAGGGCGTACCGTCTTTGGTTGACTGCCGAATCGTTTCGTCAAACAAAATCACGCCGCTAAAAAAGTCGCCAATACCAGGAGTGGTAAACAGCATTTCGCGGTACGCCCGACGCATTGCTTCGGTGGTGGGAATGCCCAGCTTCTCAAAGCGCTTGTTTGCCGTGCTGTAGCTTTCATCTGCCGCCAAAATCCCTTTTCCAGGCGCAACCATTGCCTTTGCGGTTGCCATCAGTTCTTGCTCGTACATCCTTTTACCTCGTCAGGAGCAACGTATGGAGCATAGACATTGATCAGTCATACGCATCCGTACTTCTCCAGCCTAGCGAATCTTACAAGATCCGTTCGTTCGCTGGAGCACGCCTAGCCAACGCACCTGTGGAAGGGCTTCCGTAAACAGAGTTGATATGTAGTATGTCTTATGCTTTGAGCTTGGCAACGATCGCCGTCAGGGTTGCACCGAGACTTTCCACACCTGCCTGCTGCTTTGGGTCTTTGAGGCTACCATCATCGCTAAATGCTTCATAGGCTTTTGGTATGGCAAGCTGGTCGGGCAGCACGATTACTTTGATGCTGCTCAGGATCGATCGAACATGGACTAAGCCGCGCAAGCCACCCAGCGCACCGGGAGACGTACTCATCAGTACCGCCACTTTATCAACAAAACAACCCAGCGGGGCTTCGCCCTCAGCAGGACGAGAAGCCCAGTCGATCGCATTTTTCAAAACAGGCGTGATGGAGCTGTTATATTCGGGCGAGGCGATCAGGAGACCATCGTGTGCCAGGAGGAGATCTTTAAATTGGCGTGCTCCGGCTGGTAACCCTTCTTGGGCTTCCAGGTCTTCGTCAAACAACGGCATGGGAAAATCTCGCAGATCGGCAAACGTGGTGTCTGCCCCTGCGTCTGTTGCGCCCTGAGCCGCGATTTTTACTAGCTTTTTGTTGAATGAATCAGTGCGGGTACTGCCCGCAAAAGCCAGAATTTTGGGGGTATACGTCATAGAAGGTTCCGATGTCTGCAAGTGAGCGAGGAAAGTGGTTGCTCCTCAAGTGTAGGACAGTCTATCCCTTACTCTGCTTGCTGCTTAAGCGGAATTTCGATCGTAAACTCGGTGCCTTCTCCCGGCGTTGAAGCACACTGTAATGAGCCACCATGTCGCTCGGTGACAATCTGGTAGCTGATGGATAAGCCCATGCCAGTCCCTTTGCCAACAGGCTTAGTGGTGAAGAAGGGATCAAACAGGCGCTGAAGGGCGGCTTCGGGAATGCCAGGACCGTTATCTGCGATCGCAATCAGGACGCGATCGTTGGTCAGGATTGCAGTACGAATCCGAATTGTACTGGGGCTTTGCTCCATCGCTGCCACATCCTGCTGAACGTTGCCCTCGTCTAACGCGTCGATCGCATTGCTGAGGATGTTCATAAACACCTGGTTGAGCTGCCCTGCATAGCATTCGACCAGTGGCAACGTGCCGTAATCCTTAACGATCGCAATTTCAGGACGGTTGTGTTCTCGTCCTTGACTTCGGAGCTGCTGCGCTTTGAGGCGACTCTGCAAGATCATCAGCGTGCTGTCGATGCCTTCGTGAAGATCAACGGCTTTAAACTCGGCTTCATCCATGCGCGAGAACGTCCGCAAAGAGGCAACAATCTTTTGAATGCGATCGGCTCCCACCTTCATGGATGCCAGCAGTCTAGGGAGATCGGTCATCACAAACTGGATGTCGATCGCGTCTGCCACCGTTTTAATCTGTGCAGCAGGGGTGGGGTAGTGCTGCTGATACAAATCGAGCAGATTGAGCAAATCCTGCGTGTATTCGTTGGCGTAGGTGAGGTTGCCGTAGATAAAGTTGACGGGGTTATTAATTTCATGGGCAACCCCTGCCACCAGTTGCCCCAGGCTAGACATTTTCTCGCTTTGCACCATTTGCGCCTGTGCCTGCTGGAGTTCTTGCAATGCCTGTTCTAGCTGCTGTGCCTGTTGCTGAGCCGTATTAGCCGCCGTGACGCTCTGGTTGTAGAGTTCTGCCTGGTTGATGGCGATCGCGAGCTGGCTAGCAACCGCTTGCAGCAGTTCGATTTCTGAGTCGCTCCAGGGACGGATAGCGCTGTGATGCCCACAATGGATGCCACCCAGTTGACCAGAGAGAATTTGCACTGGCAGCAAGAGTTCAGAGTGGTAGCCATAAAAATGCAGGATGTCACGGGCTTCTGGCTTCAGGTGGGGATCGGTTGCGACATCATCAACGCGATACAGCGTTTGGCTCAGCAGGCTTTCCACGATCGGGTTGTGGCGATCGGCAGTTTTGCTCAAATCTTGGGGATAGGTGCCGAGAAAGCTAGGAAAGGCATCGTCCCGCGATTCATGGGTAAAGTCAAGGCTGGCAAGCTGATCTGATTGCGCGTGATACCAGCAAAAGCTACAGCGATCGATTTGCAGCAAGTTACGAACTTCATGGACGGTGGTTTGCAAAATCGTGTCCAGATCCAGCGAACTGCGAATTTGGTTCGCCACCCGATTGATCAAACCTTCACGCTGCACCAGCTCTCGCAATTGCGCCTCGTTTTGCCATAACGCCGCTTCCGCCTGTTTGCGTTCGGTAATATCTTCGGTGATGGCGAGCAGATATTGTGGCTTGCCTTCCTCGTCAAACACAGCCGTTTTCTTGGTATGTAAGATCCGCGCTTCACCATTAGCCATGACCGATTGCTCTGGAATATCAAGAATGCGCCTGCTCTTTAACACCTGGCGATCGTTCTCGGTTAAAGCCTGTGCTTCTTCGGGGGGTAACAGATCATAGGCATTCTTGCCCATCACGTCTTTAGCGGTTGCGCCCAGTACCGCTTCAGCGGCTGGATTCCACAGCACATAGCGCAAATCCTTCGCCTCTTTGGCAATGACGGCTACAGGCAAGGTTTTCAGCACAGATTCCAAAAATTTGCGCGTGTGTTGCAGTTTTGCCTCAGCCTGATCCCGCTCCTGCAATGCCGCCTGCCGATCGTGAATCTCTTGCTGAAGCTGCATCACGGTTTGTTGCAGTTCCTGCGTGCGATCCTGCACCCGCGTTTCCAATTCGTCTTTTGCTTGTTTGAGCGCGGCTTCTGCTTGCTTGAGTGCCGTAATGTCGCGCATGGTGCCAACCATAAACCGATTGCCAGCCACATCATACAGACATGATTTCTTGGTCGAGAAGATATTAGTCACGCCGTGCAGGTTGGTAATGCGTTCCTCTTCTTCGCGATCGATCCCGTCATCTAGTACGAGCTGATCGGCATCGCGAAAGAAGTCGGCTTGTGCAGTATCAGGAAAGACATCGTGGTCGTTTAGCCCAATGACCTCAGCCCGGTTCCACCCCATAAACTGGCAAAAGGGATCGTTGAGGACGATATAGCGGTGCTGCTGATCTTTGACAAAGAGGGGATCGGCTGTGGCATTGATGATGTCGTTGAGAAACGTGGGTGAAATATGTGCGATCGTATCTGCCTGGTTTTGGTGTGCAGCGTGCTCTGATGCGTTGGATGAGGGTTGCTTTGAAGCTTTATATAGGGATACGGCGTGTTCCGAACAAGCTTGTACCATCGACATCACGCCAGTGAGCTGCCCCTGCGAATCAACCAGCGGTGTATTGTGCCACTCACAGGTAATGACCCGACCATCTTTCGTCATCGTTTGGATGCAGGTATGGTTGCCCTCAGGTTGTTGCAGCCATGTCTGGATTGCTTGATGGCTATGCTCGGGTGTTAACAGGGTCATGGCGTGACGACCGATGACTTCCTGGCGGGTGTAGCCCAAAAGACTCTCTGCTATTGGGTTCCAGCTCACAACTTCCAATGTGACACTCCACTCGATCAGGGCGATCGGTGCCTGCTGCGACACGATCGAGAGCTTTTGCTGCAAGGCGTTAAAGGCAGATTCAGTTTGTTTCGAGTGCAACAGCCGCTGCTCAACCTGCGTCAGCATTGCCGTTTGCTCAGCCAGACGTTGACGCAGAACGATTAACTCTTGGGATGACGATTCAGAAAGCATAATGGCTGTTTAAGGGCACGCTGGAAAATTGGCGAAACTCCGTCTACAACAGGGGAAGGAACTCGATCGCGAAGCACGTTTGCCTGTAGAAGCCTGAATTCAAAGGCTTGAATGGCTCCTGCACACCCTCAGCACAATCTTCTCTTAAGTAATCTTAATACTCAAGCGAGACGAACCAAGCTTCATCCCGTCAATTCTGCCGGCTCGCTTGATGAATTTTCGATAAAGACGATACCCGTAGCGTTATTTTTTTGGACAAGCTTCGGTCAGCGGTTAGAAGCAGGGTGTGGGGTGTAGGGTGTGGATTAAAGGTGGGTGGCACACAGCGGTTGGGCTTCTTCTCACGACTAATAACTATCAACCAACAACTAACAACTAACAACTACCTCCAGCGGCTAGAGAAAAGCTGATAGCTGATAACTGACTGCTCACACCTTAACGGGCAATCTTGCTCATATAGGTTCCCCAAAGCTGCGCAGCCTGACCGCTGCTGCCGGAGGTCGGTGAGTTGTTGTCATTCCCCAACCAGATGCCCGTTACTAATCGGCTAGGAATGTAGCCAATAAACCATAGATCAACGTTATCGTTTGTCGTGCCCGTTTTGCCTGCTTCACCCTGACCGATCGCGGCGGCACGTCCAGTTCCCCCACGTACCACTCCTTGCATAAGGCTGGTCATGGTATCGGCGACTTCTGGTTTTAATACGGGCTGATTCCGCTGGGTATCCTGATCCATGCTGTAGATGACGCGGCAGGACTTCACATCCTTGGGGTTTTTGCAGTCGCCACCGTCCAGAACGCGTCGAATCGCACGAGGGGGATTGCTCACGCCTCCGTTGGCAAAGATACTAAATGCACCTGTAATCTCTAACGGCGTGACTTCGCTCTGACCAATGACCAAGCCCGGAGTTGCTTTTAGCTCAGACCGAATGCCCATGCGTTGTGCGGTACGAATGACATTGTTTAAGCCCACCTGCTGAGCCACTCGCAAGGCAACGACGTTTTCAGACTGCGCCAACCCGGTGTACATGTCCAGGCTATCACCGCCAGCACGACAGCCTGCAAAGTATTGCCCGTCCCAGTTTAAGGGCGCACAGGAGTACGCACTGCTGGGTGAAATGCCTTGCTCGATCGCCGTTGTATAGGTAAACACCTTAAAGGTAGACCCCGGTTGGCGCATTGCCTGGGAGGCTCGATTAAATTGACTTTTCTTGTAGTCCACGCCCCCAACCAGGGCAAGAATTTCGCCTGTTTTCGCATCCAGGGTGACGATCGCGCCTTGAGAAAAGCCATTACTCGCACCTGCGCTATCCACGGCATCACGGAGGCTGGCTTCCGCTTTGGACTGCATTTGGAGATCGAGTCCCGTTTCAATGATAAAGTTGCCTTCCTCGGCAAGCTGCTCACCCAAAAGCTGCTGAAGTTCGCTGAAGACGTAGCTGTAGTAGTAGGGCGCGATGACGCTATCTAATTCAGCCTTTGCTTTGGGGTTCACCTCAATGCGCGATCGCCGTGCCCGCTGAATGTCTTCGGCACTCGCCATGTTTAACACCGCCATCCGATCGAGTACCCCATTACGAAGCTCGATCGCCTTGTCATAGTTGCGGGCGGGGTTAAAGCTATTCGGCGCAGGCAAAATACCCACCAGCATTGCCGCTTCAGACAGGGTGAGATCTTTCGCCGACTTCCCCAGATAAAGCTGTGCCGCATCCTCAAACCCATACGCTTCATTGCCCAGATACACCCGGTTGAGATAGGTCAGCATCAAAAAGTCTTTGCTGTACACCGTTTCCAGCTTTAGCGCCACGGCTGCTTCGCGCAGTTTGCGTCCAGCAGAATCTTCTGTACCTACATATTGGCGTAAAAGGCTCCGGGCAAGCTGCTGCGTGAGCGTACTGCCCCCTTCTCTAATGCCGCCACCCCGGACATTTGCCACCAGTGCCCGCAGTGTGCCGATTGGGTCTACACCTAAATGCCAGTAGTAGCGAGAATCTTCCGAGGCGATCGCAGCCTTCGCTAAGTAGGGCGAAAAGTCCAACAGGTTCTTAAACTCAGTATGAGTTCGGTTTGTAACAGGACTCAAGGGCGTTTGCCCATCTCGCGCATAGACCACAAATGGACCCTGCACCGACGCAGGCAAGGGGGTTACGGAGAACTTTTGCCACTCAATGAGTACTCCCAGAACGGTCAGCGCTGTGATCCCGCCAAGACCGTACATGACATAGCGAACGGCTAGAACGTACCACGGCGGCGGATCGATGAATTGAATGCGGACAGCCGCCGCTAATTCTGGTGGACCGAGCGTATACACCGCGTTGTGCCTTAGTTGGGTCGATCGCACCCGACGCTTGCCCCGATAGATACCATTGGTAGAATTTTCATCTTTAAGGAAAAAAGGCGGACGAAACAGGGCACTCAACAACCGCTGTCGGCGACTATCCCGATTTAGCGATAAATGCACCTGGCTCACCACCGGATTGCGCACCACAATATCGCACGACTTAGAACTCCGCCCCAACACGTAGCGATCGCCCAACAGCGGATAGACATCTGCCTGATCCGCACCGGCATCCTGGACGCGCAGTTCGGGCACCCGTGCATTGGGCTTCAGTTTCAGCTTAGAAAAGTTGATCTTCGCATGAACGGTTTGCACTGCCTGGGTTAGCGTACCTAAAAGCGTGCGCGATCGACGAGGAGGCTGAGGCGAGGTCATGAGTTATCTATGCAAAAGATTGCCTATCAATCACGGTCAAGCGTCAGAATCACAGCCGTATCTGTGCGTCCTGTCCACTTCAGCCTTATTCTAGACAAGCATTGCCAGATCAGCTATCTAGTTGGGTGAGGAGTGAGGGGTGAGGAGTGGGGAGTAGGGAGTGGGGAGTGGGGAGTGGGGAGTGGGGGGAGTAGGGGAGAGTAGGGGAGAGTTGGAGTTATGAGTTTTGGGTTTACTCCTGACCGCTGCTCGCTGCCAGAGAGCTTCGAGATTTGAACAGTCGCTAACAATGGCAAATAAAGCAGTCATCAGTACAAGAAACTGGCATGATCTGGAGTTGTCTCCTGACTTCTGATTCCTGACTTCTAATTTCCATTCCCTCTCCCTATCTTCTTTCTCTCCCTATCTTCGCCCCTCTGCCTCCCCTGCCCCCCTGTCTCCCCTGCCTCCTGCCCCCTCTGCCCCTCCATCGCCGGATGTGTCAGATTTACCTACCCAAGGGATAGATCATTGGCAGCTTAAGCTATAAACTTTAAATAATGAGCAATAGGTATAGTTGCTTACCATTCATAGTCTGTATAATCGTTGACAACATTTGCTTGCCGTTCGCTACCTGCCTCTGTCCGTCTGCCCACGCCCACGCCGTTATTAAAGAAGAGAAGTCATGGCTGTCGCAACCACCCAAACCCTTCAAGAACTCTGTATCAACTCGATCCGCTTTCTATCTGTGGATGCCGTTGAAAAAGCAAAATCTGGTCATCCTGGTTTACCAATGGGCGCTGCACCGATGGCGTTCGTGCTTTGGGATCAGTTTTTGCGGTTCAATCCCAAAAATCCGAAATGGTTCAACCGCGATCGCTTCGTGCTGTCTGCGGGCCATGGCTGCATGTTGCAGTATTCACTGCTGTACCTGACGGGGTATGACAGTGTTTCGATCGACGACATCAAGCAGTTTCGTCAGTGGGAATCGAAAACACCGGGACATCCTGAAAACTTTGAAACGCCCGGGGTTGAAGTGACGACTGGTCCGCTGGGTCAGGGGATTGCAAACGCTGTCGGGTTGGCGATCGCCGAAGCGCATCTCGCCGCCAAGTTCAACACACCTGACCTCACCCTGGTAGACCACTACACCTACGCGATTTTGGGCGACGGCTGCAACATGGAAGGCGTGTCGGGTGAAGCCTGCTCCCTGGCAGGGCACCTGGGACTGGGCAAACTGATTGCGCTGTACGACGACAATCACATCTCGATCGACGGCTCCACCGACATTGCCTTTACTGAAGATGTCTCCAAGCGCTTTGAGGCATATGGCTGGCATGTCTTGCATGTGAAGGATGGCAACACCGATTTAGAAGGCATTGCGAAGGCGATCGCGGAAGCCAAAACAGTGACCGACAAGCCCACCATGATTAAGGTGACGACGACGATCGGCTACGGTTCTCCTAACAAGCAGGGCACAGCCGATGCTCACGGTTCTGTTTTGGGACCTGATGAAATCAAGCTCACCCGCGATAACCTGGGCTGGGAGTACGAACCGTTTGTGGTGCCTGACGATGCCCTCGCGCATCTACGCAAAGCGGTCGATCGCGGTGCCAGCCTGGAAGCCGAATGGAATGAAACCTGGGCGCAGTACAAAACCAAGTACGCCGAGCAAGCTGCCGAGTTCGATCGTCTCCTCAGCGGCAAGCTGCCCGATGGTTGGGATAGCGTGCTGCCCACCTACAAGCCTGAAGATAAACAGCTAGCGACCCGCAAGCACTCCGAAATCACCTTGAATGCGCTGGCGAAGGTGCTGCCAGAACTCATCGGCGGTTCGGCTGACCTGACTCACTCCAACCTCACTGAGTTGAAGGGGTCAGGCAACTTCCAAAAAGGGCAATACGAAAACCGTAACGTCCACTTTGGGGTACGCGAACACGGGATGGGAGCCATCTGCAACGGCATCGCGCTACATAGCTCTGGGCTGATTCCCTATGGGGCAACCTTCCTCATCTTTACCGACTACATGCGGGGTGCCATTCGCCTCTCGGCACTGTCGCAGGCAGGCGTGATTTGGGTGATGACCCACGATTCGATCGCGCTGGGCGAAGATGGACCGACCCACCAACCCGTCGAGACGATCGCCTCTTTACGAGCCATTCCCGACCTCACCGTGCTACGCCCCGCCGACGGTACCGAAACTTCTGGTGCGTACAAGGTAGCCGTACTCAACGCCAACCAAAACCGTCCGACATTGATTGCGTTTTCACGGCAGGCTGTACCCAACCTGGCAGGTTCGTCGATCGAGGGTGTAGCCAAGGGTGCTTACACTGTCATCGAGTCTGATGGCACACCCGATCTGATTCTCATCGGTACAGGCTCTGAAGTCGGTTTGTGCGTCAAAGCGGCTGAGCAACTCACTGGCAAGAAAGTCCGCGTGGTTTCCATGCCTTCCTGGGAACTCTTTGAAGCGCAAGACGCTGCTTACAAGGAGTCTGTATTACCCAAAGCCGTCACCAAGCGCTTGGTTGTGGAAGCTGGCATCAGCATGGGTTGGCAGAAGTATGCTGGCGACCAGGGCGATATTCTCAGCGTCGATCGTTTTGGGGCTTCGGCTCCGGGCGGCGTTTGCATGGAGAAATTTGGCTTTACGCTGGATAACGTTGTGGCAAAAGCAAAAGCGTTGCTGGGATAAGTTGTTGGTTGCTAGTTGTTGGTTGTTAGCAAGTAGCAGCTTTTAACACCCACGATCGCCTACAGGGTTTAAGCACCGGGTTTTCAATACAAAGTCAAAGCTCTCTGAAACGTCAGAGGGCTTTTTCTTCTTGAACAGATTCTTGAATCGATGGACGATCGCTCATGGGCACAAAGCGCTGGGTTTGAGCCACATAAGACCAGCTCGTCCCATCAGGATCGCGGGTTTGAGTCCAGTCACTTAACAGCGGTGAGTGCTTTTTGCGACTAATAGTTTTTGCGGTTACGCCCAGCCGTTTTGCCAGTTCAGCTTGAGTCAGTGAGGCAGGTAGAGTGTCTGATGCGGCATTGTCATGAGCAATCGCTTCGTCTGTAGAGGTTTCTGTAGAGTTTAACGGTCTCGGTCTTAATGGTATGGGTTTTAGTGGTGTGGTTGATGCAGACGTTGATCGAGACCATTGCAGCGACGAAAAGACGTAGACCACATCCCCGTGGTCTGTCACCTCAAAGCGGGCTGCAAACTCTTTCGCTCGATGATCGAGATACTGACGAGCCGCGATCGCCGGAATCGATGCGGTCATCGCAAAATCTAGCAGTGTGATACGTCCATCATGGGTCTGCAATAAGCGGTAGAACACGTCATGTAGACGGCTTTGTTGACGGGTCTGTACCTTCCGCTGTCGCTGCCAGAACCACCATGCTACGAACAATGGGAGCAGGATTTGAAGGAAGGGCAGCAGTTGATGAAGGAGCGTTAACATAAGACCGATCGCACCGAGAGCTGCACCGACCACAATAAACGTGCGAATCAGGCTACCCACATCTGTAGACGTTGCTTTAGCCATCCGTGTGAGTTTAGCCATACGTACCTTTCGATAGAATTGCCGTGACGAGTGCAAAGAGGATGTTTGGCTTTAAATCACTCGTCAAAAATGACCGCTGATCGTCTGTCTATTCGCGTACTGCGATCGCACCAATCCAGCGAACAGCCTACATTTTAATACAAAGGTACTATAAACGATCGGCGATCGTCGGATGTACTTCAGCTTCCGTTTAAAACCGCTGTTGAAGTAGGGGCGAACGGTCGTCATTGGTTTCAACTTAAGCTAACTCTTTCAAGAGAGGCAATACAATTTAAGCCGGTGAGATTGAGATTAGGAGGACAAGCCATGGCTCGGAGTCGTCCTTGGTTCAGTG
>JAHHHL010000083.1 GCA_019359375.1 Lyngbya sp. HA4199-MV5
CGATTTCGCAACCCTAAAGTGGATAACAAGAAGTCTGCTTAATCGCTGATGGCGTTGTTCCTGCCATCTCACTCACTTCTTGCAAGGAGTTGAGCCGTTCCCACGTGCCGTTAGTCTAAACTCCAGTGATCAGGTGCCCTGGATAAAGCCCCGTTGCCTGAAGTAACGGCACTGTGACATACAGCTTGCCCGTTGGTGCCTTCTCCTCCACGTACTGCACTTCACCGCTGACAGAATCAACCTGTCGCACCGTCAACCAAAACTGCGCCTTCTGGCTGCGGGTTAACTGCGGTACGCTGTCCACTTCACCCGTTACCACCCACTCCTGCTTTGGTGCCTCTACAGGTGGAATTAAACGACTGACTTCTGTAGCCGCTGGCTGTGGCATTCTGAACTGAAAGTAGAGGCTGGCAAACAAGCCCAATAATCCAGCCAGTAGCCACACCCACGGTTTTGGAGCCGATCGCCAAACCCGTTTAACCGTCAGGGAAAGCCCTGCGCCCAGCACCAAAACGCCAAAGCCGCCCCAGGCAATTTTTGTCGCTAGAAGCCCCAGCACGTATCCCAAACAAAGGATAACGGCACCTATTGCAGACATGAAGCACCCCGATCGCAGTAGAAAAACTACGCTAAGAGTGCCCAGAGAGAGGAGAAATTTTGAGTTTTGAGTTAAGAGTTTTGAGTTGAACCAGTTGTTAGTTGTTAGTTGTTAGTTGTTAGTGCCTGAGCCGTTCCTGACTCCTTCTAAAAACTAAAAACCAAAAACTCCCTTGCCTTTAGCCTTCATCCCTACTCCCTACTCCCTACTCCCCTCCCTACAGCGACAACCCCAACTTCACCCCCAACACTGTATGAACGATGAGTAGCCCAAACAGAACCGTACCGAGGTAGGCATGAACCATACGCAAGCTGGTTTTGTCATTCCAGAAGCCTGCGAGGGAGAGGGTACTGTTGATGGCGAGTAGCCCGATCGCCACCGTCCCTGTCCAAAAATGGGGGCTTTCGAGAATAGGTTTCTGCTGCATGACAAGAGACAGTACGCCGCCCGTGTAGCCTAATGCTAGAAACAAAAACAGCAGGGGTACGAGTTTGCGGTGGTCGGCTCGATTTTTGAGTGCGATATCCTTATCGGCGGCTAATCGTCCCTGCCAGCCAGCATAGGCAACGTAGCTACCCATCACAAAAATGACGATTCCCATCATGGCGGGATGGCCCCAATGGGTGATGGGTTCAGGAATGCCGAGATTGAGAAACCAGGCTGCGATCGGCTCAAGCAGTGTTTCTAAACGTGTCATGGGGCGCGTCATCAATTAGCTTCAAAATCCTATGGTATCAGCAGTGCCACGCCCGCCCCAACACATGATGCTAGGGGCTGTAACCCTTGCTGCAACTAACGTGTAGTAGTAATTGATGACAGCCACTAGGGCGCGTCATCAATTCAGCTCGAAACCTTTGGTATTAGCATGGTCGCGCCCGCCCCAACACATGATGCTAGGGGCTGTAACCCTTGCTGCAACTAACGTGTAGTAGTAATCGATGACAGCCCCTAGTGCTCTTGATTCTGTGTGTAAACGTGTGTGCAAAGCTGAGCGCAACCAGGCTCAACGCTGAGTTTAAATTAACCTGAGTTCGGGATAAGCTGAAACCCTTATGCCATCGTTGCCTGTGTCAAGCTCTCGCTAACGTGTTTGAGGTGTTTCAGCCGATCAGCACCGTATAAGCGTGCTTAACTCGAACTGAGGTTAGAAAAAATTCTCTGGTTGGCTGACGGTGACGATCGCCGCTTTATACCTGTTTGAAGATCGTGTGACGAAGGGAACATTGGAGCAGTAAGTGCATTCCCCATAGCTAGGGGCTGTCATCAATTACTACTACACATTGCTTTCAGCAAGGGTTACAGCCCCTAGCATCATGTGTTGGGGCGGGCGTGGCACTGCTGATATTGCAAGGTTTCGGAGCTAATTGATGACACGCCCTAAGAGGCAGTGTATTTATGTAGAGCCGCAGTGTGTTTATGTAGAGCGGTAGAGCATTCGCAAAACCGCGTCCGTAAGGTAGGGTTCTTAACAAGTAGCTATAGCAATCGTTAAATGGGTGAGACTTGAAAGACACGTTTCTGTGTGGTGCATTAACGTCAGCAACTTAATTCATATGAGTTAGATTTGATCACGCTATGCTTCAGAAAAATAAGTTTCAAAAAAATAAGGCTCGTAAACGCCTGACTGTCTGTTTGTCTGGGCTACTCGGTTTCGCCATCTGTAGCGCACCACTGCTGGCGATCGCGCAGGAGTATCAGCCACCCAAACGCGGCATCCCTGGACGACGAGAAGGGGCTGGTACACGCGGTACTTGTTTGCGTGGTCCTAAGCTGCTCATGCCATTAACCCCAAGCGATAACTTCAGCACGACCCTATCAAACAGCCCGACGTTTTTTTGGTACGTGCCCAAAGCCGCTGCTGAGACCGCTGAGTTTGCTTTGCTGGATGAGAACGATCGCACCTTATACAAAACCATCGTTAGCCTGTCAGGCACACCAGGCATTATCAGCGTTACGGTGCCTGCCAACGTGACAGCCTCTGTGTTAACAGTTGGGAAGGACTTCTACTGGCAACTATCGATTTTGTGCGATCCCACCCAGCCATCGATCAATCCGTTTGTAGAAGGCGTGGTGCAACGGACAAAGCCTGATACCGCTCTAACGAGCAAACTGAAAAAGGCAGCGTTGTCTGAGCGTTCCACCGTTTATGCCACCAACGGCATCTGGCAAGACGCGATCGCCACCCTCGCGCAGGCACGTTGCGCTAAGCCACAAGATCAGGGCGTGATGGCAAGTTGGACGCGGCTCTTGCAGTCTGTCAAGCTGGAAGATTATGCGCAAACACCGTTTGTACAGGTTTGTCCAGCAAAAGCACCTCTAAAATAGCTGCGTGTCATTGATGACAGCCCGTAGTAGGCGATTCGTTGCGCTATAGCCAGCACTGTAGACTCAGCCCGCGTCTTTTAGAACTGCTTTTGCTCTGGCGGGTGTATAAACGAGTCGTCGATACAGCCAGTGAATTTGTAGCACCAGCAAACTGCCTAAGGATAGTACAAGCAGCACGACGATCGGCACGTAGGATCGTGTGTGCCACCAGAGCCATTTGAAACGGAAGGCACACGTTTGCCCAACGCTTGTGAAGCCTTGCGGTTGAATTCGTTTTGCGTCGTCTAACCTTAGCTCAAGTGGCACGCTGTTCTTTGGTCTTGCCTGCACCATCATTCTTACTCCTGTGAGCTGTTGACCGCTGAGTGACGGTCTTAGTCCATTGCATTCCTAAATATTACAGTAAATCAATCGACTTACTGTGTTTAGCGTCAGTATGGCATGGCACAATGCAGAAGGCAACTGAAAACATTGTTTTACAGAGTTTGATCTGGTAGAGTCTTCCACATGTCAGATTGATATACCTCAGGTTGACATAGCTCAGATTGATATAGTTCAGATTCACATAGCCTCAGTTCCCCTGATCGATCATGCTTCGACTTGCCGCCCTTGGGGTTCTCCAATCCGAACCACTGAATGGCTATCGACTCATGCAACAGCTAGAGTTTTTTATGAGTTGCTGCATCAGTGTCAATAGCGGCGCGATCTATCCCTTGCTCAAGCGGATGGAAGAGCAACGCGAAGTGACATTGCTGCCTGATGTCGCTGAGGCAGGTCAAGCAGGGAAAACCTACGAAATTACATCACTAGGGCGAGAACGTTGGCGACAACTCATGCTGACCCATCCTCAAGAAAGTTGGGTGAATGCCCGATCGCGCTTTGCCATCAAGGTGTTCTTTTTTAGCCATTTGGAGTCAGCAGAACGGCTACAACTATTGGAGCATCGACTCATGCAATGTCAGTTACGGTTAGCGCATCGGCAGTCTCAGCCTCAACAACTTGATGGTTACCGGGCGGCTGTATGGCAGCGATCGCTGGATGTGATTGAGTCAGAAATTCAATGGCTAACGCAGCAATTAGCAAGAGAACAGTCTCTCTCTGATTTCCCTAACCTTGATTCTGCGATCGTGCTTTCCCTAGAAGATGCCATCGGGCTATCTTCCTAAGTTTTCTAGTCATTCATCCTGTTTCTTGATCGTGCCGTTCTTTCGCTGCTTTCAACTTTACTTTGAACACGATTTATTCGTGCCCGTTTGATTAGCGCTCTTTGCAACGATCCGTTCTTACAGGAACTCACCAACCATGTGGATTGTTCGCCTCGCCCTACGCCGACCGTATACCTTTGTCGTCGCGGCGTTTCTGATTGTCATCCTGGGTGTCATGACGATCACCCGCATGAGGACTGACATTTTCCCAGAGATTAACGTTCCCGTAGTCAGCGTGATCTGGTCGTACAACGGCGTTTCGCCCGAAGAGATGGAAAAGCGCATCGTAACCATTAGCGAACGGGCGTTTACCACGACGGTGAATGACATCGAACACATGGAGTCGCAATCCATGCGGGGGGTCAGCGTCATTAAAATCTTCTTCCAACCAGGAGCTAAGGTCGAAGCAGCGGTGGCTCAGCTCACAGCGACCTCTCAAACCGTCCTGCGGGCATTGCCACCGGGCACTACACCGCCGCTGATTCTTCGGTATAGCGCATCCAATGTGCCAATTTTGCAGATGAGTGTGGGTTCCAAATCGCTGTCGGAGCAGGAAATTTACGACCTGGGGCTTAACTTTATCCGAACTCAATTAGCAACGGTACAGGGAGCCTCCATTCCACTGCCCTACGGGGGGAAAGCGCGGCAGGTCATGGTGGATCTTGATCCCCAGGCGCTTTATGCCAGAGGTCTGTCATCAACCGATGTGGTCAATGCTGTCAACGCTCAGAACTTGATTTTGCCTGCGGGGAACGCCAAGATTGGCGATCGGGATTACAACGTCCGCCTCAACAGCAGTACAGAAGCGGTTGCCGCCTTGAACGACCTGCCAGTGAAGCAAATCAATGGAACGACAGTGTACATCCGCGACGTGGCGCAGGTGCATGACGGCTTTGCGGTACAAACGAACGTGGTGCGTCAAGATGGGCAGCGGGCAAGTCTACTCACCATTCTCAAAAGTGGCGGTGCTTCGACGCTGGATGTCGTCGGTCGGATCAAAGCCGTGCTGCCGCGCATTCAATCCACGCTGCCGCCAGAGCTTGACCTGAAGCTATTGTTTGACCAGTCGCTTTTTGTGCGGGCATCCCTAGAAGGGGTGGTGAAAGAAGCGATCATTGCTGCCTGCCTCACCGCTGCCATGATTCTGCTGTTTCTTGGCAGTTGGCGCAGCACGATTATTGTGGCAGTTTCTATTCCGCTGTCGATTCTGTGTTCCATCATCATCATGAGTCTGCTGGGTCAAACGCTGAATGTGATGACGCTGGGCGGGTTGGCGCTGGCGGTTGGCATTCTGGTGGATGATGCCACCGTAGAAATCGAAAACATTCACCGCAACCTGGGGCAAGGGAAGCCGATGAGACGGGCGATTTTGGACGGTGCCCAGCAGATTGCAACGCCTGCACTGGTAGCGACGCTGTGTATCTGTATTGTCTTTACGCCTGTCGTGTTGTTGACGGGGGTGGCGCAATCGCTGTTTACGCCGCTGGCAATGGCGGTTGTGTTTGCGATGCTGTCGTCTTATGTGCTGTCGCGGACGCTGGTACCTGTGATGGCGCAATACCTGTTACCGGGTGAATTGCATCTGCATCAAGGAGAAACCACTGGCGAACATGAAGATGCTCGAACCGAGGGCAGAGGACAGGGAAATGGTTCTACACCTGTGCGCTCAAATTGGTTCATGCGCTTACACCACGGGTTTAATCGGCGGTTTGATACCATGCGCGATCGCTACCGTCATGCTCTGGATTGGGGCTTGAGCCATCGGGTGTGGGTCTTGTTTGTCGCGATCGCCTTTTTTGTAAGCGGGCTAGTGCTGCTACCGTTTGTGGGTCAGGACTTTTTCCCGACGGTGGATGCGGGGCAGTTTCGCCTGCACGTCCGCGCTCCGGCTGGTACTCGCGTTGAAGAAACCGAGCGCTACTTTGGGCAGGTGGAAGACAGGATTCGCCAGGTGATTCCCCAGGATGAGATCAAAACGATTCTGGATAATATTGGCTTACCTGTCGGCGGCATTAACCTTGCCTTTAGCGACAGTGCCACGATCGGATCTGCGGATGGTGAAATTTTGGTCGCGCTCGATGAACGCCATCACGGTTCAACGTGGCAATATGTCAAACGCTTACGGAAAGAACTGCGGCAAGAATTTCCTCAACTGTCGTTTTTCTTTCAGCCCGCCGATATTGTCAGCCAGATTTTGAACTTTGGGCTGCCCGCACCGATCGACATTCAGGTGTTGGGACGCGATGCGAAAACTAATTACGGCATTGCAAAAAAAATTCAGGCACAGGTGGCGCAGATTCCTGGTGCGGTTGATGTCCATCTCCATCAGGTAGTAGATGCACCTCAGTTGGACATTGACATCGATCGCACCCAGGCACAGCAAGCAGGGCTGACCCAGCGGGATGTGGCAAATAATGTGCTGACCTCGCTTAGCTCCAGCGGACAGGCATCTCCTAACTACTGGCTCAGCCCCAAAACGGGCGTGAACTATCTCGTCGCGGTGCAAACGCCTGCCAGCAAGATGGACTCTCTAGATGCCGTTGGCAGTACGCCCATCAACAGTCAAACAGGTACGTCTCAACTGCTCACCAACCTGGCAACGATGAAGCGAGGCAAAACGGTTTCAGTCGTGAATCATTACAATGTGCAGCCTGTGTTTGATATTTATGCCAATGTGCAAGATCGGGATCTGGGGGGCGTGTCGAAGGAGATCGATCGCATCGTGGCAGCGGCAAAAGCCAAACTCCCCAAAGGCAGCTTTATTGAAGTGCGAGGGCAGGTCGGGACTATGAAGTCGTCATTCCTCAGCCTGGGGTTGGGACTGGTCTTTGCCATTATGCTGGTGTATTTCCTAATGGTCGTGAACTTTCAATCGTGGCTTGATCCGCTCATTATTATGATGGCGTTGCCCTGTGCCTTAGCTGGCATTGTGTGGATGCTGTTTGTCACCCAAACAACCTTCAGTGTGCCCTCGTTGATGGGTGCCATTATGAGCATTGGGGTCGCAACCGCCAACAGTATTCTGGTCGTTACGTTTGCAAACCAGCAGCGGTTATTGGGCAAAGGCTCCTACGAGTCGGCATTGCTGGCAGGCTATACCCGTCTGCGTCCGGTGCTGATGACGGCATTCGCCATGATTATTGGCATGGTACCGATGGCGTTGGGGTTAGGCGAAGGCGGTGAACAAAATGCGCCCCTGGGACGGGCAGTGATTGGTGGGCTGATGGCTGCGACCTTTGCCACTCTGTTTTTTGTGCCCGTTGTTTACAGTAAGCTCCGTCGCAAGCAACCACAAAATCTTGAAGAGGAGGAGGATCTGGACTGGCAAGAACAACCCGCGATCGCGTCACAGTCGCATTAAACTTGTGACGCAGCAGGCACCTTGTTTACAGATAGCAACCCCTCGGAATCCGACCCTTTGGGGGGCAGCCCCCAACCCCCCCCGAACCCCCTCCAGAAGGGGTTAATAGTGAAAATAAAGAGCGCTTCGCATTGCAAAAAATATGGCGATTGTGTTTCATCTAGCCGCTCATTGCCAATGATGATTGCTCCAACCCTCAACACCCTTATTCGGGGGGTGTGGGGGAGTTAGGACCCCACGCAGCGGGGGACCGGGGGAAGTCCCCCGGAGCAGACTAGCAACGAAGCCCAGATTTGTATGCACAGTAGCCCTTCGACGAGGGAGTAGAAATAAGGTTTTCCATGACTCAATCACCCACTCGCAGTTTCACCAGAGGATCGATCGCTATGGCACCTAAACACACTCAATCATCCAACGGACAACCCAACGGCAACTCCGCCACAGCATCACCCCCTACACCGCCTGCTACCGAGACGACTAGCTCAACTGCTCCCCGCTTTCGTCTTGCGCTGTTAGGCTTTGGTGCCGTCTTTGCCGCTCTGCTGATCATTGGCATCGTGCCCCGACTGCAACGAAGCGCTGAAATCAACGCCTCCGCCAAGGAAACGAAAACCGAAGCACTGACGGTCAACACCGTCACTCCCCATCGCGCCGATGCCAAAGCCGATTTAACCCTTCCTGGCAGCATTCAAGCCGTGCATGAAGCAACCGTCTATGCCCGGACAGATGGCTACTTGAGTCAGCGGTTAGCGGATATTGGCGATCGCGTCACCACAGGGCAACTCCTGGCGGCGATCGACGCTCCAGAAGTGGATCAAGAACTTCAGCAGGCGCGTGCCAACCTTGCCCAGACGCGCTCCGCCTACATGCAAACGCTGGCAAATCTAGAACAAGCCCGATCGCAGCTTTCGCAAGCGCAGGCAAACGCCAACTTTGCCAAGGTTAGCTCTCAACGCTGGAATACCTTGCAGAAAGAAGGTGCCGTCTCACGTCAAGATTTCGACGAAAAGCAAGCTTCTTCAGATGCCAACAAAGCGAATGTGAAAGTGGCTCAGGCTGCTATCAACGCCAATCAGTCCAACGTGAATGCCGCGATCGCCAATATCAACGCCAGCGAAGCCAACGTCCGGCGACTGGAGGCAATGCAGTCCTTCAAGCGCATTACAGCACCTTTTACCGGAGTCATCACCGCTCGCAATGTGGATCAGGGCGCACTCATCACGGAAGGGAGCGGCGGCAGCAATGCCGTTTGGCTGTACAAAATTGCTCAGCCTGACACGCTTCGCATTTACATCGATCTACCCCAGAGCTACGTCACTTCAATTCGCGCGGGTCAAACCGCTAATGTCCTTGTACGAGAACTCCCCAAAGAGACCTTCGTGGGTAAAGTCACTCGCACGTCCAGTTCGCTGGATGCCACCGCTCACACCTTGCGTACCGAAGTCCAGGTCAGCAACCCCAATTTGAAACTGCTGCCAGGAATGTATGCCCAGGTGCAGTTTGTGCTGAATCGTGCCACCGCACCGCTCATGGTGCCTGCAAACGCACTCGTCACCCGCTCTGAAGGAACACTCGTGGCGATCGTCGGCGCAGACCAGAAAGTTCACTACCAAAAGGTGACGCTAGGACGCGATTATGGCACCGAAGTTGAAATTGTGTCTGGGTTAGAGGGGAACGAAAAGCTTGTCGTGAACCCTACAGACGAGGTTGCAGAAGGGCGACGAGTCAAAGCCGTGCCAGCAAAACCTGCGCCTAAAGCGTGATGTGATATCAGTCATCCATGCTGGTGTTTCAGCACTCCAACGGATGGAAAGGGTGTGGGGTGTGGGGTGTAGGGTGTAGGGTATAAGCGACTGCATTTTCAGAGCTATGCTCCCAAATAGCCCTACAGATTCGTTGCTGGTGATCGCTGACCGCTAACCCAAAATTGCATCTGTAGCGACGGTTTCGGGAAATGGTATGGCTCCCCAACACCCTATCCTCCCGCAGCCTGTGAAACGTCGATCGCCCAAAATCTCTCGATCGGTCAAGTTGCTCAGCCTTCCATCTACGCTAATGTGCAGATGACGCTTAACCATGACATTCGGCTTCGGACGCGATCGCCGATGGATGCGTTACGCTACCACTACCTTTTCTCTGTTGTGGTCTCTGACCGAGAACGGTTGGGTGCCACGCCTCCAAAGTACTTTGAGCTAAAGCAAAGGCGAGACCGATGGATATCCCCACCCAGCCCGTGCCCCCGTTTCATGACACCAATGACGAAACCCCCGCGATCGGCGGTGGTCCGTCGGTTATCCAATATTGGGCACAGCACACCCTGTCGCCCGAAGGTCCCAAACTGTGGGAAACGCTGCTGCATCATAGCGCGTGTCTCTCCTGTTCCTGGGGCACGGGCGGCCAAAAAGGCGGCTTTACTAACGAGGAAGGTGAGAAGCTTCAGCGCTGCATGAAAAGCGTCGAGGCAATCTCATCAGAATTGAAGCCCGCGATCGCACCCCAGTTTTTTGAGCGGCACAGCATTACTGACTTGCAAAAGCTCACTTCTATGGAAGCCGATCGCCTGGGACGGTGGAGTTTTCCGGTGATTTTGCGGGCAAGCAAATCTCATTACGAGCGCATCTCCTGGGACGAAATCTACGCGATCGCCGAAACAGCCTTCCGTAAGCCACCAGAGCGAGTAGCATCCTATAGTTCCGGGCGATCGTCCAACGAAGCGGCGTACCTGCTGCAACTCATGATTCGAGCATTGGGATCAAACAACCTGGCAGACTGCTCCGATTTGTGCCACGCGCCTTCGACTACCGGGCTGAAGCAAATGTTTGGCACCAATACCTCAATGGTGAGCCTGGAAAATTTGAAGAAAACAGACTGCGTGGTACTGGCAGGCGCAAACTCCTCCTATAACCATCCACGCTTGATGAACGAGTTGATCAAGCTACGCGATCGCGGTGCCAAAATCATCGTCATCAATCCCATGATGGAAATCGGGCTGGTCAAGTTTGGTTCACCCGCTTTTCCAACCTCATTAGTTCAGGGAGCAGACATTTCGTCTCTCTACCTGCAACCCATTCCGGGTAGTGATGTGGCGCTGTTCGTCGGCATCCAGAAGTCACTGCTTGAACAAGGTCTGATCAAGGAAGACTATCTACGGGCACACACAGAAGGCTGGGAGGCGATCGTCGAGCAAGCGCGATCGACCAGTTGGGATACTATCACCGAAACCTGCGGAGTCTCTCAACCAGAAATCGAAGCCGCCGCAACCATCATTGGCACGTCAGAACGAGTCGTCTTTGGCTGGGCGATGGGCATCACGCAGCACGAAAATGGCGTAGACAACGTGTTTAGCATTGCCAATACTGCCCTTCTCACCGGGAATGCTGGCAAAGAAGGCGCAGGCACCATGCCCGTCAGGGGACACTCCAACGTTCAGGGCTTTGGCTCAATGGGTGTCACCGTCAAGCTCAAAAAAGAAATTCAGGAAGCGCTGGAAAAACTACTGGGACGATCGCTCAGCAAAGTGCAGGGCTACCACACCCGCGATCTCATTGAAGCGGCGGATGCTGGTAAGGTTGATACGTTGCTGTGCTTGGGCGGCAATCTCTACGGGGCAAACCCGGATACAACCCAGGCAAAGCGCGCCATTGGTAACATCGAAACCGTAATCTATGTCGCCACAAAACCAAACCCAGGGCATTTCAATGGTCTGGCAAAGCACAACACGATCGTCATCCCCGTTCTGAATCGCTTCGAGAATCCCCACAAGACAACTGTGGAATCGGGCAACAACTTTGTGCGCCTCAACGACACGGGCAAAACCCACCTCAAAGAGGCAGACCTGATCTCGGAAGTAGAATTTCTGACCGAAATCGCTCACCGCATCCTGAGCGATGATCCCATCGATTGGCGGAAACTCCAGGACACCAAATATGTCCGCCAACTCATTGCCCAAACCATTCCCGGCTACGAGAAAATCGGCGCGATCGACGAGACCAATGAAGAATTCACGATCGGCGGACGCATTTTCACCGAACCCAAGTTTGCGACTCCATCCGGGAAAGCCTCAATGTTTGCTACCCCCTTGCCCAAACTGACGCTGCCAGAGTCTCACACCTTTGGCGTTTCGGACACAAGCAACGGCATTGTGCTGGCGTTGATGACCGGGCGCAGCTACTCGCAGCACAACACCGTCGTCTATAAAATTGGCGACCATTATCGAGGGATGCCCCATCGCAACTGCATCTTGATGAATCGATTGGATGCGGAACAGGCTGGCTTTCAAGCACACCAGCGCGTTACCGTCCAGGGCGATGCTGGCAAGCTCGAAAACGTGGAGGTGATTTACGGTGCCGTTCGTCCCGGAGCCGCTGTGATGTTTTACCCCGAAGTGAATGTAGTGTTCAAGGCACGGATTGAACCGCGATCGGGTACCCCAGCCTACAAGCGCGTTCCCGTCTTCGTCCATGCCAGCAGCACTGCCAGCTAACGCTAGGGGCTGTCATCAATTACTACTACACATTGCTTGCAGTAAGGGTTTCAGCCCCTAGCCTGGTGTGTTGGGACGGGCGCGACACTGCTGATATTGAAGGTTTCGGAGCTAATTGATGACACGCCCTAAGGAATGAGGATTTATGAAGGTGTCATTCTCTGCGTAGGGGCATGGCATTCGGCAGATGTTCTCAGTCAACGGCAAAGACTGTTTACCGTAGCTTGCTTCCCGCAGGGTATGCCGCGCCCTTACAGATAAACGGCTGAAGTTGTTGAAGTTATTTAATGCTCGATCCTAGTAAGGGGCTTCCGCCGGACCATCATAGCCACACATTCCCATTCGGGGTGAATTGACGAGTGGCAGTGGGTCGCCGTAGTTATCATGCGGGTGATTTTTTACATGCTGATCACACAACGTCCCTTCTGCCTGGTCTTCATAGAGGCATTCCATGCATAAGTGAGTTGCAGGCTGGTCACATACGATGCAGCGATAATCAGGCATATTGTTGCGTGCCATCAGCGCGATCGGTTTCTTGGTTGTGGCATAGCCCTCACGCACGCCCACACACTTTACAACCGTCTCTGAGGATGTGCCAAAGTCATAGATATGGGTCAGTTCGCCGCTATGCTGGAAGACATCATTTAACTTTCGTCGCTTTCCCACTTCGCGGGCAAACGCACCACCGAGAGAAAACTGGCTCATGTGTCCGCAACACTCCAGCCAGATTGCCCGCAGATAATCATCAAGATCCAGAAGCATTTTAGAACCGCGCATTTCCAGATCAAGCCAGAACTCATTACGGTACGCGTCCTGCACACGCAGGTGATAGATTGCTTCGCTGCTGCCTTTTTTGCTCTCAGCCGTGGCGATCGCCTCCTGCCGCTTTGAACACGTCACCAAATGCTTTGTCATCCCTGCCTTAGCAAGCTCTTTGCCACAGTAGACACAGCTCCCTTTCGATTGCTTGCGAGCCACGATCGTGCCTCCATTCACTCGCGTTATGATCTATTCTCGCGCAATGACTGGGAATGTGTCTGGCTCTGAGCGCATTTCCAAGGTCTTTCCCGAAAAGGGGCGCTTTAATCGTCTACCTGTCCGTTAGAGCCTGATTTTGACCGCTTTAGCTCCAGGCACTTTGCCACAGCCGCGTTGTACGCTTCCAGGTAGTCTTTCCCACCCAGCATCAAGTCGCCGTAATACTCGTAAGGCGCTGCACCATAGATGGGTAATGGATCATCTTCGGGATAGTCTTCCTTCGCTTCTTCGATCGCGGCTTTCAACTGCTTAACCGTGAGCTGGTGGGCAGGAAAATAGTGTAGCGATGCCGCCGGACGCTTGAGATGGGGCAGCGTAGGGTCAAGAATGCGATCGTCCAGTTCAATCCAACTATGCTCCAGAGGCGCATGGGGATGACCAGGAACCACCAAAAACCCTTGCACATACTTGGCTCCAGGCGTTGCCAAAGCCGCACGGTAAGCATTATCGAAGGGGCTTTTGGCTTTACTTTTAATCCGCGTCGCCAGGTCGATCGACTGCTCAGCATCTAACGGTTTATTCATAGCGATCGTCTAGTGTCTCATGCTTTTAACCATAGCGTCTCGTGCGATCGCTGCTAAAAAGGTTTAAGTTAACCAGTTGTTGGTCGTTAGTTATTAGTTGTTGGTTGTTAGAGAAGAGGAGGGAGTGGGGAGGATGTTGAGTTCTGCCTCCTGCCCTCTGCCTTCTGCCCTAGCCATCGGTTCCTCAGACTGATCCACTTCAATCTCTGTCACAAAGGGTATGGTTTGGGCAAACCTGTGCTACTATCTTAAGAGTGTGAGGAGAACGAATCAGGAAGCCCCTGGAGTCGAAACAAGGACAGACGCCCAGGGGCTTTTTGCTGCCGACTTTTGACTCTAGACTTTTACTACAAGCATTTTGCTGCGAGCGTTTGGCACCCAACGCTGGTTTCAGAATTGAGAAAGGTGGCTCGATCCTTTAGGCTAAAGTAGGATACCGACGTTTGCAGAGGTGTGAGATGCCTGAGCCAAAGATGAACGTAGTCAAAGTGGATGCAGGCACGCTCCTGCTCGTTGTCTCTGCATTGATCCTGCTGCCACTGTTGATCACTGGGTTCCTGTCTCAGTAGACCTTTTTGCGATCGCCAGTTCCATAGCCAAATTCTGCAAGCTCAGGAATCCAGCCATTAAATTACCTTTGTAGTGTGGGCATCTTGCCCACGACGCGAACGAGACGCTCGCACTATGGGTAAATTCTGATCTAGAAATCATCTAAGATCTGTAAGCCAAACGCTGTAAGCAAGCTCCCAATCGCCGTGACGACCTATTTCCGCCCAACCATTGACGCGATGACTGGCTATGTTCCGGGTGAACAGCCAAAGCCGAATACAACCATCATCAAGCTCAATACCAACGAAAATCCTTATCCGCCCTCTCCAGATGCGATCGCGGCACTTCAGAAAATCCACGGCGAGTGGCTACGACGCTATCCCGATCCTTACGCCAACGAATTTCGGCAAGCCGTCAGTGAGGCGCTAGGCGTGCCAATGGACTGGATTATCGTGGGTAATGGTAGTGACGATATCCTGAATGTCATCATTCGTGCCTGCGCCGAACCCGATCGCAACGTGGTGTATCCAGTCCCCACCTATGTCCTTTACCGCACCTTAACGGCGATGCAGCCTGCTGAGGTCGTCGAAATTCCTTACGGAGACGATTACCGACTGCCGATCGCAGAGTTGATCGCTGCCAATGGTGCTGTTACGTTTATTGCCTCGCCCAATAGCCCGTCTGGTCACATAGTTGCGATCGACGAGTTGCGCCAACTGGCAACCGCACTCACAGGCGTATTGGTCATTGATGAGGCATACGTTGATTTTGCCGAAGGTTCAGCCTTGCCTCTTGTGCAGGAATTTGAAAACGTCATGGTGACACGCACGCTGTCGAAGGGCTATTCCCTGGCAGGTCTGCGGCTTGGCTTTGGGATTGCCCAACCCTCTCTGTTGAGTGGGCTATTTAAGGTCAAAGACAGCTACAACATTGACGCGATCGCCAACGCGGTGGGTGCTGCCGCCATGCGTGATCAGGCGTACAAAAATGAGTGTGCAGCGAAAGTAAAAGCATCCCGTGCGAAGCTGGCGATCGACCTCAAACAGTTAGGCTTCTCCCTGTGGGAGTCGCACGCGAACTTTCTACTGGCACAACCGCCTCAACGCAACGCCGAACAGATCTATCTCGCTTTGAAAGAACGCGGCATTTTGGTACGGTACTTCAAGCAAGCGGGCTTAAGCGACAAACTTAGAATTACGGTCGGCACAGATGAGCAAAATCAATGGCTCGTTGAGGCGTTATTGCCTTTGGTGTAGTCGTTGGGACGCTTACACTTTGACGTGTTCGCTCAACTACTGTTTTGATGGCTATCTTCGCTTACCATCGTTTCTAGCTGATTGGGTCAGTAGACTCGATCGCCATCTGAACGTCTAAAGCAGCCACCGCACCGCTTATGTTGATCACGCAACAGCCGATTCTCAGGCGCTTTTGGTATCCCGTCATACCGATCGCCAGCCTTCAAACCGCCCCCCAAGCCTTTACACTGCTGGGGCAACCGCTGGCGTTGTGGTTGGATAGTGATGGCAACCCTGCTGCGACAGAGGATCGCTGCTGCCATCGATCGGCGCAACTCTCCAAAGGACAGGTGATTAATGGCAACCTGCGCTGCCCCTATCACGGGTGGTCATTTGATGGGAGCGGTGCCTGCGTCAACGTGCCTCAGCTTACCAGCGACACCATTCCTCGCACGTACAAAGTCGCTGGCTATCCGTGCCAGGAGCGTTACGGCTATGTATGGGTGTGCCTGGGTGTGCCACTGCATGGCATTCCTGACATTCCCGAAGCGGCTGATGCAGGGTTTCGCCAGATCCACGAGTTTTACGAACCCTGGCACGCCAGCGGCTTACGGATTATGGAGAACTCCTTTGACAGCGCTCACGGTAACTTTGTCCACGCGCGATCGTGGGGCGATATGAGCAATCCCGTACCGCCGCCGATCGACGAAATCACCGATACCGAAACGGGTTTTGTGATGAAGCATTGGGTCGAAGTTTTGAACCCTGATTTGCAAAAACAAAACCTGGGGATTCAGGATGAGAAAACCATTCGCACCAACGAACGCCGTTGGTTTATGCCCTTTGCCCGCACGCTCAAAATTCAGTACCCCAACGGCTTGATTCACCTGATTTTTTCGGCCGCCACGCCGATCGACGATCAAACGTCGCAACTCATCCAGTTTTGTTTCCGCAACGACACCGAAGCCGAAGCCAAAGCCGCTGATGTCATTGCCTTCGATCGCACCGTCACCCAGGAAGATCGGGAGGTTCTGGAAACGACGGACTACGATGCACCGCTGGATATTCGCGAAGAGCAACACATGGCATCCGATAAACCTGGTATTCTAATGCGGCATAAGCTCGCGGCTCTGCTAAAAGCGCATGGAGAAGTTGAGCAACGTCGCCAGGATTGATCGTGACTTACACCCTTCGTTCGGCTCTAGTTCCCGTTGAGGATGGCTACGCTACTGTAGATGTCCAGATTGAGGTCGATCGCATTGCGGCGATCGGCCCTGATCTACCCTTGGTGGGCACGGCGATCGAGGCAGAGAACAAGCTGCTGCTGCCTGGTTTTGTGAATGGGCACACCCACTCCCCTCAGTTCTGGCAACGGGGACTTATTCCTCAACTACCCTTAGAACTCTGGCTGGCAGATGTCTTTGATACCTCTCCCACCGAAGCGGAGAAAACCTACCTGGGAGCGTTAGGCACTGCCATTCACACATTGCTGTCAGGCGGCACCTGCATCATGGATCACCTGTACCTGATTGCTGGACAGGAGCTTGAAAGCGTTGCCGCAGCAGCCCGCGCTTATAAAGAAGTGGGAATTCGTGCCTTCATTGCGCCGCTTATTCAGGATTTACCCTTTGTTGCAGGCTATCCAGAGGGCGTAAAAACCCTGCCTCATCAGCCCTATCCTCAATCCACAGAGGACGTGCTGGCAATCATGGAGGCGATCGTCGCCCAATTTCATGCACCAGACGATGGCATTCACATTGCCGTGGGACCTACAGGCTTTCATCGCTGTTCTGATGCGCTGTTTGAAGGATTAAGAGATTTGAGCGATCGCCGTAATCTCTGTCGCCACACGCATTTGCTCGAAACCCGATCGCAGAAAATACTCGCACAAGAACGCTTCGGTGGTAGTGCTGTCAGACATCTCCAGCAGCTTGGCTTTCTGGATCACCGCACGTCTTTAGCGCATTCCATCTGGCTGGATGATGCCGATATTGACATCCTGGCAGAAACCAAATCCACCGTGGTTCACAATGCCCTAAGTAATCTACGCCTCGGCAGCGGCATCGCGCCCGTGTTGAAATACCTCCAAGCCGGAGTGAATGTCGCCTTTGGGTGCGATGGGTTTGCCAGTAATGATGGTCAAGATATGCTTGAAGCCATCAAAATTGGTTCCATTTTACACAATGTCACCGATCCAGATTACCAGCACTGGATTACACCCCACAAGGCGGTTGAAATGGCTGCGATCGGGGGCTTTACAGGAGTCAATCTAGCCGATCAGGTTGGTTCTTTAACAGTAGGCAAACAAGCCGATCTGGTGCTTTACGACCTTAAAAATCTGTCCCTGCTGCCCCGCACCGATCCCATCAAGCTACTCGTCTTAGGCAGACCGCATGCGGCGGTGGAAAGTGTTTGGGTGCGCGGTCGGCAGGTTATTTCTGGGGGAACCCTTCAAACGGTGGATACGGCTCAGTTCTCACAAACTATCTTCAACGATGGCACAGGTTACCCAACCCCACACTACAAAACAATCCATCAAGTAGAAGCGCATTATCGCCGCGTGATGGGTTTGAGCGAATGAAGGGAGATGGGTTAGGAATGAGAATTAAATCACTTCGCTACTTTCTTGTACGGGCATACGGCCGTCATTGGTTTCAACTTAAGCTAACTCTTTCAAGAGAGGCAATACAATTTAAGCCGGTGAGATTGAGATTAGGAGGACAAGCCATGGCTCGGAGTCGTCCTTGGTTCAGTGCAAATGCCGATTTA
>JAHHHL010000084.1 GCA_019359375.1 Lyngbya sp. HA4199-MV5
AGTGCTTGAACTTCAGCCTCTGTCAAATCGACAACATAGCGCTTCTGACTCATGATAATCTCCCTGAGTTTGAGTCAGCTTACCAGACATGTCCTCACTAGGCATAGTTCGCTTGGTAGACTACTAGCTATCTGGTTCGTCGGAGTAGTGTCTACATCAATTGCGACTGGTTTGCCAGCACAAAGAGTTGTCAGGTTAACTACTTGCCCCGATATAGTTCGCATGTAGCAGGGGTAATCAGGCTCGGTCGATGAGTTTGCAGCCCGAACAGTAGGCAAAAAGAGCGTAGCAGCGATGACTGGTATAGCAGCCCAACGAAAAAGCTTCATGATCTGACTGGGTAAGTTCTACTTAAAGAATTCCCGCGCCAACAGAAAAATCTTAAAGCTTACCGTGAGGAGTTGACAAAGGATACAGTCGAGGGCTTAAAACCAACGATCGCAAGTCCCCAAAGCCTCCTGCTTCCTATTTTTTAGCCTTTAGCCCTTATCCTTCTGCCCTCTGCCCTCTGCCCTCTGCCTCCTCTCCCCTCTCCCCTCTCTCCTCAAACCAACGCCTGCAACCTCTGAATCAACTTCTCCGCAGGCACCACACCTTCAATGCGCTCTACAGGCTGCCCTTGCTTAAACAACACCAGCGTTGGCAACGCCTGAATCTGGTGCTCTGTGGCAATTTGAGGATACTTATCGGTATCAATCTTGATCACCTTCACCTGATGCTTCATTTGGGCGTTTACCTGTTCCAAAATGCCCGCCATCATCTGGCAGGGACCACACCACGTCGCGTAAAAATCAACCAGAACGGGCAAATCTGAACCAGAAAGCAACTCTTGAAAGCTATCAAACTGCTTTTTTACTGCCATAGGATTTCTCCGATCGCCCACTGGCGACTCTAGTGTTGCTCACTACGATCGCGCCTCATTCCCCTCCTACCACCAAAACCCAACACTTTCTTAATCCTTGCGATCTGACTGGAGAGGAGTGAGGAGTGAGGAGTGAGGAGTAAGAGGTAAGTTTTGAGTTGATTCAGCAGTCGGCTTTAAGCCATCAGAGATCCCTGATCAGTCTTCAGTCATGCCACGCTTGTTCACTGGTGACTGGTCACTGTTCACTGACGACTGTTAAAACCTTTTAGCCTTTAGCCTTCATCCTTCATCCCTCGCCTTGCTCCCCCACTCCCTACTCCCCACTCCCTACTCCCCATTCCCCCTTTCCCCTATGATCATTAAGCGACATTTGGAGACTTGACTATGGAAGCACTGCCAACCAACCTGCAACGGCTACAGGGAAACGTGGCGATCGTCACAGGTGGTTCACGCGGAATCGGTCGTGCGACGGCGTTAGCGTTGGCGGCAGAAGGCGCAACGGTTGTGGTGAACTATGCCAGTTCTCGTGAGTCTGCCGATCGGGTTGTCGCTGAGATTGAGGCAATGGGCAGTCAGGCGATCGCGCTTCCGGCTGATGTGTCGAAAGCCGATCAAGTAGAGGAGTTGGTCAACGCAGTGATGGAGAAGTGGGGGCAGGTGGATGTCCTCGTGAATAATGCCGGGATCACCCGCGACACCTTGCTGCTGCGGATGAAGCCCGAAGACTGGCAAGCAGTGATTGACCTTAACCTCACCGGAGTCTTTTTGTGTACCCGTGCGGTGAGCAAAATTATGTTGAAGCAGCGATCGGGGCGCATTGTCAACATCACCTCGGTCGCAGGGCAAATGGGCAACCCTGGTCAGGCAAACTACAGTGCCGCAAAAGCAGGCGTGATCGGCTTTACCAAAACAGTAGCGAAAGAACTGGCAACCCGTGGCATCACCGTTAACGCGGTCGCCCCTGGCTTCATCGAAACGGATATGACGGCTGACCTGAAAGCCGAGGGCATCTTGCAATTTATTCCGCTAGGACGCTATGGCAAGCCCGAAGAAGTGGCAGGGCTGATCCGTTTTCTCGCGGCTGATCCCGCAGCGGCGTACATTACAGGACAGGTGATGAATGTGGATGGTGGGATGGTGATGGCTTAAATCGTTATAACAACTTTGCCGAAGTGGGCACCGCTTTCGAGGTACTGCATGGCTTCTTTGGCGGCAGAGAAGGGGAAGGTGCGATCGATCACAGGTTGCAGTTTGTGGAGGGCGATCGCACGATTCATTGCCTCAAAGTGATCGCGGGAGCCAACGTAGATACCTTGAACGCGCACATGCTTATGCAAAATGGCGCTGGTTTTCACATCTCCGCCTGTACCAGTAAGTACGCCAATCAGGGCAATTCTCCCTCCATAGCGGATGGCTCTGAGCGATTGGGATAGGGTCTCTGAGCCACCCACTTCCACCACATGGTCAACGCCTCTGCCATTGGTCAGCGTCCAGACGGCTTCTTCCCAATTGGGTGTGGTTTTGTAGTTGATGCCATGAGCGGCTCTCAACTGCTTTGCCCGTTCCAGCTTGGCATCGCTGCTGCTGGTGATGATGACCGTTGCGCCCATCATCGTGGCAAATTGCAGCGCAAAGAGTGAGACTCCACCAGTGCCCTGCAATAACACCGTGTCACCTGCTTTTAACTGCCCTTCTGCCACCAGCGCATTCCAGGCAGTGACGGCGGCACAGGGTAACGTCGCGGCTTCCTCATGGGACAGATGCTCCGGAATCTTTACCAAGCCCTGTTCATCAAACACGACATACTCTGCCAGTACGCCATCGATCGCGCCCCCCAACGCCGATTTTGACTTCTCTGGCGTGAGGTCGCCTCCCCAAAACGTTTGCATAAAGATGCCCGCTACTCGATCGCCCACCTGCACACGGGTCACACCTGAACCGATGGCAACCACTTCGCCTGCACCATCCGACAGCGGCACGATCGGCTGTACCTCCTGGGAACCATACGCTCCCTTGGCGACTAACAGATCTCGATAGTTCAACGAAGCCGCGTGCATTTTCACTAACACCTGCCCCGCCTGAGGTTGGGGATCAGGACGTTCAACCAACGTGACCACATCCAAGCCAGGGCGATCGCTCCGTAACTCATACGCTTGCATAGAAATCTCCTAATTAGGAAGGCTAAAGGATAAAAGTGAGGGATGAGGGATGAGGGATGAAGGTTAAGAGTTTTGAGTTAATTAGTGGTCGGCAGTCACCAGTCAGTTTTTTAGCCTTTCCTACTCCCTACTTCCCACTCCCTCCTTCTGCCCTCTGCCCCCTGCCTTCTGCCTTCCCTTAAACACCTCCATTCTGAGAGCCAGCCTACTCTTTGCCAAGTACGCACAATTTTGTAGAGTACTATCAAAAAGTATCCTGTTGAGAATGCCATGCGAAAACGACAGTATGACTGCCGCTATGGGTGTGCGGTGGAAGCGACGCTGGATGTCATTGGCGGGCGGTGGAAAGGGGTCATTCTGTTTCACCTGATGGAAGGCACCAAGCGGTTTAATGAACTCCATCGGCTGATTGAGGGCTGCACTCAGCGCATGTTGACGTTGCAGTTGCGCGAGCTAGAGCAGGATGGGGTGGTTTTACGGACGGTGTATGCGGAGGTGCCGCCCAAAGTGGAGTATTCGCTCACACAATTTGGTCGCAGCCTGGAGCCGATTCTGCTACTCATGCGGACTTGGGGCGAGCAGTATACCAGCCAGTTAACCCAGCAGAAGCAAGCCCGTGCCGTCGATCGCGCCCCTATTGATTCGCCTGCTGATGTTTGACTTCTGCCCAATTTCTGAGCGGTCAGCTTTTAGCCTTTAGCCTTCAGCCTTTAATCTTCTGCCCTCTGCCCTCTGCCTTCTGCTTTCTGCCTTCTGCCTTCTACCTTCTGCCTTCTACCTTTTACAATCAACAAGGAATTTTGGATTCCTTAGCACTCAATGACAGAGAGTGCTAAAGTCAATGTGAAGAACTGAGCGAGTAGTTATGGCAAAAATCGTTGTCTTTAATGACGAATCGCGGCAGGCATTGGAGCGAGGCGTGAATGCGCTGGCAGATGCCGTTCGCGTGACCCTGGGACCCAAAGGGCGCAACGTCCTTTTGGAGAAGAAGTATGGCGCGCCCCAGATTGTGAACGACGGCGTGACGATCGCCAGAGAAATTGAGCTAGAAGATCCGCTCGAAAATACAGGCGCATCCCTCATTCGGGAAGTGGCTTCCAAGACGAAAGATCTGGCAGGTGACGGCACCACCACTGCCACCGTACTGGCACAAGCCATGATCCGCGAAGGCATGAAAAACGTAGCGGCTGGCACAAATCCAGTTGCCCTTCGTCGCGGCATTGAGAAAGCCGTGATCAAGCTGGTAGAAGACATTCAGGCAGTCGCCAAGCCCGTGGAAGGGAACGCGATCGCCCAGGTTGCCACTGTCTCGTCCGGTAACGATGATGAAGTGGGTGCCATGATCGCCGAAGCGATGGATAAAGTCGGCAAAGATGGCGTGATTACCGTCGAAGAATCCAAATCGCTCAACACCGAGTTGGATCTGGTGGAAGGGATGCAGATCGATCGCGGCTACATTTCACCCTACTTTGTGACTGATGCTGAGCGGATGATTACCGAGCTAGACAATGCGCTCATCCTGCTGGCAGACAAGAAAATTAGCTCCATTCAGGATTTGATTCCGGTACTGGAGAAAATCGCGCGATCGGCTCAACCGCTCCTCATTATTGCTGAAGATGTGGAAGGCGAAGCGCTGGCAACCCTTGTGGTCAACCGTCTACGCGGGGTGTTGAATGCAACCGCAATTAAAGCTCCTGGTTTTGGCGATCGCCGCAAAGCCATGCTGCAAGACATCGCCGTGCTGACGGGTGGCTCGGTCGTGTCTGAAGAAATCGGTCTCAGCCTCGATACTGTGACGCTGGAGATGCTAGGCAAAGCGCAGAAAATTACGATCACCAAAGATTCCACCACGATCGTCTCTGGCATTGAAACCACCAAAGACATTGAGCAGCGTGTGGCGCAACTCCGTAAGGAACTTGAGCGGAGTGATTCTGAGTACGACAAAGAAAAGCTGCAAGAACGCATTGCGAAACTGGCAGGCGGCGTGGCTGTAATCAAAGTCGGCGCGGCAACCGAAACGGAACTCAAAAGCCGAAAACTCCGCATTGAAGATGCTCTCAACGCGACCAAAGCAGCCGTAGAAGAAGGCATCGTTCCCGGTGGCGGCACTACGTTAATTCACCTGATCCCCAAGCTGGTTGAGTTTAGCAGCAGCCTGAGTGTGGAAGAGCAAGTCGGTGCCAACATTGTTATCAAAGCGCTGGAAGCACCCCTCCGCCAAATCGCCGATAACTCTGGTGTAGAAGGTACCGTCGTCGTCGAGAAAGTGCGCGGCTCTGACTTCAATGTTGGCTACAACGCGCTCACTGATGTCTACGAAGACCTGATCGCTGCCGGAATTGTCGATCCGGCGAAAGTGGTACGTTCTGCCATTCAAGATGCCGCGTCGATCGCGGGTATGGTGCTGACCACTGAAGCCCTCGTCGTCGAGAAGCCTGAACCCAAAGGTGCTGGCGGTGGTGCCCCCGATATGGGCGGCATGGGTGGTATGGGCGGCATGGGCGGCATGGGTGGTATGGGCGGCATGGGGATGATGTAGTTCCTATATTTATTCCACATCACCGGGTAGGGACGTTACATGTAACGTCCCTACACACGATCGAATAGCTAAAATCTGTCCCCTACTGCTTCGATAACCGCTGGATTTTTTGCCCGCCCAAAAGCTCATGCGCCTCGGTTAGAAGCGCGGGAATTTTAGCGGCATGAGGACTGTTGGCAAGGCACTGCCGCAGATCGAGTTCTGCAACCCGATCGCCACTCGCACCGGGGAACCAATGACTGCCCTGTCCCAGCAGGTTGTAGCGCATCTTGCCAAAATCCACCATGTCATAGGCGATCGCCAGATTGCGCAGCCACAGCATCACGGGAATATTCAAACCTCCGGGCGTTTCGGCTGGTGAAGGTAAGCCAACGTGCCAGGTTTGCATCCAGTCGGCACCCAGACGCTCGATCGCCGCTTGCTCCAGTCGCTCTACAATCGGCGGGAGAAGTTCCGAAGCGCGATCGAGTAACGCCAGCGTTTTCAGATGTTCATCAAAATCTTGTGGCTTGGCAGCACCCACACTGAGCGTATGCACCTGAGGATGGCTGAGGCAAAACAGATCGTTAAAAATGATCGGACTCAGCGGCGTACACAAGTCCGCCAACCGTTGCGGCGCTTGAAAGAGCATGCCACCCTTTTCAGACGGGCTGATGATGAAAACGCCCATATCGTGACGAGTGGCGGCTTCAATGGCAGACCAGTTCGTTTGATTGATGTAGTACCAGTGCAGGTTCACATAGTCGAATTGGTCAGTGGCGATCGTCTGTTCAATCACGTCCGTTGGTCCATGCGTTGAGAAGCCTACAAACCGGACTTTGCCCTGTGCTTGCAATGCGCGAACCATATCCAGGCAACCACCGGGACGGATGCAAAACTCCAGCAACTCAGGCGTATTGATGCCGTGTAAGCCCAGGAGATCGACATAATCCAGCTTCAGATACGCCAGCGATTGGTCAAACGTGCGCCGAAACGCTTTCGCATCTGCCACCGGAGAAATTTTTGTTTGCACAATCAGCTTTTCGCGGGGAAGCGTTGGCAAAACTCGCCCTAGCTGCATTTCCGACGTGCCGTAGCCGCGTGCGGTTTCAATATGATTGATGCCTAGCTCTAGCGATCGTCGAATCGTCGCCTCCAGGTTCGCCTGATTGTCAACCGGAATCTCTCGCGGCGAAACATCCTGCCACCTGTACTGATATCTCATCCCACCGCACGAAAATACAGGCATTGCCAGCCCCGTGCGCCCAAACCGACGATACTGCATAGCGTTAATGAGTGAGGGGTGAGGAGTAAGGAGTGAGGGGTAAGAAAGTTTTGAATTAAGAGTTGAACCAGTTGTTAGTTGTTGGTTATTAGTTCTAAAGCCCTAAAGCCTTTCGGCACATCAGAGATGGGCGTATCAGAAAGGCTGTTAGTGCATGAGCCGTTTCCGACTCCTTCTAAAAACTAAAAACTAAAAACTCCCTTGGCTTCTGCCTTCTAATTCGACACTTCTGCCATTTCGATGACGTTGCCGTCGTAGTCCTTGACTAAAAAATTGAGCGGCTTTTCTTGCCGGATTTTGTGCTTTACGTTTCGCATCTGGACGCGCAGTAAGACCTGTTCCAAACAATCACGATCGAAGCACACATGACGTTGGCGATTCTTTTCGCCCATGCTGGCTCCCGCAATCACATGCAGTTGGGTATTCTTCTTGAGTTGATACCACAGCCCCTCTGGTGTGCTGGCAGTGTTGATGGTCGATCGCCCAATGCCAGGAGTCACGTAGAGAGGATCGATCGCCGCCGTTCCCAACGTCTGCTCGTAGTTGTAGTAATAGTGGAGCGGAATATCCGCCGCTGGTAGCTCTAACAGCCCTTCGTAGAGGTTCCGCGCCAGTTGCACATCCGACACCATAATCGTGTGAACCTTCGGTGCGCTAGTCAAAAACATCCACATCGCCACTGCATACGCCCCCAGCAGCATCACCATAATGCCCTGAGTCGAAAACAACGTATCCAGCCCAGGAATGGATGCCAGCGGTAACGATTGAACAAGAGCCAGAGTGCTACTGATAGACATAGTGATGATTAAAACAGGTCAAAGATCTAACGTGCGGCTTGCTAAACAGGCATTTGCAGGCAGTGAGGCTAGGGGCTGTCATCAATTACGACTACACATCACTTGCAGCAGGGGTTTCAGCCCCTAGCTTGGTGTTTTAAGACGGGCGCGCTAATGCTGATAGCGCAAGGTTTCGGAGCTGAATTAATGACGCGCCCTAAGCACCTTTAATCATTGTATCAAGAACGTCTGTGGGGGGAAAGGATAAGGGCAGAGGGCAGAGGGCAGAAGGCAGAAGGGAGGGAGTGGGGAGTGGGGAGTGGGGAGTAGGAAAGGCTAAAAGCTGACCGCTGATTGCTGACGGCTGATAGCTAAACAAAACTCTTAAGGCTTAACTCAAAACTTTCTTACTCCTCACCCCTCACCCCTTCTCCATTTTGTAAAAAAAATCGTGTCAATTTGCCAAAAACGGCTTATATATGGGAGGCTGATCGTTCACTATTCGCTGGTACTTTGGGCTGTGTCCATTCCTACCTTTCCTGCCATTCCGTCTTTTCCTGAATGTAATCACCCCGTTGTCAAGGGCTTGACGCACTACAGCGACCAGGATTTGCTGACTCTGTTTCAGCGGTATCCGGATTCTGGGCAATACTTTACGGCGATTTTTTGTCGCTATAGTCCGATGGTCTATACGTTGATTCGGCACTCGGCTCGATCGCCCGTGCAGGCAGACTATCTGTTTGGCAATACCTGGCGGCATATCTTTCATGAACTGGGTGGCGTTGATTTGCGGGGCGGCAGCAGTGAGAGTGAAGCTGGCATGACGTTGCAAAGCTGGCTGATTAATGTGACCGCCATTTGCATCAATCGGGCTGAACTGCCGCCTGTTGAAGCGATTCAATACAACCTTGAAGCGGCGCCACCACCGTTATGGTGCTACATCGAGCGGGCTCTGGATCAAATGCCGCCCACGTTGCGGTTGATTGTGCTGATGGCGCAAACCTTCAACTGGAGCGAAACCCGCATTTCGGCGTATCTCCGGGCGGAGGGTGAAGTGATGTCTCCTGCCGAGGTACGATCGCAGGTGCAGGAAGGCTACCGCTTGCTGGAGGCAACCTTACCAGAAGATGTACGCACCATTTACCTGGAAGGGAATTCTAGAAGCGGGTTAGGGTTTGGCGCTGCCTCAATGGAACACAGCGTTGAGTAGCCATAGCTTTGCCCGTTCACCAAACACTCGCCAGGGGCAGGATGATGAATCGTTGGAGCCTGAGCCTTTTAAGCCAATCAGTTGTTTTGGGCGCGATCGCGCTCTTTTCCCCTGCTGCCATCGCCGCCGATCTCACTCAGTCGCTCCAGTTAAATCGGCAGATGAGCGTACCGCTGAATAACGGGACGCAAGGATCAACCAGGGATGAAGCCGATCGACTGTTGCAATTGGGCAAAGATCAGGAATTTGATGGTTCCCTTCTGGATGCGGTGCAGTCGTGGCAGCAAGCATTGAGGCTTTATCAGAATCTGGTCGATCGCGCTGGTGAGGCATTGGCTTACGGCTACCTGGGTTCAGCTTATTCTCAGTTGGGGCGATCGGTCGAAGCGGAAGATGTGCTGCGTCGGCAGTTGGCGATCGCTCGTGATGAGCAAGATTTTCAGGGGCAAATTTATGCCTTGAACAGCCTGGGTAGAGTGCTGGCAAAACGGGGTGGCATTACGTCAGCCACATCGCTGTTTAACGAAGCCCTTGCCATTGCCACCAGCATTAACAGTGCCGATGGAGCCGCCTTAACGCACGATAGCTTGGGACTTCTGGCAATGGGGCTTGGCGATCGCGATCGTGCCCTGGAGTCATACAACACCGCTTTAGCTGCCGCCCGTCGAGCCAGTAACCCCAAACGAGAAGCCACGACCTTAAACAATTTGGGCGAGCTGTATCAAGCGGACGGTCAGTATCGGGACTCGATGAAGTACTACGGGCTGGCAGTCCGATTAACAGATATTAACCGCGATCGTCCCAACCAGTTTCGTGCGATCGATGGCATGGTGATTGCCCTCAAAGCGATGGGTGATTATCGACAATCGCTTGAATTGGTGAACCAACGGCTACGGGTCGCTCAAATGCTGGAGAACGATCGACAGGAACTCATCTCGCTGCAAACGTTAGGGGAACTGTACGAAACTGTAGGCGATTACCCAAAGGCGCAGCAGAGTTATCAGCAGGCAGTTGACGTTGCCCGTAATTTGGATGATACCCAACAGGAAGGCATCCTACGAGAAAGACTGGTGAGCGTGACGCGAAAGTGAGAGTGAAGAAAAAGTAGAGAGAAGAAAACGTGGTTCAATTTCTGACCAAGCTGGATTACTTACTGCGCGAAACGCTGTTGGGTTTACGGCGGGGCGGCTGGATGAATTGGGCTGCTATCAGCACTGTGACAGTCTTACTGTTTTTGTTTGGGGTGAGCCTCCAGGCTTCGTGGCAGTTGGAGGGCTTACTGAATCAGTTTGGCAGCCAGCTAGAAGTCTCTGTCTATCTCGATACGGGCGTACAAGCCGAAACGCTGAAACCGATCGTTGCCACCATGCCAGGAGTGGCAGACGCACAGTCCATCTCCAAAGAGGCGGCATGGACAGCACTGGTAAAGGATTTAGGCGTATCCGATATTAACGGTGCTACCAAACAGTTGAATGGCAATCCGCTGGTCGATCAGCTCAAGGTCAAAGCCCGATCGCCGCAGGATGTCCCCGCGATCGCTCAGTCACTAGCAAAGCTGGAAGGCGTGGATGAAGTGCAGTATGTAGACGAAGCTGTGCAGCGCGTCACCCAACTAAACCGAGGCTTGAGTTGGGTCAGCCTTACAATCACAACCCTGCTCACCCTGACCGCAATGGCTGTGATTACCACCACCATTCGCCTCATCGTCATGTCGCGCAAACGAGAAATTGAAGTCATGCAACTTGTAGGCGCAACGACAAGCTGGATCTACCTGCCGTTTATTCTCCAGGGAGTTACCTTTGGCATTACCGGAGCCGTACTGTCCTGGGGACTCATCAGCAGCATTCAGCACTTCCTCAATGGTCTATTGGCTCAACAGCCCGAATTCGTCCAATTTCTAGCAAACGGTATCCAAATCAGCCCCCTGCGGATGCTATTGCTGCCTTTGATTTTGCTGGGGTTTGGCAGTTCTGTTGGGATCATGGGTAGTCTGTTCGCTGTACGACGCATCGCCGTGAAGTGAGGGGAGGGAAGGAAAGGCTAAAGGATGAAGTAGTAAAGGATAAAAATTCAGCCGTGCGACGCATCGCCGTGAAGTGAGGGGAGCAGGGAAAGGATGAAGGATAAAAGTGAGGGATGGGGGATGAGGAATGAAAGTTAGGAGTTAAGAGTAGCGCTTTGCGCCGACAAGCTAGAGAGTTAAGAGTTGATGAAGCAGTCAGCGCCCAGCTATCAGCCTTTTAGCCTTTATCCTTCATCCCTTGCCTTCTGCCTCCTGCCTTTTTCTAACAACCAAAAACTAACAACCAAAAACTTCTTCCGCCTTCTGCCCTCTGCCTTTTTTCCTTTAGCCTTTTTCCCTCATCCCTTCCCCTTCCTCTCATGCAAACCCAATGGCAGTATCTTTTACAAAACCTGGGCGAGTGGCGAGGGTCATTTGCACGCTTTTCGCCTGCTGGTGAACTACGGGAAGAAACCCCCACGATCGTCTCCCTACAAGGCTTAGATGATAACCAGACCATTCGCCAGGTCATTCGGCGCTATGCTGCAACTGTTGACACGGGGTCAGATGCTTCGGTACAAGCCAATGAGCCGATCGATGAAAAAGTGCTGGTCTATAGCTCCCTGGGTCGCGGGTTGCTGTTTTTTGACGATGGAGCGTTTTCTCAAGGATCCATCCAATTTGCGCCCTTTTCAGACTTTGGAGCAGAGTTGGGATTGATTGCGGGCGATCGTCGTTTGCGGTTGGTGCAACTGTTCGATCGCAACAGCACCCTGCATCAACTGACCCTCATTCGTGAGCAGCGCGCCGGAAGTGATGCTGCTGAACGTCCACCCGTCACGATAGACGATCTCCTGGGTGAGTGGCAGGGAGAAGCAGTGACGCTATATCCCGACTGGCAATCACCCACGACCTCTCTGACCCATCTAAAGCTCAATCGCACGGGCGAAAATCAGGTAGAGCAGCAATTAACCTTTGGGGAGGGAGCGGGTACGACGGTCCGATCGACGGCGATCGTCAACGGGTCTCGCCTTCAGTTTGAGCAAGGTGCCATCCCTGTGCAAGTGCTGCTGCTGCCAGACGGCGCTTCTGCAACCAGCCCGATCCACATTCAAACCACGCAGCCCTTTTTTCTGGAAATTGGATGGCTGCTCCAACCCGATCTCCGCCAGCGCATGATTCGCCGTTACGACGAAAAGGGAGCTTGGAGTAGTCTTACTCTGGTGACAGAACGAAAGCTTGGCTGACGAAATCTGCTGTAGAGCAGGTGTTTTTAGGCTTAAGACTTGCCGCGTGGGAAAAGGTAGCTCAGGGTTAAAACGCCTGACCCAACAAGAGCAGCAATCACGAACAGTGCCAGCGGTAAAGAAAGCATTGCGCATCACAAGGTTGCAACTAGCTCTCACCTTATCGGCACGATTTGACAGACCTATGACTGCCCCATCTCAACCTGTTGACAGTTTGCTGGGACTGACGCAAACCTCAGAGGTTTTAACCAGGCATCAAGATTGTAACCAGCATGCTGGCTTAAACCTTCGAGGTTTTGATCAACATGCGGCAATCTGGAGCGACATTACCAGAAAAGTGCGATCGCGTCATTCAGTCATCACGGCACGGTTGGATCGCTTTCATTGAGCGATGGATCAGGCGGCAAGGCCAGAGAAAGGCTCCACAAACACTGACGGCAGCGATCGCTGTAAACGTTTGCCACTTTCCTTCTGGGTGATCGGCTGCGTCTGAAGGGCGGGATTCAGCGCGATCGGTTGAGTCGAGTGCCGAGTGCGAGAGTTGACTGGCTGCATGCACTCCTTCGATCGCGGCTCCGATCGCATAAGCCGCTACGGCAATGCTTAACCAGTGATGCATAATGTTGTGCCCTTAAGCTGCAATGAGTGAAGCGTATTAGGAGGGCTAGATGGATACTTAGAGTTAATGACTACCCTGATTGACAGAGTTTCTGTCTTCAGCCAGGTCACGAATGAGCGGCAGTTTGGACTGGATGTAGGTATCGAGGCTACTGGCAGCTTGAGCATCGATTAACTGTTGGGCTTTAAAGCGCTTGAGGAGAAATTGTACGAGGTCGGAATCTTCAAATTGCAGCAACGTGCTGACCTGAGTTGATTCTACTAAAGCCCAAAGCTGTCGCATCATGTTGGGAGTGACCATCACCGTGAACCTCTTAAGCTTTTCTTTATATTTACATGGTTTGCTAGTTTGCGCTTCTATCTCTCCTTAAACTTTATGTATCAACACATCTTGTGCGTGTGATAAAGACTACCAAAAGTCTCTAATGGGTATGGCAAGGGCGATCGAGCCACCAGGATCAGCTTCGTCAGCACGCCCATACGACCAATCCTACCTAGCCAAGGCTGGGGGCGGACGTTTGGCTAGATCATGCGCTGTCAATGAACTCAACCTTGATCGAGTCTTGAGAGTCCTTACCGCTTAGCCCACACTCGATCGCAGTTGAGACGAGTGCATCCCAGTTTGGTATCAATAGTGCGAGCGTCTCGCTCGCACTCGGAAAGACCTTAACTCTGTAAAACTGGGGCGCACCCAGTTGAGACAGCCTTAAAAAACATAATTAAAGCTGATACTAACCCTCTCTTCATCGCTCAAATTTGGTTCTACGCCATGCTTGAGCCAACTTGGAAAAATGAGCAACAATCCTTCTTCTGCCGCATGAGCAACGGCATCCGCTGTATAGGCAGTAAAATTTGTCACTAACGGTTTATAAAATGTTTTGGCACTACGCGGATCGTAGAACATTAAATTGCCAGAATCTTTGGGCGCTTTCACATAATAAACACCGCTAAACAGGCAGTTGGCGTGATCGTGAATTTTATTACTGGCGTATTTGGGATTCACATTTGCCCAACAATTCGCCGCTTTAATGGGAATTTCACCATAGCCGATCGCTTTCGCCACTTCTAAAACTGCCGTATCGGTTAATTGCTTCAAGTATTGAAATTCTTCCAATTCAAAAAGATGGCTTTTGCTATGCCAACCCAGCACATTGGATGCGGCATAGCCTGGATCGAGTGCCTTCAGTTGATAAATGGCATCTAAAAGCGATCGGTTTAGCGTTGCATAGTCTTGCAGTTGAAAGGCGAACAGTGCAGTCGGAAACAGGTGATGAACGTTTTTTGTCCATTGGGGTTCGTTCATAACATCACCTGTGTTTTGGAGGAGAACTCAATGGAGGCAGAAGGCAGGAGGCAGGAGGCAGGAGGCAGGAATGACCAGGGCTGCAATTATCCTTCCCGATTTTGTGGTTCCTGCTGCGCGAGTTGAGAGAGGAAATATTGCGTCGTTTGGGTGGGTTGTTCGGCGTGCATGATGGCGCGGACGATCGCCACTCGTTCCACATTCGCTGCCAGGACTTCCGATAGATTGTGGGTGTCGATGCCGCCGATCGCAAACCAGGGAATGGTGGCATGAGTCGCCGCATAGCGCACGTAATCGTAGCCAGCAGCAGGTCTCCCGGCTTTGGTTGGGGTTTCGTAAACGGGACCGACCCCAATATAGTCGGCTCCTTCCTCAATAGCGCGATGGAGATCGTCTGGGCAGTGGGTGGAGCGTCCAATCAGACGTTGAGCGCCAAGGAGTTGCCGTGCCAGGGCGATCGGGATATCCTGCTGCCCCAGATGCACGCCATCAGCATCCACCACGATCGCCAGATCGACGCGATCGTTCACGATAAACAGGGCGTTGTAGCGATGGCAGAGATGACAAAGCTTTTCGGCATAGCGCAGGCGAACCTCATCATCTGCCGTTTTATCTCGATACTGCACCAGAGTTAGCCCCCCTTGCAGCGCGGCTTCCACCGTGGCAAACAGATTTTCAGTAGGTGATGTGACGAGGTAGAGGCGCGATCGTTCAAGCTGCTGTTGCCGTGTATAGGCGGTTAGCTTGCTTTCTAGCGTATAGACTCGATAGCGCATGTGCTTGCACGCCTCTCCCATAGCAGGGCGATACACCTTCCCGTATTCTTCTAAGACCCGCAATGCCTCTTGAACACGACACAGGTTGGCTTGCAGGACGGCTTGAACGCTCGATCGTTCTGCCTCCTTGGGATGAGTCAATGCGGTGCCTGCATCCCCTGGCGTATCTCGCGCTGCACGCAGATCGGGGGTATGCCAGTGGGCAAGCTCCTGCCGCAAATGCTTGCATTCATCCGTCAGCGATGCATCATCCAACCCAAACCGACACCACTCTTCAATGGTTCGCAAGCCTTCACGGGCACGGTCTAAGTTGGCATCTAAAATGCGGCAGAGCGCAAGCTGCACAAACCGAGCCTGATTGTCTGAATTGCCCATAGTAGATGTCGTCGATCGGTTCTTTATTTTAGGCGATCGGGTTAAGAGAGGAGTGAGGGGGCGTTTTCGACTTAAATTCTAGAGTTTTGCTTAGGAGCAAGAATTAAATAGATCTCACGCAAACCTCGGAGGTTTTATTAACCCAGAAGAAAAATACCTCGCTCAACCCACGAGACAGATCAGTGCTGGGCGTGCTCAAAAGAACTCAAATAATAGATGAAAAGACTCTGATCATTTGCGCCAACCACGTTAGCCTGTGTTGTAGTGTGTGCGACTGTTGTAATAGGCAGGAGTTTATCTAACGAAGATCTTCTTTACAAGAGAAGTATGGGTTACTTGCCTATAGACCCGTGCTATTCAACATTCTCGTTACCGTGTCAATAAACTTTTCTCCCCAAAAAATTGACAGTAACCCACAAGATATAATTGACACGAATGCGACACCTACTTGAACTAGCCCGAAGTTATTCAATTCTCCATATGTAACGGGGATAAGCAGTACAAGAATGCCAAGTACAGCACCACCAAGAAAGCGATAGATAGCTTTAGTCAGTGAACGCTGGTTAGAATTAGTATTGTCAGCGGTCATAAGGGGGTCATTTTTCTGTTCAGTAGTCATGTCAACACATTCCTGGTTTGGGGCGGATACTCCGATTATACAAGACTCATTTTGCCCCTGAAAAAGCTGACATACTCCCGACTCTGCCTGGATTTCAAGAATCTCCCAATGATAGCTCAGGGAATCTAATGTCCCCCTGGCAAGCTAACAAACAGGCGTAGGGCGGGTTGCTAAGCAACGCACCCTGCAAAATCGGCGATCGCCCGCTGAACAAGGCAGTTAGCGATCGCTGAAGCAATGGCAGTGAGCAACCAAGAAGTTTTTTCGTTGCTCAACTCAACCTACAAGATTGGCGATCGTACTCACAGATAGACTCTCGACGGTCGGGTGCATTGGGGTTGTTAAACCGTGCCAAGTTGGTGAGTGTATTATAGTAGTAGCAATTCATATCGTTGTGACCTTAAGCTAAGATGGGATTACAAATCTCAATCTCTGATTCCATCGTGCAAGCTCTTCGCCTACCTGAGCAACGGATTGAGCAGGAATTGCTTAGGGAATTAGCCCTTGCTCTTTATACACAAGACATCCTCTCCTTTGGTAAAGCGCGAGAACTTGCTGAGATGGATAAATACGAATTTGGGCAGTTGCTTTCTCTTCGTGGAGTAGCGCGACACTATGGTTTCGCAGAATTAGATGATGATTTGAGCTATGCCTGTAGTGAGTAACACTTCACCAATTCTCAACTTGGCAATTGTGGATCAGCTTATACTCTTACATCGGCAGTTCGGTGAGATTTTGATTCCCAATGCAGTATTAGACGAATTGAAAGTTGGTGAAGAGCGACCGGGTTCTCAAGCAATTCGTGAAGCAATTTCATCGGGATGGATTCAAACTCAAGCATTGAACAATGAACCTCTTGCCCAACTTTTGAAGCAAACGCTGGATCGAGGAGAAGCGGAGGCGATCGCCCTTGCCATTGAGCTTGAGGCAGATTGGACGCTTCTGGATGAGCGTGAAGGCAGAAAAGTCGCAAAATCTTTAGGATTAACGTAACGGGGATTTTGGGGATTTTGCTTCGGGCTAAACGGCTAGGTGAAATCGAATCGTTACAGCCTGTGATCGATGACTTAGTAAACAAAGCTGGATTTCGGATTGCACCAGAATTATTGGTTAAAATTTTGACGCAATGACTTGGAAAGTGCGTTGCTGATCAGCAGCGCATCCTAATAAGATTGACGATCGAACTGACAAAATCAGCGATCGCTGAAGCAATGGAGGTAAACAACTAAGCAGTTGTGGGGTTTCGGTTTTCAACCTAACCTACAAGAGTGGCGATCGTACTCATAGTACTCACGAGTAAGCTTGCCATCTCCATGCACCCACCAGAGCCAAATGTGAGTATCGAGTACAATCATCGTGTAACTTCCCAGTCGTCTTGCGCCACAGGTTCGGTAGGGTCAGTGTACTGAATTGTGGTTCCACGAAGAGGATAGTGGTTTTGTCCAGAGTCTCTTCGCGATCAAGACAAAATAATGACCTCAACTTGTTCGCCAGAATGAAACGGTAAATTTTCCAGGGTCAGCGTTTTGTCCTGAGAAATAATCGTTTCAATACGGTGTGCCAGCATAGTCGGGAATCCTACCAAGACTGTTAGCTCTTTCATAGTATTCTACGAGCCAATAGACGGGCACTGCCCACCCTACTGCCATTCTAGGTCTTCAGTAATTGAGCAGCCGTTTGTCGAGAATGCCCAATACAAGGGTGCGTTTGCTTTGCAGTAGGGCATTAGACAAGATTGGCGATCGTACTGCTACGAGCCAAACAGAAGCTTTAGGAGTTGGAGAGAACCACAAGATTGGCGATCGCGCTGACAAGACTGAGAGCATTCAATTCTCATGGAATAAACAGCCGACCAACCCCTTTATACTGGTCAATGTCTACAGCAATTTCAATCAGGCGGTCAACACATCGTTCTCGATAGTCAGCTTCACTCAGGCGATCAAGGCTCCCAATTGTGATTACTGGGAACGAATGGGCAGTATTCTCCTCACGCATAACCTGTTCAAGCGAATCTTCACCCTGAGAGCATCCCAATCTTGCAAGACTCATTTTGAGAACTGCCCATTGAGATAGGCACAGCGATGCTTGAGCACCTGCGGCACATTATCTTTTTGCCCTTGCGCTCCGGCTAGTTTGATGCGCTGACC
>JAHHHL010000085.1 GCA_019359375.1 Lyngbya sp. HA4199-MV5
GAGCGGTTGGCGCAACTCAACTTACCCTTGCGCTGAGGCAGGGTCTCCTTGGGAGACGCATAAACTTGCCCCCTTGGGGGGCTAACAGATGATAAGCCTCCGGCTTTGCCGGAGGTGATTTAACTTAGTCGCAAATCTTAATTTTAGTTTAATTTTTCACACTACGTTATCCACATTTGCTTTGATCTCATCTCTCTAGATATGCTGGAAAAGAGCTAATCGAATGAATTTTGTGTACGAGGATACGGAGGGGTAATTCGTTACGTTGATTATTGCCCTTTCACTCCTCTCTGAATGTTGTAAGAGGCAAATCATTGAATTTTGTGCTGGCGGCTCACCCAGCAGCGTCATGCTTTTAGTGGACAAATTTTTTTAGTTACAAAGCTATACGTGGCTAAAAGGGATTGGGAACGATCGCTACACGGGGCACAGCGAGCCACCGTCAGGAGCACTTTAAAACCGGAGGACAGTCATGGGCATTGCCACAATCAATCCTGCAACGGGAGAATTAATCAAGACGTTTGAGGCGTTAACCGAGACAGAAATTGAGCAAAAATTGTCGTTGGCACAGCAAACGTTTGAGCAATATCGCCACACAAGCTTTGAGCAACGATCGCAGTGGCTGACTACCGCCGCTCAAATTCTGGACGCAGAGAAAGAGGCGTTTGGCAAAATCATGACGCTGGAGATGGGCAAGCCGCTTAAAGCCGCGATCGCGGAAGTTGAGAAATGTGCTCTGGTTTGTCGGTTTTATGCTGATCATGCGGCGAAGTTTCTCGCAGAAGTACCCATTCCCACCGATGCAAGTAAAAGCTTTGTCTGCTATCAGCCGATCGGGGCAGTCTTAGCCGTCATGCCCTGGAATTTTCCGTTTTGGCAGGTGTTTCGCTTTGCGGCTCCAGCGCTGATGGCAGGCAATGTGGGGTTGCTTAAGCACGCGTCCAATGTACCCCAATCGGCATTGGCGATCGAAGACATTTTGCAGCGAGCAGGCTTTCCAACGGGCGCGTTTCAAACCCTATTGATTGGGGCAAATCAAGTGGCAGCGATCGTCATGGACGATCGGGTGAGAGCCGCGACGCTTACAGGGAGTGAACCCGCAGGCGCAAGTCTGGCAGCAACAGCCGGAAAGCAAATCAAAAAAGTGGTGCTGGAGTTGGGTGGTAGTGATCCCTTTATCGTGCTGTCCAGTGCTGATCTGGAGGCGGCGATCGCGACAGCCGTAACGGCACGGATGATCAACAACGGACAGTCCTGCATTGCCGCCAAACGCTTCATCGTGGCAGATCCGATTTATGACGAATTTGAAACCCGGTTGGTTGAGCAGTACCGGGCGCTGAAAGTCGGTGACCCCATGCTGCCCGATACCGATATTGGACCTTTAGCGACTTCTGGCATTCTCAAAGACCTGGATCAGCAGGTACAAGTTGCCATACAACAGGGTGCGCGGGTGCTGATCGGGGGTAAACCTCTGGGCGGAACTGGTAATTTCTATCCACCAACCATTTTGACGGCGATTCCGATCGATAGCTCGACGGCTCAAGACGAGCTGTTTGGTCCTGTAGCGATGCTGTTTCGGGTGGAAAACATTGATGCAGCCATTCAACTGGCAAATAGCACCCCGTTTGGCTTAGGCGCAAGTGCCTGGACAACTGATGAAGCAGAACAAACCCGCTTGATCCTCGAGATTGAGGCTGGATCAGTCTTCATCAACAGCATGGTGAAATCTGATCCACGTTTACCGTTTGGGGGCACCAAGCGATCGGGTTTCGGGCGTGAATTGAGCATTCAGGGCATTCATGAGTTTGTGAACATCAAAACGGTGTGGGTGAGGTAGGAAAGGCAGAAGGCTAAAGAAGTTGTTAGTTGTTGGTTGTTAGTTTTTAGAAAAAGGCTGACCGCTGACTCTAAAGAGGAGGCAAAGGAGATCGGTATTGTTTTCACACGCTGTCGTGTTTTCTCGCGGCGATAATGTCAGCGATACACAACATTTTCCTTTTTATGACTGTGTTCTTTGTAACAAAATAGAACAAGTGTGTCTTTGGATCGTGTTAAGAAGGGTAGGGGCGCTCTAGAAGAAACGTTGAAAAGCGGAGTGGTTTCGCGATCGCTGAAGACGCATGACGAAGCTGTGCAGGGAATACTTAGTTTTTGTGAAGGGGGTAACGGAAATGGGTGAGATGAATACGGCTGAACTGCTGGTACGCTGCCTGGAAAATGAAGGTGTGCGCTACATTTTTGGGCTACCGGGTGAGGAAAATCTGCATGTACTAGAAGCCCTCAAGCATTCATCGATTCAGTTCATTACCACACGCCATGAGCAGGGAGCCGCGTTTATGGCTGATGTGTACGGACGATTGACGGGCAAGCCAGGAGTTTGCCTTTCAACCCTGGGACCTGGTGCCACCAACTTGATGACCGGAGTTGCCGATGCCAACCTCGATCGCGCGCCACTGGTTGCCATCACAGGTCAGGTCGGCACCGATCGCATGCACATCGAGTCTCATCAGTATCTCGATTTGGTGGCGATGTTTGCGCCTGTTACCAAATGGAATGCTCAAATTGTTCGCCCCAGCAACACCCCCGAGATTGTGCGTAAAGCCTTTAAGATTGCTCAGGCAGAAAAACCCGGTGCCGTACACATCGATCTACCGGAAAACATTGCCGCCATGTCCGCTTCTGGAAAGCCACTGGTTAAAGACGGTAAGGAAAAAACCTATGCCTCCTTTCAAAGCATTGAAAAAGCCGCTGACTTTATTGCTCAAGCAGAAAATCCGCTGATCCTGGTGGGCAATGGTGCGATTCGGGCCAATGCTAGTGAGGCGTTGACTGAGTTTGCCACGCGGCTCAATATTCCTGTCGCCAACAGCTTTATGGGAAAAGGGGTGATTCGTTACACCCACCCCTTAGCGCTATGGGCTGTAGGGTTACAGCAGCGTGACTACATTAGCTGTGGCTTCGATCGCACTGATCTAATCATTTGTGTGGGGTATGACCTCATCGAATATTCACCCAAAAAATGGAACCCTGACGGCACGATTCCGATTATTCACATCGGGGCAATGTCTGCCGAGGTAGACAGTAGCTATATTCCTCTGACCGAGGTGGTCGGCGATATTTCCGATTCGCTCCGAGAAATCTTGTACCGCGCCGATCGCTCAAACAAACCTGATCCCCAGGCGCTAGAGTTACGCACCGAGATTCGGAACGACTACGTGCAGTACGCCAAAGACGATGGCTTCCCGATCAAGCCCCAAAAGGTGGTTTACGATTTGCGACAGGTGATGGCACCAGAGGATATTGTCATTTCCGATGTCGGCGCTCATAAGATGTGGATGGCTCGGCACTACCACTGTGAGCAGCCCAATACTTGCATTATTTCTAATGGTTTTGCGGCGATGGGCATTGCGATACCGGGCGCGATCGCCGCAAAGTTAGTACATCCCGATCGACGAGTGGTTGCGGTGACAGGCGATGGCGGTTTTATGATGAACTGCCAGGAGCTAGAGACGGCGTTGCGGGTGGGGACACCCTTCGTAACGCTGATCTTCAACGATGGGGGCTATGGCTTAATTGAGTGGAAGCAGCAAAACCAGTTTGGTAGCTCTGCGTTTATCAAATTTGGCAACCCCGATTTTGTGAAGTTTGCCGAAAGTATGGGCTTGAAAGGCTATCGCGTGGAATCGTGCCTGGATCTGATCCCCATCCTAAAGGAGGCACTGGAGCAGGATGTACCAGCCGTCATTGATTGCCCAGTCGATTACCGAGAAAATCTTCGCTTTACCCAGCGGGCTGGTGATCTAAGCTGCATGATTTAGAGCTAGATGCATTTGCCTTTGTTGCTAGGGACTGTCATCAATGACGACGACACATTACTCTCAGCAAGAGTTACAGCCCCTAGCCTGGTATGTTGGGGCAGTCGCGACAATGCTGATAGCGCAAGGTTTTGGAGCTAAATTGATGGCGTGCCCTAGCGTTGTTTCGAGTTGACAAAGGCACTCAGTTACGCCCAACAAACGCGTCTTTAGCTCACACTCTGGACAGTTTGACACATCAGTGAAAGCTTTCTGAAATGACCGCAGGTCGATACTCAGAGGGCTTCACTTTATATTTCACCAGATTCGCCAGTTCTTGAAGCTGGCTAATGGCTTCTGCGCCTTCCAATTTCATCAGCTCTCGATCGTCTCGCATCTCCGTCCAGGTGATGCCATAGTCAGACACGAGGAACCGAATGAGGTGGTTGTCTGCCAAGCTCACCATGAACGAGGCGCTATTCATTTGCCCGCCACAGGTATAGCAAGATGCCAGATAGCCCTGACGCTCCAGCACAGTTGCAAGTGCCTGAAGATTCATGACGAGATCTTGTACAAACTGACGGTGTTGCTCTGCAAGTCTTAAGAACACGATCGCCCTCCAATCACCACACCTACAACCTTATACCTTTTTAATACTTTCTTAAGAATTTCGGTCGTAAAAGATTTGCCGTTATCAATGATTCAATGCATCCCAGCCCTCTACAAGCTATAGAAACAGCCACGCTTCTAACTTCTATGGCTTGGCGATTACCTTTGTAACCTCAGGTTAGCTAACCAACTCAGTAAGCAACGTATCGAGAAAGACAGTCGCTTAAAAGTTTACGTCTGACAGCCTTACTAGCTAGGTTTTCAATGCCCTCCGCGATCGAACATCTGAACGACAGCGAAAGACACTAGACAATACGACGCAGTTCAGTAGAAAGAGTTCCCCTGTTTGAAACGTTTGGATGCTAACTAATGTAACAAACTATTGCTTGTATTGGCAGCCACTCACTAATCCACCTGCCACTCACTAATCCACCTGCCACCAGCCAAAAGCCGGACCAATGAAACGAATCGTAATCCAAACGGCAACCAGCGTCCCAATACCGATCCAGGCACCTTTTGTGGATAGCTGCACAAACTGATTTGCCTGAGTTTTTGTGACTGGCAACCACGGAAGAATGTTATCTTCCTGACCGTATTTCTCTCCCAGCGCTTCTTTCCGCCGCTTTGATTCGCCCATAGCTGTCATCCACACGACGCTCAACTTCTTGATTCTAGTGGAAAGTCTACGCCATTGTTGCGTGATCTTTCTAACGCCAATCGGTTCAAGCTGCCGGAGCATGACCCTGCGCCGCTGAGAAGTCGATCGTATCGTTGTACCGTTCGGTGTCTGTGGCTTAGTTCATGCAGCGATCCCAATCGATGAGGTGTGTAGCGCTGCTTAATCTAGAACTGAATCTTAATCTAAAACTGAATAGTCACGCTGAGAAAACAGGCTGGGGTCGAGATAGTTGAGGCGTGCCACTGGATGCAGAGCGTTCAGGACTTGCTGCCCGTAGTTGCGATGCACCACCCGGCTATCCAGTAAGGCAACGATCCCCTGATGGTCGCGTACAGGAGCGATCGCACGCTGTAGCTCCAACAGCGCTTCTGGAAGCAGGTACAAGCGAAACCAATCCTGTCGTAGCTTTTTGTAATAGGCGACCCGTCCAGCCACCAGTGGGTTTTCGAGTGAGGGAATGGGGAGGGTTGCGATCGCTAGCAAGTGAGGAGCAGGCAAAACGCTCTGATGCTGCCGCCAAAATTCCCAGCCAGCCACAAGCACCCCATTGTCATCTAAACAGGTGCGTTCAACCTGCACTCTTGAACCAAACTCCGATGCCAGTACAGAGCCAACCTGCGCCTTAAGCGGCACGTCATCCACAAGCAGCACTGTCAGCCCCTGCATCCCTGAGCTAACCCTGAGTAAGGAGTGCATCTCTCGAATGAGCGCCCACTGAAACTCAGGCGTGTTGGGCATGGGCAGACGCTCAGGCAGATAAAGCTGAATGAGTTCATCCTGACGATCGGGCGTAAACTTCAAGCACGTCAGATCGTCCAGTCCTAACCGTTGACGGTAGACGATAGCCTCCGCATCGACATCCAGCGCACCCCCAACCAGAATGACCGCTTGCTGCGACCAGAGCGGCGCTAATGCGGCTGAAACGGTAACCGGACCAGAATGCAACGTGAACTGCCCCTGACGACGCGAAATATCTGCCCAAAGTAGCTGGTTATCAAGCTGGAAGGCTCGTCCAAAGCGTTCCCATACGGTTGGCAAAGGTTGAGCCTCGGCTGTAGTTGCAGAGCGCTGTAAGTCTTGAAGCTGTGGGTCTTGAAGCTGGGAGTCTTGAAGCTGTAGGTCTTGAAGCTGTAGGTCTTGGACGTTTAAGTCTTGAAGCTGTAAGTCTTGAAAGAGTGCTGTCAGCACCTTTTGTTCAAAAAGTTCCAGCAAGCAGCATTCGTAGGGATTCGCTGGGCGCTGGAAGATCGATCGCGTGAGCTGCACACGAGCATCTCGAATGGCTTCTGTATGACTGGGGCAGGCAAGCATCAATTCATCCCAGTCTGCTGGCTGAATATGCGTGGTTAACTGAGCAAATGCCCACGCTTCCAGGTCATCCACGCCATCAAAAATGGTTGGGATCGCCTCTGGGAAACGCCCCTGCCGATAAAGTCGATCGCTCAACCAGGCTTCGGGTGTCGTTAACAACAGCCCTTGAAAGTCTGCGCTGGGGACACGATCGCCGGTACGAATAGATTTTGACGTTTGAATGCAGGTGCGCAGTTGCGGAATTTCTACCATGAGCAACCGCTGCTGCACGGCTTCGGTCGCCACTAGCACCACGGGTCCCTGCCACATGAGCACTGGCACCAGGTAGCTCAGCCTATAGCGTCCGTGGTAGCGAGAAAGGGCATCGGTTTGCATCAGCGCACTGCGACCCAAGCGCAAGGCACGCGCCACCAACCGCGCCATCGTTAAATGATGAGACCAATAGGGCTTTCCCTGCTCTCTTAAGAACGCGCGGAGTTGTTGGTGGACTTCTACCTCAATCACGAATCGCTAGCTCTCTCATGTTGGGTGACTTCATTTTGACACAGATGCTGGGCTGACCCTAGAAGGAGATGCTTCTGTGTCTCAGGCTTAGATATCGCCACGATCGAGCAGCAGCCTGATGGTCTGTCAAGGTTGAACAGAGACCAGGAGTTGATGGCTGGAGAGTGATTGAGTGGATGTATCGGTCAGCCTGCCCGATTGCCGTTAGACATTGACTTGAACGACTCCTTTACCCAGTGGCTTTGTGACTGCTTGACGGGTAAACCAGTCTCCAGACCGTCGTTATTCGTCATGCACCTATGAGATAATGCAGTCTTTACAGGAATCTGCATGGTTGCCGCTTATATTCAAGACGAAACCGAGTTCGACGCGCTCTTAACCGCTGAACCCCTGTTTGTTGTGGACTGCACGGCTACCTGGTGTGGTCCCTGTAAGCTTGTTGCGCCGTTGATGGATCAACTCGCGGATGAGTTTGGCGATCGGGCAAAAGTCTTTAAGCTCGATCTCGACGCGAATAAAGCTCTTGCCAAGCGCTTTGGGATTCGCAGTATTCCCGCTGTCATGTTCTTTAAGGATGGTGAGCTAGCCGAAACGGTAGTCGGCGCTAAACCCTACGAAGCCTTTAGCGGTGCGCTGGTTAAATATTTGACTTAAGCACTATTTGGCTTGAGTCTTTGTCTTAGCTCTTCCTTCACCACGATCGCCTGCCTGCGCTAACTCTGCGTTTTCTTAGCTGCTGGGTATAAAGGTGAGCGATCGCTCTTCTGCGGTCAAATCGCTCTCCTGCACATCTAACCGGAGCACTCTGCCCGTTGGTCCTACAATCAGGCGGGGCAAGGTTTTGTGATCCACGACCTGAAGGGTGCTCATGTTGTAGGTTGTGTAGCGCGTTGAGTTCGTGCCCCAATCAACATCAATCACCGTCAAGGTTTTGAAGGGGGCAAGGTGGCTGTTGAGTAAAGGGCGCGGACCAGCCCCCAAAGCGCTAGTGTGAAGCAGTTCTAGCTTGCCGCTGTGGGCGGGATAATACGCATGATCATGACCGCTGACGTAGGTATGAACGTCGTGCTTTTTGAGCATTGCCTGAATCTTGTCCGCACCAGCAATAATTTCACCTAGCTCATCTCGCCCAACGGCAACAGCATAGAGGGGCAAATGCCCGATGACAAAACGCATTTTAGCGGACTGTGCGGCTGAGCTGGCTAAGCTTTTGTCTGCCCAAGCAAGTTGCTCCGATGGAATCTGAGAAGTTGAGGCATCCCACACAAGATAAAAAATGTCTTTGTGCTGGAAGGTGTAGTAGAAGGGAAAACCCGCCCGATCGACAAAGGGCAAATTGGGATTGTGACCGGGTGCATTCCAGTAAGCGGCTGTGGCTTCACGATCGCGGTTAAACAGAAACTTACCGCCAACCGACAGCGCGCCAGAGGCATCGTGGTTGCCGATCGTAAAGCCAAAGGGCAATCCCGTTTTGCGTAGGGGTGCGCCAATGTGCCGCTCAAACCCATCCCACATGGCTTGAATTTGCTCGCGGCTGAGGGAGGGCGATTGACCCGCAACCATATCGCCGCCACCCAGCACCACGTCTGGTTCCCAACCCGGAATCAGGTCGATCGCCCTCAGCACTTCCGCCTCATAGTCTGTTGAGCCATAGGCACTATTGAGGTCACTAATAACCGCAATGCGAACATCACCCCGCACAGGCGCAAACAGACCTTTGGGCGCGATCGCGGTTTTTGCGGATGCTGCTGTCTGTCCTGCTGTCGTTACGGCTGTTGATGAAGCGCTGGCTACAGGGGTTGGTGGACGATTGGCAGCACTCGTCAACGCTTTGTGTACCAGCGCTGCGGCACCGATCCCGCCCACAATTCCGCCTAAAATTAAGAACTGACGACGACTGAGACTCATAAGGGGAGGGATGAGGGATGAAGGCTAAAAGCCGATGGCAGAAGGCTAAAGAAGTTGTATAACCCTTCGGTCATTCAAGAAAAGTGATCGGTTGTTGGTTTTTAGAGTAAAGCTGTCCCCTGTCCCCTATCCCCTGTCCCCTAAACAGAGGTGAGGAATAAAGGGGGAGCGCGAATAGCTGGTAAGATTGATGCTGCTGAGGTGGCACCCGTAAAAATTTAGCGCGTTTGAGTCTGTTTGTGCTGCCTGGGGGAGAAATTTATGTCAGCAGAACAGCCTTCATCATCAGAACCCACGCCTTCTGAACCGTCAGAGTTACCCTCAGATGCCGTGGTGGATACTTCATCAAACCAAACAGAAGTAGATTTAGAGTCAGCGAAGCCGCCTGAACCATCACCAGACCTTGTTGTGAACGCTTCGTCCGAGCAGACAGCATCAGACGTGAAAGCGGCAGCGCTGTCTGAGGTTGTGGAGCCTGAGCCGTCAGCTTCGGTTGAGGCGCGATCGACCGCTGCCCGTAGACCCCGTCCCGCCAACGATGAAATCTTACCGCAAACCTTACTGCGTCTTTTGGGCGAAGCGGTGGTGTCTGCTCAACCGATCGTCAAACAACAAGGGATCAAGGCTTTAAAGGGAACCATTCATCTTCTAGAACAGGCGATCGAGCGGTTGGAAGCAGAACCTGCACCTAAGCAAGCGTCCAAACGTGCCCCCGCATCGTCTACTCAACCCCGCCCTAGTAAGCAGACACGATCGGTTGCAGCAGACTCGCTACAGGGGCAATTCCAAACGCTCAGGCGACAGCTTTGGCGATCGTGGCAGGGTGTGTTACGGCAACTCCGCGATCGTCTGCCTGCTTCCATCAACCGCAAGTGGTCTGATCAAGCCCTGACGGGAGCGATCGTCGGTGCTGTGGTGCTGCTGCTGTGGTCAACCTCTATCTTTTTGCCTGATCGATCGCAGCCAACCACCGCGGTCAAAGCACCCCCTGCTGAAACGATCGTGACCCCACCATCTCCTGTACCCATGCCGATGCCGATTCCTCCGGTTGTAAAGGCACCGGACGTACCTAAACCGATCGAAAGTAGTCCGCCGACAGTCGTGCCATCGCCCTCTCCCCCACTTAAATTAACGCCAGAGCAAACGTTGATTGCGCGGATTCAAAATCAGGTAGCAGCGATCAGCAATCAGTATGCCAATGGGTTAGTGGAGTCTGTACAGGCAAACTTTCGCAGCAGTCGTTTGATTGTTCACATCAGCGACGGGTGGTATGGGCTGAGTCGATCGCAGCAAGACAAATTCGCCAGCGAAATTTTGAGCCGCACGCAGAATTTGGACTTTCTCAAGCTGGAATTGGTAGATGGTGCCGGAAAACTCCTGGCTCGTAGTCCCGTCGTTGGCACCGAAATGATTATCTTAAGACGCACGACTGACGCGGCACAAGCGGTCTAAACTGCGGACAGCCAAACAAGAAGTGCTGTAACGAATCCTTAGTGCGTCTGAATGGCGGCGTTGTAAGCTTTGACCTGGAGCTCGATTCCTGTAATCGCAGTTCCCACCACGACGGCATAGGCACCCAAATCGAGTGCCTTTCGAGCCATCTGTGGAGAGGCGATCCCTCCTTCGCAAATGATGGGAACCTCGATCGCCTCTACCATTTGCGCTAGCAGATCAAATCCAGGTGGGGTTTGTTGTTGCGTGGCAGATGTATAGCCATAGAGCGTGGTGCCAATCAGATCCGCGCCCGCTTTTGCCGCCGCGATCGCCGCTTCCAGCGTATCAACATCTGCCATCACCAGTTTGCCCAACTCCTTGTGAATGCGGCTTATGAGTGCTGCAACAGTCTCACCACCCGGACGATCGCGACGGGTAGCATCGATCGCAATCACCTCTGCGCCTGCTTGCGCGATCGCCGCCGCATGGTGAAATTGGGGCGTAATGTAAACCTCAAACCCAGGAATTTGCTGCTTCCACAACCCAACAATCGGAGCCGTGATTTGGGTGCGTACCGCTTCAACATGAGCAGGGGTATCCAACCTCACGCCAACCGCTCCCTGGTTGATAGCCGCCTGCGCCATTGCCGCAATGACCACCGGAGCGTGCATCGGCGACTCGATCGGAGCCTGACAAGACACGATCAACCCGTTTTGGATGCGTTGAATCACATTGGACGGTGTTGGCATAAACCGTTTAAGGGCGAGGCAGGCGAGGTTCCACATGGATGCAGAAAGCCTGGTTTCCTTATTGAGGATATAGCGGTTTTCAGTGCGGTACAAGCGTGTGAATTTGAGGCAGAGGGCAGGAGACAGAAGGAAACCCAAGGTCTCGGTGAGGGAGTAAGTCTTCGCAGCCACTCAGTTGGAATGCTACGGGCTGTCACCAATTACTACTACAAACCACTTGCAGCAATGGTTCCAGCCCCTAACCTCGTGTATTGGGATGGGCGTGATCATGCTGATAGAGCAAGGTTTAGAGCTGAGTTGATGACGCGCGCTAGCGGCTGTAGAGTTGCGTGATTGCAAGAAGCCGATCGCTCAACGCCTGCGTCAATAAATCAGAACTACGATAACGCCAGCGCCAGTTGCCATCGTTGTGGCTGGGGTCATTCATGCGACCACGACCGTCTAAATCAAGCAGATCTTGTAAGGGAATAATCGCTAGATCGGCAACAGAGGCTAGGGCAGACTGAATGAGCAACCAATTAATGTCATGGATGGCACTGGGTGACTCATAGCCGAAATATTTTGCCAAAAATTGTTTCTCGGTTTCACTCGCTTGTTGCCACCAACCAATGACGGTATCGTTATCATGCGTACCAGGATAAACCACGGTATTTCTCACATAATTGTGTGGCAAATAAGCATTATTCGGATCATCACCAAAGGCAAACATAAGAATCCGCATACCGGGGAAGTCAAAGCGATCGCGCAATGCCTCCACTTCAGGTGTAATGATGCCGAGATCTTCTGCCAGAATGGGTAACGTTCCTAATGCCTTTCCGAGTGCTTCAAAAAATTGCTCTCCGGGTGCTGTGATCCATTCACCGTTAATCGCAGTTTCTTCACCAGCGGGTACTTGCCAGTAAGCCTCAAACCCGCGAAAGTGGTCAACGCGAACAATATCCACGTATTGTAAGGTGACTTGAAAGCGCTTAGTCCACCAGGCAAAGTTTGTTTTTTGTGCCCGCTCCCAGTTGTAAACCGGGTTGCCCCAAAGTTGCCCAGTCGTACTGAAATAATCGGGCGGCACGCCTGCAATAAAGGCAGGTTCAAACGTGGTTGGATCGAGTTTGAAAAGATCTGGATCTGCCCACACATCGGAGCTATTGTGGCAAACGTAAATGGAAATGTCGCCAATAATTTTGATGTTTTTGCTGTTCGCGTACTGTCGCAATGCTCGCCACTGTTCAAAAAAGATGAACTGCAAAAATTGTTGAAATGCAATGCTGTCCTGTAGGGCTTCTCTTTGGGCTTGGATGGCATCAGGTTCACGTCGGGTGATCGCGGGTTCCCACTGATGCCAACTCTTTCCACCGTTGGCTTCTAGCAATGCCATAAACAGCACAAAATCATTTAACCAGGAGGCTTGTTCCTGACAAAATTGTTTGAATGCTGTAGGTTGCTCCGGCGATCGTGCTTTTTGAAAGCGATCATAAGCCAACTTCAAAAGCTGCATCTTGTGGGCAATCACACGATCGAAGTTGACGCGATCGGGATTTTCGTCTGCGATGGGTGTTACTTCGTTGGCATCCAGCAACCCATCTTGCACCAACTGCTCCAAATCAATCAGCAGTGGATTTCCCGCAAACGTGCTGAAATTCATGATGTAAGGCGAATGCTCGTAGCCCGTCGGTCCCAGAGGCAACACCTGCCACAACGTTTGACCACTGTTCGCCAAAAAATCCACAAATTCGTAGGCGGCTTTGCCCAAATCGCCAATCCCCAAACGGCTGGGTAGAGAGGTTGGATGGAGCAAAACACCACTGGCACGCTGAAACGTCATAGGCTTTGGGGTAACGCGGATAAGAACAAGGGGCAAGGCATCAATAAGAGTTCCAACCCTGAATTGGTGCCTTCGACTTTAACTAAAATTGATCGCCATACCCAGTATGAAGGGACGTTGATTAAGCGCACCTATCCTTGGAGCAGTGTTTTTGGGGGCTGACCGCGATCGAAAGGCAGATCTTTGTCGTGCTATGCAAAGAGAAGACTGTATCCAAAGCAGTCAGTCGTCATCTAACATTTAGAGCTGAACGCTGAACGTTAAACGCTAAAAGCCAGACAATGAAAGCAAAAGCGACGTTCCTACCTTTGCAAGATGACGAAAAGCATTGTTTTAGTTAACTTATTTGAGACATTTGCGCCAATGGACAGTGTGATCTTGAAAAACGATCCCTTGTGGTTTAAGAACGCCGTTATTTACGAAGTGCCTGTACGCGCCTTTGCGGACAGCAATGGTGATGGTATTGGCGATTTTCGAGGACTGACCGAAAAGCTGGACTATTTACAAGATTTAGGCGTAACAGCCATCTGGCTGCTGCCCTTCTTTCCCTCTCCCCTGCGCGATGACGGCTATGATATTGCCGATTATGTGAACGTCAACCCCATTTATGGCACGCTGGATGACTTCAAGGAACTGCTCCAAGCCGCGCATCAACGGGGCATTCGCGTCATTATCGAACTGATTGTGAATCACACGTCCGATCAGCATCCCTGGTTTCAGCGGGCACGCAAAGCGCCAAAAGACAGTCCAGAGCGGGATTTTTACGTCTGGAGCGACACGCCTGAGAAATATCAAGAAGCGCGCATTATTTTTCAAGATTTTGAAACCTCCAATTGGTCGTGGGATGCCGTTGCTAAAGCGTATTTCTGGCACCGCTTCTACTCCCACCAGCCCGATTTGAACTACGACAATCCAGCGGTACGTCAGGCAGTCTTCGATGTGCTGGATTTTTGGCTGGATATGGGAGTCGATGGGTTGCGGATGGATGCCGTGCCGTACCTGTATGAACGCGATGGCACGAACTGCGAGAATTTGCCCGAAACCCATGCCTTTTTGAAGCAATTGCGGAAACATGTCGATGAGAAGTTTCCCAACCGGATGCTGCTGGCAGAGGCAAATCAGTGGCCTGAGGATGCAGCGGCTTACTACGGTGATGGCGACGAGTGCCACATGAACTTCCATTTTCCGCTGATGCCTCGCCTGTTTATGGCACTGCGAATGGAAGACAGCTTCCCGATCGCCGATATCTTGCAGCAAACGCCCGCCATTCCTGAGAACTGCCAGTGGGGCTTGTTTCTGCGGAACCACGATGAACTGACGCTAGAAATGGTGACGGATGAAGATCGGGACTTTATGTATCGGGTTTACGCTCAAGATCCAGAAATGCGGGTGAACCTGGGCATTCGACGACGGTTGGCTCCCTTGCTGGGGAACGATCGCCGCCAAATTGAACTCCTCAATAGCCTGCTGCTCTCGCTGCCGGGAACGCCTGTGCTGTATTACGGCGACGAAATTGGCATGGGCGACAACGTGTACGTGGGCGATCGTAATGGGGTGCGAACTCCCATGCAGTGGAGCTTTGACCGGAATGCCGGGTTCAGCCACGCCAGTCCTCAACGCTTATACTTGCCGCTCATTGTGGAAGCGGAATATCACTACGCCACCGTGAACGTCGAAGCACAGCGGGCGAATCCAAACTCCCTGCTTAACGCCACGAAGCGGCTCATTGCGATGCGGAAGCGCTTTCAGGCATTAGGCAGTGGTGATCTGCAAATTCTGCATCCCGAAAACCGTAAAGTGCTGGCGTTTACTCGTACCTATGAGGACGAACAGATTCTCGTGGTAGCAAACCTGTCTCGCTTTGTGCAAACGGTGGAATTAGACTTGGCGACCTATAAGGGGCGGGCACCCGTTGAAATTTTTGGGCGCACGGAGTTTCCGGCGATCGAAGACGCGCCTTACTTCCTCAGTCTGGGTTCCTATGCGGTCTACTGGTTTACGCTCAAGCCGCAAGCAACGCCTCCAGAATCCTTACAGCCGCAAGCCGATCGCCCCACCCTGGTCATGACGGGTGAGTGGCAAACGGCGTTCGCATCCTTGCAATCGGCACAAACCCGCAGCTTTACAGCCAGCTTAGAAACCTTGCTGCCAGAGTATTTGTCGAGCCAGCGCTGGTTTGGCGGCAGAACGCGTACCGTACAGTCAGCTCGCATCACAGACGCGATCGCCATCCCCTACGACGATCGTCAGGCACACCTGTTGGGACTCCACGTAGACTACATTCAGGGCAACCCAGAAACCTACCTGCTCTTCTTAGCTTATGCCGAAGGGCAGGACGCACATCAATTACTGACAGAGGCACCCCAGTCCGTGATTGCACAGGTCAAGGTGCTTGAGCGGGATGAACTGGCTGTACTGTTTGACGCGATCGCCGATCAGTCGTTTCTTACGGCGTTGTTAGAGAGTATTGCCCAGAACCAGCAGTATAAAAACACCGTCGGTCAACTGGTTGCCAAAGCCACGTCTCGATTTAACGAGTTGAGTGGTGATACGCTGCCTTCCGACGCGGCACCTTTGAAGGGAGTCCACAACAATACGTCGATCGTGTATGCCGATACAAGTGGTGTCGTTACTCAAAACCGATTCATTCTCAAGCTGTTTCACAAAGTTGAAGAAGGCATTCATCCTGACCTGGAAGTGCGACGCTTTTTAGATGAAACCCAGCGCTTTGACTTTATCCCCTCCATTGCAGGCACCCTGGAATATCACCGCTCCAGCACAGAACCGATGACGATCGGCATCCTGCAAGAATACATTCCCGATACGCGCAGTGCGTGGGACTATACGCTTGACGGTTTGCGCGACTACTTTGAGCTTGTGGTGATGCATCAGTCAGACATGACCGAAGTGCCCACACCGCCCAGTTCGCTTTTAGAGGTCATACAGTCCGCGTTTACAAAGGAGCCAACCGCGGAGAGCAACGAACCAACCGATGTCTTTTTTCCGTTGCCATCCTGTCCACCCAATTTGTCGTCCTCTCAGATTCCTGCTTGTAAAGCCATCAACACCTATCTGGCAAACATCCAGCTTTTAGGGGAACGCACTGCTGAACTTCATCTTGCCCTTGCTTCACAGACAGAAAAGCCTGCCTTTGCGCCAGAGCCGTTTACGTCGCTTTACCAGCGATCGATCTATCAATACAGCCGTAACTTAACGGGGCATGTCTTTCTACTGCTTAAAAATCGCCTCCACACCCTGTCACCGGAAACTCAACCGTTTGGGAAGGCGGTGCTGAGTCAACAGGATGACTGCTTGCAGCGGTTTCAGTCGGTGCTGAACCACAAAATCACGGCACTCCGCACGCGCTATCATGGCGACTACCACCTGGGACAGGTGCTCTACACAGGTAAAGACTTCTTCATCATTGATTTTGAAGGCAATCCCGCTCGTAGTTTAAGTGAACGACGGATGAAGCGATCGCCCCTGCGAGACGTGGCTGGTATGCTGCAATCGTTTTATTACGCAGCCAACGTCGCGCTTGATCAAGAAATTGAAAGCGGCATGAGTCAGGCAGAGCAACTGCCCCAGATGCAGCAGTGGGCAGAATTTTGGCAACAGTGGGTAAGCGTCACTTTTGTGCAGGCGTATCTCGCCACAGCAAACCACGGCAGCTTTTTGCCCAAAACTGAGCAAGAGTTGCAGATACTCTTAAACAGCTACCTGCTGGAACAAGCCGTTCACAACTTAGGACAGGAGCTAGTCAACAATTCCGAGCAAGTGAAGATTCCCTTACGACGCATTCTGCAACTCTTAGCGATCGTTTAGAAGCTGTAAAGAAAGCCATCGAGAGGTTGTGCCTGCCAACCATCAGCGCTTAGCCGGACGAGAAAAAGCGGGCTTTACTGTAGGAATGAGAATTAAATAAGATCGGCTTTTGTAGGATGTGTATAGCCTACTCTTCGAGAAGCAAGCTACGGCATGGCTTCGCTAAAGGCGCTAGCTGTAACGCATCACAAGCCCCGGAGACGCTGCGTTACGCTGCGCTTTTCTGGGATGCCGGAACGGCTTTACACATCCTACGCAAAAATCCGGCTTTATTAAATCCACGATCCTTAGCTCGACTTTAGCCAATCACGCAGCATAGCAGAGTAGGTCAGACCAAAGGTCTAGCAATTCTGAAGGAATTTTTTGAGCTGTAGGGGTTTCAACCGACCATTCAAAAAATCTGGCAGC
>JAHHHL010000086.1 GCA_019359375.1 Lyngbya sp. HA4199-MV5
CGATTTCGCAACCCTAAAGTGGATAACAAGAAGTCTGCTTAATCGCTGATGGCGTTGTTCCTGCCATCTCACTCACTTCTTGCAAGGAGTTGAGCCGTTCCCACGTGCCGTTAGTCTAAACTCCAGGCAGTAGCATCACCGTTAAATCAGTCATTTCAATGTCTGAACATGAGCATAATTGAGAATTTTTTGATCAGCCGTCAGCAGTGGAACACCGAAAATTCTAGCGGTTGCCACAATGATTTGATCAGCCGGATCGCGATGGAATCCAATAAGTTGAGTGGATTCGACAATGATAGGTAATGTTAAATCTAAGCATTGAACGCCAGGATAGGCGAGACCAGCATTAAGCCATCGATCAACAGCGAAAGGGAGCACGAATCGCTGATTTTCGACCAGCTTGGCAACTTCCCAGCAGGAAAAGATGCTAACGCCTAACCCTTGAGGTTGATAGTTTTGTAGCCATTGCTGATGTTGTTGAGTCAATCGTGGATCAGCCTGCACCCACCATACCCAAATATGAGTATCGAGAACGATCATTTAAGGGCTTCCCAATCTGTGCTGGCAGTAGCTGGTTCAAATGGGTCATCGTACTGATAAGGGCGCAGTCTTTGCAGGGCGTACAGATTGTTCCCATTAGAAGCCTTGACATCAGCACGATCGCTGTCCTTTGATCGTTCTAAAACAATGACTTCAACGGCTGTTCCAGCAGCGAACGGTAGATTGGTAATGGTCAGTGTGCCATCTTGATTAAGGACGGCTTCAGCTTTGTAGGCATTCATATTGCTTCAGATTCCAGGTAAGTTCACTATAGCAATGAGCAATCGCCCCCACTCTAAACGCGATCGCTTCCTTCATTTTCTGCTGGTGATGCTGTCGCATACGTGGCGATCGACTAAGACAGCGTCACTAGCAACGTTTTGGGTTACAAAAGAGACATCTGATCGCTGGACGTTGCCTCATGCCAGAAGAGTCTTCCAACCAATCTTCCATCCCTAATCAACTAGCTGAGTTGGCAATTAAGGTACTCAAGCCCGGAGGTGCTGGGGTGGGTGGTGCTTATGGACTCTGGCTGCTCGTCATGGAGCATAAAACGGCAGAGGCGATCGCAGCGACTTTAATCGGCGTGTGCTTTTCCTACGGTGGCAATCTACTAGGAGAAATTCATAAGGGCAATCAGCGGCGTTTAGAACAAACAGGCAAAGTAATCGATGGCTCGATCGACCACACCATTGAACAGGTGTTTGCCAAGGCAACCCGCGCCGAAGATGCCTATTTGATTACGCAAGCGCTCGATTGCCGCGACTATAAACCAGAGGGAATGGGTGCCCGCGATCGCATCTTTATGCCTCAGTTGCAAGAAGTCTTTGTGCCCCTGGAATTAGATGCTAGCGCCATTACACCGGGGTTACAGCCGCATAGTCGGCACACCATCGCAGCATTGCAGGAGCTTAAAATCTGGGATTTTCTGAAACGGGCAAACCAGCAGCCTGCCTATCGTCAACTGGCGATCGTGGCATGGGGTGGGTTTGGTAAAACAACGTTGCTCAAGCACCTTGCGTTTATGTACGGAACCAGGCAACACGGTGCATTTAAGGTGCCGTTGCTCATTCCGGTGCTGTTGCCGTTACGCAGCTATCGATCGCTCTTCACCCAGGAGAACCCACCCGATTTGCCCACACTGGTCATGCAGCATCACGTCACCCAGTTAGCCGAGATGAACCCACGGCTCAAACGGCTTCCTGCTAACTGGTTTCTGGAGGTGCTGAAAAAGGGCGATGCACTGGTGATGCTGGATGGTTTTGACGAGATCCCTGAAAGCGAACGCCCCGCGCTGAGTCGTTGGATCACCACACAGATGAGACGGTTCGATCGCGCCGTGTTTATCCTCACATCACGCCCCAGCGCTTATAAAGAGGATTTTGCTGAACCATTGCGAACCAAGCTCTGGGTACGACCGCTCAAACCCAGCCAGCAAGAAGCCTTTGTACGCCAGTGGTATCGCTGCCAGGAACGGCTTGATCGCGGCGGGCGGGATACTCCAGAGGTTGATCGCGAGGCAACCCGCAACGCCGACAATTTGCTGAGTCAGATTCGCAATGTCGATCGTCCCGAGCTGGCAGATTTAGCCAAAAACCCGCTGCTGCTAAACCTCTTAGCCACCTATCACCGCAGCGATCCGGGCGTAGAGCTACCGCGCCAACGAGCCGAACTGTATCAAGATATTTGCACGCTGCAACTCCGCAAGCGACCGGCTGCCCGTAACATTGAACTGTCGTTAGCCTGGGAAGACCGTCAAAACGTTCTACAAGCAGTTGCCCTGACGATGATGCAGCGCACGCTCAAGCTGATTCCAGAGGCAGACCTGGTGCCGTTGGTGGCGCAAGCGCTGAAAGCACAGGGACACTCCATTGCACCAGAAGCACTGCTCAAGCAACTCATTGACGTGAGCGAATTAATGGTGCGCCAGGGCTTAGAAGGCTGCGAGTTTGCTCACCTGAGCTTTCAGGAGTTTTTGGCGGCAAAACAGATTAAAGATTCGCGGCAGGAGGGCTTGCTCTATCCTCATTTGCAGGCTGCCAGCACCAACGGCACTGACCCGTGGTGGCGACAGACCATTTTGCTCTATGCCGCCCAGACTGACCCCACCCGTTTAATTCAGGAAGCCATTAAGCAAGACGCAAACGACCTTGCCTATGCCTGCTATCAAGAAACCCGCCGCACGCTCAAGCCCGAACTCCAGACAACGCTCCAGGCACTCAAACCCGCACTTAAAGCCTCTCGCTATGCCACGCTAGAGAACCTGCTGAAGACCCAGCAATGGCGCAAAGCGGATTACGAAACCTATCGGCTGATGATTACCACGGTGGGCAAAGAAGAGGGGCAATGGTTCGACCCCGAAGAGCTTGAAAACTTTCCCTGCGACGACTTGCGAACCTTAGACCAACTCTGGGTCAAGTACAGCCACGGCAAATGGGGCTTTAGTGTACAAAAACGCATCTGGCAGGAATGCGGTAGCCCGAAGGAGTACAATGCTGACTGGGAACGGTTTGGCGATCGCGTGGGCTGGCGCAAGGACGGCGACTGGTTGAGCTATGACGACTACACCTTTGACCTTGTTAAATCTCCCGTCGGAGAATTTCCGGGTGGGTGGTTTTCTGGTGTTGACGCGCCGATACGAAACACGACTGGAGAATTCTCTTCTCTCGCGCAGAGACTTGTGAACTGTAGCACATCGCAGTCCTAAGCATTTTTTAAAGTTTGTAAATGGTCGGTTTCTACACGGTTTATCGTCCTTTCAGCGTTTCGTTACCTGGCACCCGGAACCCGGTTTCTCAGGTCATAGCGGCTCAAACTTAAGGCTGGCGATCTTCGGGTCATAGCAGTTTGCCAACACAAACGTTTCTGCCACCTTGCGGATTGCTTCGGTAGGAGCGTTCCAGTCATCCCACAACGATTGCTGCCCCGGACTCGGTTTTTGCTTGAGCCGACTACGTGCCTTCATCTGCGCCAGCAGTTTACTGCCCCAATGGTGCCGCGCTTCGGGTTTGGGCTTGGACTTATATTTTTGGCAAAACTTGCGATACGCCGCTGCACATAGTTCCAGCGAGACTCCCAACGCCAAAAACGCTGGATGCCATTGCGTCATGCCATCCGTAGTCAGGCGCTCATAGGTGCCATAGTTGCTGTAGTCATAGAAAAACCCCTGCTGCATATTCGCCGCTTTGGGGTTGGCGTGAATATAACGCAAGGTGTTTAAGGCGCGGCGTTGATCGCTCACCGGAAACCCGGTGCTGTGATAGCGCTTCTCCCAAAAGTGCCCCGTGCGATTGAGCATGCGGTTAAAGCACATTGCCGTATACCAGTTGAGCCAGTGCATGATGCGGGGTAAGTCTTCTGGTTGCTGTGGCTCTAGCAAATAATGCACATGGTTGCTCATAATGCAGAGCGCATAGAGCTTAAAGCCATAGGTTACTTGACACGCCTGGATCGCATACAGCAACACCTCGCGGCATTCATCCCGAAGCAGGCGAAACTCACGATTGTTGCAGCGCACGGTCACGTGGTAGCAGTAGCCAATTTGCAGTTGACGCGGTTGACGAGGCACCCTGTAGACTCCAGGCGGTTTTTCTCATCGTGCGCGATTGGCAGTTGGGGGTTCAACCCTGTTGTTTGAAACTCGCTTCTAGCCCTGGTGGTCTAACAGCCAGATTCAATCTGCGTTGACGATTTTGGGAACTTTGAAAAAATCGCCATCTCGATCGGGTGCCGATTCTAGCATGGACTCTCGCTCTGGGTGCGATTGCAGCACATCTTGACGAACGACATTGCTGACATCGATCGCTCGTGTCGTGGGTTCAACCCCTGTAACATCCAGCTCATTTAATTGTTCAAAATAACCCAGGATATCGCCAAGCTGAGTGGTCAACAGGGTCTCTTCGTCTGCGGTCAATTTGAGACGGGCAAGATGAGCGACTTTACGAACTTGTTCACGATCGAGCATGGGTAGTTGTTAGTAATTAGTTGTTGGTTGTTAGTTGTTAGTTGTTGGTTGGGGTAGACAGCCAGTAAAAATCGTGGAGGTTTAAAGGCTGGTGTTTGAAGTAAAAATGATCACGACAGTAGCAACGTTAGCTCTTTCCTGCTAACAACCAACAACCAACAACTAAAAGCCACTAAAAGTAAACATCGATTTGCGATCGCCCGGTGGTCTTCAGCCAGTTCTGAGCTTCGATATAGTTGTTGGGCGCAACGCGAATGGCGCGTTTCCAGTATTCGGCGGCTTGCTGGTAGAAGCCTTCTGCCTCGTCATCCTTGCCTGCTTCTTTCGCCAGTTCACCTTTATAGTGCAAGATGACCGCGACATTGTTTAGGGCCTGAGGCAGTCTGGGGTTCAGGTCTAGCGCTTGATGGTAGTAGTCTAGCGCACGCTCGTGATCGCCATTGCTGGCGTGGATCAGCCCCATGTTGTAAAGGATGTAGCTGCGATCGTAATCGTCATCCTCTAGCTTGAGCGCTTCGTTGTAGTTATCGAGCGCCTCAGCATATTCGCCATCACCCTGGGCAGACATACCGTCGCGGTAATAGGCAAATGCTTCTTTCTCTTTCTTTGTGGCGGGCAAGATCTTCAGGATGATGTCTGCCATCACCGTAAAGCTTTTGTCGATGAAATTGTCGTTGCGTTGAGATCTTGGCATAGACCGCAAATGGTTGTGAAACGAGTAGAGGAGCCGAGAAGACAGAGCTTAGCGACTGTTTATTAGTCTAGCGCCCATTGGGAACGGTCGCGCAGAAGATCTACGGCAAATTGGCTGCACGATCGTTTTTGGCGATCGTGGGAACAACTAGCGCAACAGCAGTATTACTGAAAGATCTGTGTGATGGCAGTCACTAAAAGCGGTGAACTCAGTCAGTCTGTGGTGCCGGGTTCGTCACAGCCTGAGAAGACCATGTTCACAGGGCGAACCGCTTTTTATCACTCATAGGAGTGAGCAAATCACGCATAGTGAAGCTCAGGGCATCTACTTAAAGTCTGAACTGATCGTGTTGCAGAAGATCCGTATATTTCTGCTGGTTCCGTAAAGCTACTGAAGTGCTTTTTACAGCATTGAATCAGTAGCACTCAAGGTTTAGCAGGACGTTCCTTTTAGGGGGCGGTACCTTGCGGCATCTTGTTGACTCACACCCACTCATGCAAAAGCCAGGGTCGGCTACCACACCACGCCCTGGCTGACTCCACCGTTTAAAAATTGAGGAGCTAACATCTCATGGTAAACAAAAAGGCTCAAATGGTAGACTGGCAGACACAATTTTCTGATCAGTCGATCGCGCCGACGAGTCTTAACGCGCATTCCTGTTTGAACAAGCGGGATTACGCTGATGCCGATATTATTCGTTTGTCAGCCTTCATCCGCGATAACCCAAACCCAATCCTGGCATTTAACCCAAACGGGGAGGTGATTAGGACAAATCCTGCGGCTGTGCGGCTACTTAAACGGTTGCATGTGGAACCCTGGGCAATTTTGCCAGCAGAGCATTCGCATATTGTGATGGCGTGTTTGACCAGTCAACAAATGGATCACACGATCGAAGTCACGGTCAATAACCACATGCTGGCGCTAACCTACCATTCGCTACCTGCTTTTAAGCTGGTGTATTTGTATGTGATTGAGCTGACTGACTATCGGCAAGCAGAAGCAGAACTGTTGCGCATTGCTGCAAAAACGGTTGACCTGGCGAAACAGGCGGTCTTACAACTTCAGGCATTTCGCAACGCGATGCCTCAAACGACCGTGGCGATCGCCCCCTCATCGCAGACAGAGATCTCTAACGCTTACGCAGCCCTTGCTGATCTGTTTGTCTCAATGGATGGGTGTATGTTTGCATCAGCGGGAGGTGAACCGGGCAGCAAATAGGGGAACGCCTTCCCGTTTTTAGAACCTGAAGCAACGACTTGTCCGGGTAGTCGATCGTAGGCGGTGCTGTCAAGGCATCGCTTGCTTTCTCCCAACGGGTCATACCCAGTTCTACGAAATCGCCTTACAGATTCATTCATGTTGCTGACGGCTGACCGCATGCACGGCGATCAAACGGCTGGCGCTCCTCCCGCTTTGCTTAATGCTGCCGATCGCGCCTGGATTTCTGTAATCGCAAAAACTGCCTGGAAGGGGATGCCAACCTGTTCATATAGTGCGGCTCCCCCTTGCAGGCGATCGACCAGCGAAATAATGCCATTGACCTGATAGCCTGCCTGCTGCAACCGTTCCACCGCCTTCAGCGCCGATTGACCTGTTGTGACAACATCTTCCAGCACTGTTACGGCGCTCCCTTCGGGCAAGCTGGGACCTTCGATGTAGGCACGCGTCCCATGCCCTTTAGCCTCTTTGCGAATGATGAGTGCAGGCAGTGAGAGACCCTCGTAGGCGGCAACCACGCTCACAGCCGTCACGATCGGATCGGCTCCCAACGTTAGCCCAGCCACCGCTTGAGTGCCTTGAGGGAGCAGCGGCAACACCAGACGACCGACTGCCAGCCCGCCTTGAGGATGGAGCGTGACCTGCTTTCCATTGATGTAATAGGAGGCGCGCTGCCCGGATGTGAGTAGAAAATCGCCTTCTTGATACGCAACCTGACAGAATAGATCCAAAAGTTGTTGGCGCAAGGTGAGTAAATCAACCGTTGCCATTGATGGTGATGCATCGGTCAGCGATCGAGTATTTTTAGTCATCGATTTGCGTAAACTCAGTAAGATTAATACAGACTAGGAACGTGCAGACCCAGAGGTAACTTTGGTGTAGACCCAGAAGTAACTTTTTGGTGCAGACCCAGAGGTAACTTTGGTGTAAACCAAGAGGCAATTGTGGGTAGACTGCCATCAACGGATGAGCCAGTAGCTAACACTAAGTGGCTGTGAAAGCTTTGAAGCTGAAATGCTTTAGGCGAACCTCGCAACATTATTGCTCTGGTCTTGCATCTTAGTCCTAAAGACAACCGTTTACAGAGCAACACATTGAGGAGTGATTTTATGGGCATTAGCTCTAAGAGTGCGACCGTTGGACTTGCAGTTATTGTATTCTCTAGCATTGCAGCTTCCGCCGCGATCGCCCAGGACACTTTTGACAATCCGACAACGGGGGTGCCCAACAACATTCCCGATCAATTGGAGCAGGTGCAGTACTCGAACGATCGTGACTTTTTTAGCAATCGTTCTATTCCCAGACAGGTCAGCTACATCTTTGGACCGGGCATTTTGGTGCGAAACTCCTTTCCTGACAACGAGATTGCTCGCGACGGTGAGGCGATTTTTGAGTTCTATCAGGATCTACTGTCGCGTCAGATGGCAAGCCGCCCCGTGATTCGCACCCCCGATCTGCCGACCCCCTTTAACCAATCGATTCGGGAGATCTCCTTTGAAACCGAGCGTCCCCTGACGACGACTCTGCCGCCTGTAGAATCCACTCCTCCCACGCCAACCACGCCCTTGCAAAACCGTCCTCGTGTGCCAGCACTTTGGTAAGGAATAGGGCTTGGCATGCGGCAGGTATGCTGTCGGCTATGGCAGAGGCTTTTGCCCACAGGCTAGGGGCTGTCATCAATTACTACTACACATAAGTTGCAGCAAGGGTTCCAGCCCCTAGCCTGATGTGTTGGGACGGGCGTGACACTGCTGATACTGCAAGGGTTCGGAGCTAATTGATGACACGCCCTAAGCCCCTACAGGGTTACCGATTTTATGTTGTTCTCGTTCCTAAGCCAGCGATCGATGAGCGTGATGTCACGATCGCGTTGAATGGTTTCTCAATTAAATGGTTTCTCAATGGCAATCCAGGGTGCAGGGGTCGAACCTGCCTGAGGCGAATTATGAGTTCGCTGCCTAAACCGCTCGGCCAACCCTGGGTTGCCATTATTGTATCCCGATTTTTGGTTCCCGCTTTTCTGACTTAGCTTCTAGTTAAAAACAGGTTGTGGTGGGTTATTTAGAGACGATCGCTCCTGGCGGTGGACTAAAATGTTTGTGCTGCATTGCCAGCGTCTGTGTCTAGAATTGGAACGATCGCATTCATGTTGGAGCCGTGCGGTCGTTTTGCGGTCGATCGCACACCCCCTTGCCTCCAGCTAACGACTCCCCATGAAACTGAACTCTACGGTAACGCTAACTCTGCTTTTACTGGTGTCGATGGTTGTAGCCGGGTTGGTGAGTGCGTCTTGGGGGGCTTCGCTCGGTCGGGAGGCGCTGAAAGGGATTACACAGCCAGATACTCGTCCTACAAACAACAAGGTCGGTGGGCAGGCAGGCAGCGTGCGGCGAGAAGAGCTTGCCGTCTTGCCAGAAGAAGACATCATTGCCAATGTCAAAGCCCGGATGAATGGCGGCACGGTGAAAGAGGTAACGCCTAGCCCCTCAGCCAGCCCAAAAGCGACTGCTCCAACCGAGGCGGCAAAAAGTCAGCTACCAATGACAGCGACCAGCCAGGATGTAGTGTTGGAAGTAAAATCGGTACGGAAGGAAGGGGAGTCTTTGGTACTGGCAGTGAGCCTGCGTAATAACGGTAAGCAACCCGTCCGCTTTGTCTACGATGCGCTGACCGTAACTGATGATCAGGGGCAACCCCTCAAGGCAAGTACAGATGGTTTGCCTGCCGAGTTGCCAGCCGCTAGCAGCGCTTTTCCTGGTAGCATTAGCATCCCGGCGAACCTGTTGGGTGGGGTGCAAAAAATCTCGCTTTCTCTGCCTGATTATCCAGACAAGCGGCTCCAGCTACAGGTGTCGAATATTCCCGTTCAGTAGAGGATTTTCGCTTCACTCTTCTACAGGTCACTCTTCTACAGGAGAGCCTTTCGATCGTGCTGTACATCATCGGCTGGTTGCCGCGTTGCTTGATGGTTCCTCTGGGGCTGATCGATCAATCCACCGCCTCTCTTTCGGGATCGGCAATCTTGTCACGGATGCTAGCGGTATTGCTGCTGATTGCGATTAATGCGTTTTTTGTGGCGGCTGAGTTTGCCATGGTGTCGGTGCGACGATCGCGCATCATTCAATTAGTGGAGGCTGGGGATGTGCAGGCACGCACGGTGCAAGACCTCCAGCAGGGCATCGAGCGGCTGTTATCCACCACTCAACTGGGCATTACGCTGTCTAGTTTAGCGCTGGGTTGGATTGGCGAAAGTGCAATGGCAAGCCTGGTGGTGCATTGGCTCAACCAGCTACCTGTACCCACGGCATATCGGCAAGTGTTGACGCATTCAGTGGCAATCCCGACCACCTTTTTGCTGCTTGCCTACCTGCAAATTGTGCTGGGCGAACTCTGCCCCAAAGCGGTGGCTCTACTCTATGCCGAACAGTTGGCACGCTTTTTGGCGGCACCCAGTTTGGCGATCGCCCGGTTCTTTCACCCGTTTATCTGGATTTTGAACCAATCGACCCGGCTGCTGCTTCGTCTAGTCGGCATTCAATACACTGGGCAGGGGTGGTCAAATCAGGTAACGCCCGAAGAACTACAGCTCATCATTGCCACGTCCAGCGAATCCACTGGGCTAGAGGCTGAAGAACGGCAGTGGCTCAGCAACGTCTTTGAGTTTGGCGATGTGTCTGCGGGTGAGGTGATGATACCCCGCACCAGCATTGCGGCGATTCCTTACGATGCCACTTTTAAGCTGCTGCTAGAAGAAGTTGCCCAGTCTGGTCACTTACGCTACCCGGTTATCGGTGAATCGCTGGATGATGTACGCGGGCTGATTCACTTTCAAGAACTAGCAGAGCCACTGGCACAGGAACCCGTTGATCTGTCTCGTCCGCTTCAAGCTTGGCTGCGCCCCGCCCGGTTTGTACCAGAATATATGTTGTTAAGCGAACTGCTGCCCCTGATGCAGCGATCGCGCCAAACCATGATGATGGTGGTGGATGAATATGGCGGTACGGCTGGTCTGGTGACGATCGAAGACCTCATTGCCGAAATTTTGGGCGACATTGTGGAGACTGCCAGGAACGAGGCGACGGGCATCCAAATTCTGAACGAGCAAACGTTTCTTGTGCAAGCGCAAATGGATCTTGAAGCCGTGAACGAGACCCTCAATCTGCATTTGCCGCTCACCGATGATTATCAAACGCTGGGCGGGTTTGTCCTGTTCCAACTCCAAAAGATTCCTTTGCCTGGAGAAACCTTACGCTACAGCGAGTTTGAATTCACCATTATTTCTGCGGAAGGACCTCGTTTGCACCAGATTCAGATTCATCGGTTGGATGCTTCGGAGACGACTCTGGACGATTTTGCACTGTCCCCCTCAGAAACCGATGCCAGCCCGATCGATCGTTTCACCGATCTGGATAACTCTCCTTTTTTGTAATACCCAAGACTTACCCATGTTGACTAAACCCTTGGAGGTTTAAGCGACTACATTCATGACGGTGCTTAATACCTGGTCAAAACTCCGAGGTTTGCGTAAGTTCTAACTCCAAACAAAGCGATATCAGACTCGATCGTGTGAACGTTTGGCTGGTTAGCTGCGAGGAAGAGCATACCAATCGCGTCCGTTACCTAGCGCAAACTGAAGTGAATGGTGAAGCGTTTTGCTACACTGCGTCACAAAAATGAGTACCGACAGAAACGCTAAGACGCTAGCCAAGCCAAAAATGCCCCGGTAGCCAATCGATTCAGCCAGAAAACCCAGCGCTGGTCCTGCGATCGCAATGCCCAGGTCAAACCCACCGACGCAGAGCGAAAAGACGCGTCCACGTTCATGCGCTTCAGAGCGATCGGCAACGAGTGCAATCATCAACGGCAGGAAAATGCCCGTACCAGCCCCTTCGAGTAAGCCTGCCAGCAAAAACGCACTGGCACTGTGAGCAGACCACAGGAGCAGCATTGTAAGGGCATAAAGCAGCAGCCCCAGCGTGATAAACCGCCCACGCCCATAGCGATCGGAGGCTCGTCCAGTTAACAGACGCACACTAAAACCAGCCAGAGCTGCTGCCGTATAAAACAGTCCTGCATTGAGGCTCACGCCTGCTTCTTGAATAAACAATGGCACGAAGGTACTCAACACTCCAAACGCCAGCCCGACTAGCAACAGCGCTAAGGTAGGCGTTCGCAGTCGTGGGCTGAGCAGTAAGCGCCAAAATGATGATCGATTAGCCTCTGTGCTCGGCTGCATGACGGGAGCTGGTGCTTGCAGCCAGAGCGCGCCCACTAGCCCGACGATGCCCAACCCGGCTGACAGCAAAAACAAGGGTGTGTAGCCTGCCCACGCTTGCACCAAGCCCCCGATCGCAGGACCGATGGCAACCCCAACCGGATTGACTAAACTCATATAGCCAATAACCTCTCCCCGACTGGAGGGTGGCGACAAGTCAACGGTCAACGTACTATATGCCGTTGTAAAGGCGGCAATGCTAAGCCCATGAAAAACGCGTACTGCTATCAGTAAGGGAATTGCTTGGGTAAGCAAATACCCAATTGGCGCGATCGCCGTCGCCGCTAGCCCCATAAGCAGCACTAACCGACGACCGCGGCGATCGGCTAAATGCCCCACCCAGGGGCGAAATAACAGCAGACCCACCGCAAAGGCACCGATGACAATGCCAACCTGGTAAGTTGCACCGCCGACATCTCGAATGTAGAGCGGCAAGGTTGGCAGCAATGTAGCGAGACTCGCCCAAAACAGCAAACCAACAGCAAACAGAAGCAATAGATTTTGGCGAGTTGCTGGTTCAAGGGTATTGAAAATTTTCAAGAATGCCGTCCTCTAGCAAACAAATTCTTGCCGACTCTGAGGGTTAACCGTTGCAGTAACAGGCTTTGCCACACGATCGCAATGCGCGCAGAGCTGACTGGAGCAGCCGTTCATTGCAAAAGTCTGTTGCTCAAACAAGCCCTTCTCTTATGATGAAGAATTTCCAGCTAGATGGCTATGCAGCGATCGGGGATAGCGGTGCGATTGTCCTCGACCACGCGCAAAACGCGCAAAAAAATCAGAGCCGATCAAGGCTCTGACGACGCAATGGCATTTCAATCATGGGATGCAGGCAAGAAAGCGTTACAGCGATTAAAGTGTTTGACGAGAAACTAATTTTTCAAAAGTTGCCTGAGTTTGATGCAGCATTTGTTCACGGCTGTCGCCAGTTTTCGTTAAAGTTGGCACTAAGTTGCGTGCCTGAAGCGCCATATGAAGCTGAAGGTGAGCCACATACTCGCTGAAATCTTCCCGACAACTATTTGAAGACTGATGTAGAGGCGAATTCAAAGCGTTCTCCTTCTCGACACTGGATCGTAAACCAACGTTACGAACGTAACATGAAGGCTTTTTTTGCCCTCAACTTCGCAATGAAGTTTAACGGTTAACCAGGGAAACGATTGCGAAACGTGAATTTTATCGGTCTTTCTGTCCGCCTCTTCAAGCTACACTCATGAATGCTGCCAATACTGCATCTATTCAAACCGATCGCCCAGACGGTCTTGGTCACATCGATCACGCAGATGCTTTACCTACACTGTCCCTGTGCTATGGTCATCTACTGTGCTCGGACGCATAGCTCAGTTGGTTAGAGCACCACGTTGACACCGCCGTCTAGCCTAACTGGCTATGCTTCCTAACTGGCTATGCTTACAGTAATAACGCTTAGCTCTTTTACTTAGGATCGTGGATTAATTAACCTGAACCACTTCCCGTCTGTAGGGACGTTACATGTAACGTCCCTACAGATCGCCGACCACACGTTTGAAACACCACCAGGGGGCGCAGATTCTCAAGTCATGAGTTCAGATGAGACAGGGGACTTGCGTTCTTGTTCAAGTTTCATTCACCTCATCGCTGCGACCAAGTTCTAAGAACACTACTTCAACAGTTCTGGTATGGACTGCCGAATAAACGCGATCGCTCCATTGGCAATCAGTTCAACCGCGATCGCGAGAATCAAGAAGCCCAAAACCCGATTCAGTGCTCCAATGCCGTTTTTTCCCATTGCCTGAATTAACGGTTCACCCAATGCCAAACACAGGTAAAGCACCGTGCCAAACAAAACGATGCCAGCCAGACACCCCGCATACGCCATCCAGCCCTGCGATCGCTCCGATAGTCCAATCACCACTCCAATCGCACCCGGACCACTAACGATCGGGATTGCCATCGGTGTGAATGAGATGTCTTCTTTATCGATCGCCTCCTGGTGTTCAGAGTCGGTCAACTTTTGTTTGGCGGTTACCATTTCCCAGGCGGTATGCGCCACAATTAATCCCCCAGCAATCTGTAGCACGCCCAGAGAAATGCCAAAAAAGGACAAAATCAGCCGACCGATCAGCAAAAATGCGACGAGAACCAGGACGACATTGATGGCTGTTTGTCGAGCCTGACGATGACGATAGGCTTTACTGTCGGGTGCTGTCAGGCTGTAAAAGATAGGCACCGCACCAATCGGATTGGCAATGGGTACCAATGCTGCAAAGATACCCAAAAGAGAGGAGAGAAAAAGCTGATCCATGCTGTGCGATCGAGGGTTGTATTTTCAAGCAGAAGCGGTGTATCTCATCTTGTCAGTATGGTTGAGCAGATTCAAGTGTAGGTTTTAGAGCGCGACGAAGCGCCTGTCTCCATAGATGCACCAGAATCGATAGTCCGATAAAAATAACGATCCAATAGCCGATCGGCAACAAGTTGATCACTGGAATGTTTAATACAATGCTGATTGGCATTCCATCCCAGAATCCATGCAGCAGAGAAACGAGCAAATAAGTCAGGATTACTTTTCTAGTCATTCTAAATCGGTTTGGGCTGCTTTCACGAAACAGAACGGCTGCGAAGATGGCTGTCCACACTCCATGTCCAAACGGGGTCAGCAAGCTCCGAAGGGTGGTGACGGCGATGGCGGCTAAAAGGGGAAACGTTTCGGGTGCATGCGGTCTTAACCCCTGGGCAAATGCTTCTAGAAAAACAGTGAATGCATAGCCAGTGCTTTCTAGTGCTGCAAAACCCAGCCCAACGGCGGCTCCTAAAAGTAAGCCGTCAAGCTCCAGATGATGCCGCATTCGACGAGCGACAAACATCACTGCCAGCAGTTTAGCGAGTTCTTCAATCAGTCCGACTTGCAGTGCCGTCACCAGGTTAAATTTTGGACCATTAATCAACAACTGCTCCAGGAACCCAGCTTCCAGAACCGCCACAACGCCACCCAGAAGAAAGCTCAAGCCCAAACTCGGCAAGGTGATGGTACTGAACTGCTGACGCTCGTACAAAAAGGTCACGAACGTCACAGGCACTAAAAAGTTACCTAACAAAATCAGAGTAGGAAACAGATTCGGGTTCTCTGTCAGAACCACCACCACCAGACTAATGAAATAGAGTAAAAAGCCAGTCAAAAATACCTGCAACCAAACGCGCTTTGGACGTGCTGATAGAGTCTCTCTTCGCATAGTTCGGTATTCCTGGTTGCAATGATTGGGATTTAAGTTCGATCGTACTGTGTGAAACCCGTTCAAAGGATCAAGATTGTCAGGTTAAGCCACAACTTAACGATATTTGCGTTCGGTCGCAGCCTAACAAACCAAACAGTGTCCAAGCACCGAGGCACGAGTCTTAAAATTAAGAACAAGCATCGAAATCGAGGCAACTGATATATGCTCTAGTCAAAATATTTTAGTGAAAAAATTTATTAAAGGAATAAGTAAATTTAAACAAACTTAAGTGGTATGAATTGAACAAATGTTGAAGAATGAACCATAACGGTAACAACCAAGAATCGCGGTAGGCGATCGCTACAGGCATGTGAGTATAGCTGCTCGTAAACCTAAGGTATGACCTGATCAGGAGAGTCAAATGATTGCCCTACCTGGAGTTTCCATCCAGCGCAAGATCTACGAGAGTTCGGTATCGCTGGTGTATCGGGGTGCTAGAAAGGCGGATGGTCGAGCGATCGTCATCAAGCTACTGAAGCAAGATTATCCCTCTCCTCAAGAGCTAACCCGCTACCGACAGGAATATGTCATTACCCGTTCTCTGAATCTAGAGGGCGTGGTTAAGGCATACAGTCAGCAGGATTATCAGCGCACGCTCGTCATGCTCTTAGAAGACTTTAGCGGCGAATCCCTGGAATACTGGATGCAGCAGCGACCAGATTTCTGTCCCATGCCCTTAGACAAGTTTCTTCAGCTTGCCATTGACCTGACAGACATTCTGGGCAAAATTCATGCTGCTAACGTTATTCACAGGGATATTAACCCTGGCAATATTGTTCTGAATCCCGATACGGGCGTTGTTAAAATCATTGATTTTGGGATTGCCACCCAACTTAACCGCACCAATCCAACATTCAAAAGTCCGCACGTTTTAGAAGGCACCCTTGCCTACCTGTCTCCAGAGCAAACTGGGCGGATGAATCGTGCGATCGATTACCGCACTGATTTTTACTCGCTGGGTGTGACGTTCTACGAACTGCTGACTGGATACCTGCCGTTTCCCACCACAGACATCCTTGAACTTGTCCATTGCCATATTGCCAAACTGCCTGTTCCACCGCATGAGATTGAGGGTGTGGGGTGTGGGGTGTGGGGTGTAGGGGAGCAGGGAGGACAGGAGGCAGAAGGCAGGAGGCAGAAGGCAGAGGGCAGAAAGCAGGAGATAGGAGATAGGAGTCAAACCGATTTCCCCTACACCCCACACCCTAACCCCCACACCCCAATTCCTCAAGCGGTTTCCGACATTGTGATGAAACTGATGGCGAAGAATGCCGAGGATCGCTATCAGAGTGCCTGGGGCATTAAAGCGGATTTAGAACGGTGTGCTGAACAATTAGCAACAAGTGGTCAAATTAATGACATCCAGCTGGGTCTGCAAGATGTCTCGGATCAGTTTCAAATTCCCCAGAAGCTCTATGGACGAGAGAGGGAGATTGCCGCGTTATTGGCAGCGTTTGAAAGGGTAATGGGGAAGGGGGAAGGGGGAAAGGGGAACGGGGAAACCTACCCCACACCCCCC
>JAHHHL010000087.1 GCA_019359375.1 Lyngbya sp. HA4199-MV5
TGAGCGGTTGGCGCAACTCAACTTACCCTTGCGCTGAGGCAGGGTCTCCTTGGGAGACGCATAAACTTGCCCCCTTGGGGGGCTAACAGATGATAAGCCTCCGGCTTTGCCGGAGGTGATTTAACTTCTAGCTTCTCCCGTAAAACTGGCTTGTCTCTACAAACAGTGGCGCTAAAGGCGTTTGCCCGTGTTATTTGCCCGCTTTCGCTGTTGGATTGTCCTGGATATACCGCAGCAACGCCTGATACTTGGGAGCCGTTGTTAGATCTTGTCCCAGGTATTCCAGCGCGCCCCACATGCCGTATTTGCTGGGCGTGCCAATGTCGCTGAAATGGTTGAAAGAGCTACCACCTGCGGCTTTCCAGTTATTGAGATATTCGGCGTACAGGTTGCCCATACGAGGATTGCGGTTGACCTCTGAGTACAGCTTAGTAATTTGAGGCTCGTTGCTCCCAAATTGGAAGCTTGTGAGCTGCTGCCCGCCTTCATACGCCCTGAGCGTTAGTTTGTATTTCTGAGCGAGCTTTGCTGAAGCGACCATGTGATCTTTGATGGAACCGCGAATATCGGCTTGCAACAGGTCGAGTACCTGATCTTGCGACATTTGGGCAATTTGAGCCGCTTTGTCACCATTTAGCAACGTCTCTCTGGCATCAAAGTAGGGGGCGATCGCGTAGGAATCGGCTTGCTTATAGGCATCTTTCCAGGCAAGAATTTGCTCGCCCGACCAGGTATTGACGGCTTGTGCGGCGATGACTCGATCGAGTCGCTTCGTTCCCCCAAACACCGTTTCAGCGATCTTGAAAATCTCGATCGATCGCTGCGAGTAATACTTTGCCCCAGCCAGGTATTGATCCTTATCCAGCCCCAGCTTTACGCCCTGATCTTTAGCGTAGGTTGCCTGTTCAAAGCCGAAGTTCCAGACTTCGTTGGAGTATTCAATGTGAACGGTCAGCGATGGATCAAGCTTGTCGCGTACCAGTGTGGCAAACTGACGCACATAGTCATCATTGGCGCGAATGGGAATGGTAAACCAGGGATCGGCGTGCAGGGTGTTGGCAACCCGAATCATGTACTCCAACGAGACCCCGTGGACGGCTGATTGAGTCGCAAACGATGGCGTGGTGCGATCGCCCCAGTTGGCAAGCTGAGAGCCATTCGTGCCCGCCCAATCCATAAAGCGGAGGATTTTGAACGGAGCCAGAGCCTTGAGAAACTGCGGGTTAAACGGCTGGGTCTGATAGGTTTTCTCGTACCCCGGCATAATGAACCGGATGTTGCGAAGCGGATTGGCTGGGTTGGTCGATCGCAGGTTGAGCTGCACACCATCCGCCTCTGTCGTCACCTGAATGACCCTACGCCCCGGCGCTTGGCTGACAACGGTAAGCCCTTTGCCGCTGTTCGGAGTGATGTCTAGTTTGCCTTCGCCGTCATACAGCAGCGTGTAGTTTCCAGAGGGGTAACGCCGACCGTTATCCAGCAGCCCGGTTGTAGCGTACTGTCCGGGTCGTAACGATGCCACCCATCCCTCGCGGGTCAGAGCTAAGGGACCACCCTGATCCCACCCTGCGCCTTCGGCATTGGAAAACCAGGTGTGCGAAGTCTTAAAGACATCTACAAAGGGCAGTTCAGTACTGTAGCTCACGACTCCCGCCAGGTTAATGCCCAGAGGGGAACGATCGTTTGGCTTTCCAGCACCGCCAGAATCCTTGCCAGCTAGCACTGTACTGGTCACTGGTTGCATTGCCAGCGGATCGCCGCTACTCTGAGTGCTCACTGTGGCGCGATCGCTACGGTTAACGCTGTCATTCGTGCTGCCAGGAAATTGGCTACAGCCAGCTACCACTACGCTTAATTCTAAAACCGTCGCCATCAAGAGGACGCGACCCAAACGACTAATCAAACGATTGTTCAAAAGACTTGCTATCACACCATTACTCATGCTTCTGTGACTGCGAGAGGGCTTGCTTGTCACCCACGACGACCTTCAAACGGCGATTGTGTCCCTGATGGCACCATGATAGCTGGCAGTCCTTCGCCATCTGAGAAGGCGCGTTGCTCGATCGCTGAGGCTTACGGCGTTTGAAGGATTTAGATGGAGGATCAAGAGGGGCAGGGAGCAGGGGGGCAAGGGAGCAGGGGGGCAGGGGCAGAAGGAAAGTTTTGAGTTCAGGAGTCAGAAGCCCACTTTTTAGCTTTTAGCCTTCTGCCCTCTGCCTTCTGCCTCCTGCCATATGCCTACCCCAAACAATCTTTCCCCGATCGCGCCAACTCTACCGATGGTCGCGGCAATTCCTCCCTATAATTGAGTTTGCAACTAGCGTGGCACGTCTGCTTTGCGCGAATGCTGCATCCTTTCTTAAAGAAGCTCTATGTCCTCCGATCGCGCTCAACCCAACGACCAAAGTAAGTCAAGCCTGGACGAAATTCGTGCAACCCGGTTGGAGAAGGTGGGGCAACTGAAACAGGCGGGACAGAATCCCTATGCCTATCGGTGGGAGATGACGCACCATACGGCGGCGTTGCAGTCGAAATACGCGGACTTGCCTAGCGGTGAGGAAGTGCAGGTTGAGGTGGCGATCGCGGGACGCATTCTAGCGCGTCGAGTGTTTGGCAAACTCGCTTTCTTCAACGTACAGGACGAAACGGGCACCATTCAGCTTTATCTGGAAAAGGCGCGGATCGATAACGGGATGCCGGAGATGCCCGATGCCTTCAATCAGTTAAAGCAACTGACCGATGTGGGCGACATTATCGGCGCAAAAGGCACCATTAAGCGCACCGAGAAGGGCGAACTGTCCGTCTACGTCAGCGAGTACGCCATGCTGACCAAATCGCTGCTGCCCCTGCCTGACAAGTGGCACGGTTTAACCGATGTCGCCAAGCGTTACCGTCAGCGCTATGTGGATTTGATTGTGAATCCTGACGTGCGCGAAACCTTTCGTCGTCGGGCGTTGATTACGGCTGCCATTCGGCGCTATTTGGATCAGCAAGGCTTTATCGAAATTGAAACGCCCGTGCTGCAAACAGAAGCGGGAGGAGCCGATGCGCGTCCCTTCACCACCTATCACAACACGCTGGAAATGCCGCTCTTTCTGCGGATTGCGACGGAGCTTCACCTCAAGCGGTTGATTGTAGGCGGCTTTGAAAAAGTGTTTGAACTGGGACGGATTTTTCGCAACGAAGGCGTTTCCACGCGACACAATCCCGAATTCACCACGATCGAAATCTACCAGGCGTATGCGGACTATCACGACATGATGGCGCTGACCGAAGCGATCGTCGTCTATGCCGCGCAGGAAGTCCTGGGAACGTTAAAAATCACCTATCAGGGCACAGCGATCGACCTGACTCCACCCTGGCGCAGAGTGACCATGAATGAGGTCGTTCAGGAAAAGACGGGTGTTGATTTTAGTCAATTCACGACGCTAGAAGAGGCAAAAACGGCAGCAACAAAAGCGGGCATCACAGAAATTGATGGTGTCAGTTCGATCGGCAAGCTCCTCAACGAAGCCTTTGAGCAAAAAGTCGAAACCACACTGATTCAACCCACGTTTGTCATGGATTATCCGGTGGAAATTTCGCCCTTAGCCAAGCCTCATCGCTCCAAGCCCGGATTGGTTGAGCGGTTTGAGCTGTTTGCCGTCGGGCGTGAAACCGCCAATAGTTTCTCCGAGTTGACCGATCCCGTCGAACAGCGCGATCGCCTGGAAGCCCAGGCTGCCCGCAAAGCCGCTGGCGATCTCGAAGCGCATGGCGTGGACGAAGACTTCATCACCGCGCTGGAGTATGGGATGCCTCCCACAGGTGGCTTGGGCATTGGCATCGATCGCCTGGTCATGCTGCTCACCGATTGCGCCAGTATCCGCGATGCGATCGCCTTTCCATTGTTGAAACCCGAAAAAGCGGAGACAGAGGAATAAGGGTCTTAATTGATTGAAGTATAGGCATGAGAAGGCAGAGGGCAGAGGGCAGGAGGCAGTAGGAAAACTGTGTACGTCTTGCTTCTGCTTTCCGCCTCAAAATTCAAAAACTCATACCTCACTCGTACAAAAATTGCGATGGGCTGCCTCAAAAGTAGAGTCTTTACGAATGCCAAGCTCGTCCTCGTGATAGTCACTGATTGAAGCCCGTAATCCTATGCTGGAGGCAATGTTTTCAGGTATGTCACGATGAGCGAACCGACCGAAAAACCTCCAGCTAAGCATAAAACTCAGGCTGAACAGCTTAAGGAAGATGGCATGTTTGATCCACAAGAACTGGTTTCTAAAGGTGGTTACGTAGGCGATCCCAGAGAAATCATCGAAAATCCTGCGGTTGCGCCCGAAATGCTCGATCGCCCCGAAGACCTGCGCGATGACATGTTAGCCGAACCTGAAGACAAACCGTAGGGCGATCGTACCTTCGGGGACGCGGTTGTTCACAATTTCTGTAGGGACGTTACATGTAACGTCCCCACCAATCGCCGACCACATGTTTGAAACACTAGCCGCCCTTTCAATATGGGTGAGGACGTTTGCTGAGCGAATCTGCTAACGTTTTAACCGTAAAAGTGTTGCGATTCCACGATGGCAAAATTTGAAGATCAGCTTGAAAGCGTTTATGCGATCGATCGTCCAGCGTGGCGCGACTGGTTGACCCAAAATCACGCTACATCCATTGGCGTGTGGTTGATTTATTACAAAGTGAAGAGTGGTAAACCGAGCATTCAATACAGTGAAGCGGTTAAAGAGGCGCTGTGTTTCGGCTGGATTGACAGTAAGGTGAAATCGCTGGATGAAGACCGCTACAAGCAGATCTTTACGCCTCGCAAACTGGGTAGCATCTGGTCAAAATTAAACAAGCAATATCTTGAAGAACTCATTCAATCTGGGTTGATGCAGAATATGGGTTTGCAAAAAATCGCGATCGCAAAGCAGGATGGTTCCTGGGTGACATTAGACGCGATTGAAGCCTTAATCATTCCCGCTGATTTGCAGCACGCGTTAGATGCAAACGACATTGCGAATCAGAATTTTCAAACGTTTAGCAACTCGACGAAGAAAACGATTCTTTTCTGGATTGCTAGCGCCAAACGAGCCGAAACAAGATTGAAGCGGATTGAGCAAACGATTCAGGCAGCCGTGCAAAACAAAAGTCCATTGGCACGATGAAAATGGGTTTGTGAAATTCCATTGGCTCAGGGCGATTTCATTCTGTCGATCGAATGCTGGCAACGGATGGCAAACGGATGAAACAGATGGCTTCATTCGCGATGCACAGATCATTTATCCGCTTCATCCGCTATACATCCGTTGCCAATGACACTGGCTCAATAGCATGAAATAGCCCTGATTCTTCTCACCCGATCGACCTGGATGGCAACAAGTCCTTGCATTTCAAAATATCCAAAAAGGCGAAAACGGCGGGAACCTGAAGCGCATCGGCAAGTACTGCAACTCCAATCACCCGATAAATCGGCACAGGCAAACTAAAGATTTGTACGCCAACAGGGATCGGTTCAGCCGCTAAGCGAGGGAGTACCGCAGCACCCAATCCACGCGCCACCATACTGACGATCGTCGAATCGGTATTCACCCGATAGGCAACATTCAATGTGCAGCCAAACTTGAGGCAATGGGTATGAAATTGCTGCATGGTAGCATCGGTTTCAGGCGGCATGATCATCGGATGGTGGGCGAGTTCATCCCAGGTGAGGTGCGCCTTTTTGAGCTGAAAGGTGGGTGGAAATAACGCTACAAATTCATCTTGCAGCAATTCCCAAACCTCAAAATCTTCGTTAGTAGGCAAATAGGTAAAGCCAATATCGGCGCGTCCTTCCCGGAGCGTTTGCTCGACTTCGGGCAGGTCTTCATGGTCAGTGAGACGCACCGTAATCTCTGGAAACCGCTGCCGAAACTGCGCGATCGCCTCTGGTAAGATGTGAGTCGCCACACTGCGAAAGGAGGCAATTCGCACCTGTCCGCCCTGCAAGCCTTTTGCCAGGTTGGCTTCCTTGAGCATGCCATCTAGCGATTGCATCATTTGCTGGGCATAGGCAAGCACCCGATCGCCTACAGGGGTTAGCGATGCACCATGACGACCCCGCGAGATCAGCACGACACCGAGCATTTCTTCTAGCGTGGCGATCGCGTGGCTCACGGCTGACTGTGAAAGCCCCAACTGCAATGCCGCTTCACCAAAATTACCGCGTTCTGCCACTGCAATCAGGGCACGCAGTTGAGATAGTTTAATTTGGCTTTGACGGTTCTCAGTCATCGGGATACGTCAGGTTCCATCGATTTCGTTCATGGATGTGATAAGAGCCGTCTTTTGATTTATGTAAAGTTAGTCCGTTAGAGTAATCACAGTTCGAGGCTGCTTTCTGTTATGTCTGTAACAAATTTCAAAATTCTTCATACCAGAGGCATCTTGCTGCTCGTAGCGACTACCCTGGTTTGGGGCACCACCTTCCCGGTTGTCAAAGAAACCGTGGTGAGCATTTCACCCATGGCGCTGATTGCCGTTCGTTTTCTGCTGGCAGCGCTGGTCTTTTTGCCCTGGCTGCGACGCATCAACGCTCGACTCTTGCGTGATGGCGTGTTGTTGGGAATCGCTTATCTAGCATCCTACATTACCCTCACGATCGGCGTTGAGACGATTTCGGCAGGTCGAGCCGCCTTTGTGTTGAGCCTGAACGTCATTCTAGTGCCGTTATTCGGGCTGTTTCTGGGTCGTCGGCTAAAGCGCATGGCGGTCTATGCGGCGGGACTGGCGATCGCAGGCATTGGCATCATGTCTTGGGAAGGAGGCGGACTCAGCATCGGCGACTTTTGGGTGATGGGCGGTGCCCTGAGTTATGCGGTTTACATCCTCCTGCTCGAAGCCGCGACGCTACGCCATCCCCCCCTGGCGCTGTCAGCCGTGCAACTGGTTCTGGTGGCTGGAGTGACGACGATCTGGGCGGCTCCGGCAATAGTGGTGGAATGGGATGCGATCGCGTCTCACTGGGGTCAACTCCTTTACCTGGGGTTGGTCGTCACCGCTACCACTACGATTACGCAAGCGATCGCCCAGCAGTGGGTTTCCGCCCATGAAACGGCTCTGCTCTATACACTGGAACCCGTTTTCGCAGCCATTTTCTCGTTCTGGCTGCTGGGAGAACAGTTTGGAGTCAGGGGGCTGCTGGGAGCCGGACTCGTCCTCATCGCAATGGTGCTGAGTCAGGGGCAAGCGGTCATCGCCCAATGGTTAGGCAGAACACGCCCTGATGACGCGTCGATCTTGTCGTTGGTCGCCTTGCCATCAACAGACTTGTCATCAACAGACTTGTCATCAACAGACTTATCAACAACGGAGGTTTCAAGATGAAACTAGCATTACAGTGGTTTACACAATCCAAGCAACCCGCAACGGGCGATCGCACTCAGCTATCTCTTATGGGTTGGGTCGAGCAAGCCTCTCAGTTTCTGGTAGAACGTCTGATGACAGATGCCGAACCACGGGTTTGGTACACGTCTGATGCGGACGGTTGCCTCTTATGGCATGCCTATGATCCGGTCACGGGTCGATCGTTTACCGATGTTTCGGAAGCAGAGATGCGCGCCTGGATTGAACAGCGTTATACCGCAGCGTGCTAGGGGCTGTCATCAATTACGACTACACATCGCTTACAGCAAGAGTTCCAGCCCCTAGCCTCGTGTGTTGGGGCGGGCGCGACAATGCTGATACCAAAGGTTTCGAGCTGAATTGATGACGCGCCCTAATAGCACTGAGTGTAAAGTGTTGAAGGATAGCTGACCACAGCACATCCTTCAACATAGGTTCTCCTTTGATGCTGCATACGGTAGGGCATCCGGTGCCAGCGCGAAGGAGCGTGAATTCCAACGCGATTCTATCTCTCCACACTCCGCGTCTTCCTCTCTCTGCCTCATTTCCACTCACTCCCCCAAGCATTAGATGCGCCCATCTGTGATCCTTAGCTCTTCACGCTCCCAATGACCCCTTCGACTAACCAAGCCATTTTCTCTAGCTCAGTATCCTTCTGCTTAAACTCTTTACCAGCGGGAATAACAACTTTACCCGTGTTGTCTTTGAGTGGTCCTTTATAAATGATGAGGGTTTCTGCTTCCAGCTTTGCCTTCGCTGCATCCGCATCCTTCTTGGCGGCATCCGTCACCGCAGGACCGTAATCTGAAACTTTGACATAGCCTTCCTTGTAGCCGCCACGAACCAGGTGAGGAATGCCACCATCCGTGACGGATTTTCCTTCCTGAATGAGCTTGGCATATTCGCCATAGATCTTCGACCAATCCCATTCGGCTCCGGTCAGATAACCTTTTGGCGCTAGTTTGGACTGATTCGTGTGATAGCCTGTGCAGTAAATTCCTCGTTTCTCCGCGGTTTCCATAATCACTTTGGGGCTATCCACATGGCAGGTAATGACCTCAACGCCCTGGTCTGCCATGCTGTTGGCGGCTTCCGCTTCTTTGACGGGTAACGACCAATCGCCTGTAAAAACCACTTGCGTCCTTGCTTTGGGGTTCACAGTGCGAGCACCCAGCGTATAGCTATTAATATTGCGTACTACTTGAGGAATGGGTTTGGCGGCAATGAAACCAAGCTTGCCATTCTTAGCCATGTGTGCGGCAACAATGCCAGCAACGTACTGTGCTTCGTCGATATACGCAAAGTAGCTGCCCACATTCTTGGGGTGCTTGCCTTCCACATACAACCCGCCCGCATGGAAAAACTGCACGCCTGGATTATCGGGTGCCACTTTGAGAATGTGTGGATCAAAGTAGCCAAAGGACGTAGGGAAAATAACGGTAGCTTTGTCCTGGGTGATCATGTTGAGCATGACTTCCTGGACTTCATTGGTTTCAGGCACGCTTGCCTGTTCAACCGTTTTGACCCCAGGCAGTTTGGCAACCCCTTCTTTGCCTTCAAAGTGTGCCTGGTTCCAACCGTAGTCATCTTTGGGACCAACGTAGACGAAGCCCATAATGACTTCTTTAGCGGGACTCGCTGAGCCACTAGCGGCAGGGCTGCCAGCACCCGGTTCGGGAGTGGGTGCTGGGGTGCAGCCAACCCAAAGGCGGGAGGTCGCACCAAAGGCACCCGCAGCTAGTAAGCTGCGAATGACCTGACGACGTTGTAAAAACAAGGGACGCTTCATACTCACAGTCAACTCCTCAATATTTGCAAAGGGCATCGAAAACCAGCGGACGACGGGCGATCGCTTCAAGCATGGTTGTGGCTTCTATCATTGCCTTTCGGCAAAGGAATGTCATGCTTCATATGAGTTTTAGCGTCTTTCGGAGCACCCCGCTTGCTGCCAAAGGTAGCGCCAGGTTCTCTTCAACATTCACGCCGCGATCGCCCAACACGCTCACGAAAGAATTGTAACCGTACAATCAAGGCAGTAGAGATGAATCAAACCTGGCGGGCTGCATGGCGATCGTCATCAGCATTGGGATACCAGGTCTTGTTGAGAGTCTTTCACCACTAGCATGGTCATTGCACATAGAGATTGAATTTTGGGTTATGCGAACTTACGACTGGATTGTAGTTGGGTCAGGCATCACAGGAGCAGCGCTCAGTTATGAGCTTGCAAAACAGGGGCTTTCGGTGTTGCGCCTGGAGCGGCATGAGACTTTGCAAGGGGCAACTCGCTTTGGCTATGGCGGGATTGCGTATTGGTCTGGCACCACTGACCTCACGCGTCAACTCTGTGCTGAGGGTATTGCCTTACAGCGCACTCTGTCCGAAGAACTGAACGCTGACACCGAGTTTCGTGAACTTGACCTGCTGTTGACGATCGCCCCAGATGAAGATCCAGAGACGATTGCCCAAGCTCATGCTCACTTTGCGATTCCACCACAGTTGCTCAGCGTGACCGAAGCCTGTGAACTGGAACCATTGCTTAACCCACAGGCGATCGCAGGGGCGTTGACGGTCAAACACGGTCATGTTTCAACGACTGCGATCGCCGCTGCTTACACGAAAGCGTTTATCCGTTTAGGTGGCATGGTGCAAATCGATCAGGTGAATGGGCTACACCACGGCGAGGAAGGACGCGTCACCGGAGTCAGGGGGCAGGATGCGTCTTACTACAGTGCCAATGTTGCCATTTGCGCGGGTGCCTTGAGTCGATCGCTCCTCAAAGCGGCAGGCATTCCCGTCCGGCTCTACTTTACCCACGCAGAGCTGATTGAAACCCCACCTGTTGAGGTCACGCTGCGATCGCTCGTGATGCCTGCCAACACCAAGCGCTTTCAGCTCGAAGCCGAAGCCAGCACCGCCGACCTGGACACACTCTGGAATCAACCTGGAAATGAACCCATGCCAGCCATTCTTGATGCTGGCGCGATCCAACTCTTAAATGGCAGCCTCAGAATTGGGCAAATGAGCCGAGTGTTGACCGATCCCAATGCTCCCATTGATGCGGCTGCAAGTGAAGCCACGATGCGAACGTCTGTTGGAGCGATACTCCCGGCGTTGGGAGATCTTCCTGGCACTTGGCATCATTGTCTGATTGCCTTTAGCCACGATCGCCTGCCGCTCATTGGTGCCGTTCCAGGTATTGAGAATGTCCACCTGTTTTCAGGGTTCAGTAATCCTCTAGCAGTCGTACCAGCGTTAGCCAGACGGTTTGCTCACAGTGCGATCGGGCAAGCGGATGAGTTACTGGCTCAACTTTTGCCCGATCGGTTTGTGTAGTTGTTAGTTGTTGGTTTTTAGTTGTTAGCAGGACTTACGCAGTTAGATCCCCCAACTCCCTTAAAAAAGGGGGCTTTCAGAGTTCCTCCCTTTTTAAGGGGGCTTAGGGGGGATCGAGGTTTTGAGCTTCAAGCGCGTAAGTCCTAATTAGTTTCCTCTAACTAACAACTAACAACCAATCGCTAAAAACTAAACTGCGCCCGCAGGTTGCCCACAAACACTGTGGGGTTGCTGTCGAAGTTATTGGCGTTAAAGATCGCGTAGAACGCAGGTACCAGCGCCAGGTTATCGCTCAGCGGGTAGAAGTAAGACGCTTCTAGCGAATACATCGTGCCGCCATCCCCTGCGCCAGCCGCAAAGTAGCGTTCACCGCGAATGATATCCATCGGCACCATGAAGGTGACAACGCCCAACGCACCTTTTTTGAACAAGTCGGGGAAGCCAGCCCCAACCTGGAAGGACTGCACATCCACCGCTTTGTCGATCGGCTTCAGGTTTGTGTTACCAAAGCTATAGCGACCAAAGATACCAAAGCCAGGAGTAATCAACCAATCGAAGTTAAACGCCAGCGTATTCGCAAACGCATACTTCAAGCCACCGCCGACCAAACCTTCCGAGAAGCCTGGACCCGCATCCAGATAGCCGTAGGGAATGGGTTCGCCGATCGCCCCACCAACCTGCCCACCATACGCCTGGATGCGGCTGTAGTTGTAGGTAAACCGGAAGTTAAGCGCTTGGCTGGGCGAGAAGGTCAACTCAGCCGTTGAGGTGTTTGTGCCCCCAAATAGACCAAACGCTGGACTGCTGGAGGTGTTGAAGCCAAATTGACTGGGCAGAAACTCCGTATTCTCGCCCAGGTAGGCAATGGCTAACCGGAATTGCTTGTTGATGTTCCACTCAATGACCGCACCCGACCCACGATCGATCGCGTTGGTCTGCGTACTGCCGATCGAGTCGAAACTGCTTGCCCCTGTCAGGAAGAAGGTAAAGCGGTTGAAATCAAAATGGCGGTACCAGTTGACGCGTGGACCAACCGTGATTTTGATGGAGTCATTCAGCGGAAAGCTGTAGAACAAATCGTGGATCACAACATCGCTGCGACCGTTGAACGTTCCTCCCGTCTGATCTGTAAACGGAGCACCAAAGGCGTTAAAGAAACCCGCCGACGCGTATTGGTTAATCGGTGTAATACCGTTTCCAGCCGTAAACTGTGTCACCAGGCTATCTTTACCCGAAAACGAGGTGTTAAACGTCAGCCAGGTCAAAAAGCTAAACGTCGGCTCTGGCGACCCGGTGACTTGTCTGGTTGGCTGACCATTGGTGCGGGTTGTAAAAAACCGTCCATTAGCCGCATCGGCAACACTACCAGGAGGTCCTTCAAAGGTGACATCCCGACTAGCGTTTGCCGTAGAGAGGTTAAACCAGACCAGTCCATTCAGTTTGGTCGTGGTTGAAAACTGCTGCTTCTCCAGGGTGGCGGTGCGGGCTTCTAGCGCACCCACGCGACCACGCAAGGTTGCCAACTCAGCCGCAAACTCCTCTTGCAGCTTTTGCACCGCCAGCAGATCTTCTTTTTTCACCAAATCGGCGGTACCCGCAGCAATGAGTTCATTGATGCGATCCATGCAGGCATTGAGACCGGCTGCAAACTCATAGCGACTGAGTGCCCGATTGCCTCGATAGGTTTTATCGGGATAGCCCACAATACAACCATAGCGCTCAACCAACGATTGCAATGCCTGAAATGCCCAATCAGTCGGCTTAACATCCGTTAGCTGTGACACAGACGTTACCTGATCCAACCCATTCGGCTCAGCCGCATCTGCTTCGGCGACAGTAAGCGGTTGAATCTCTGCCACAGGAGCAAGCGAATCGGTAGATCCGGGCAAGGCAACGGCATTGGCTACTAGCGGCGCAGGGGATGCTGGCACCGCAGCAATAGGTTGAGTGCTAGCAGAACCAGCAGGTGCTTGGGGTGCAACAAGACTGACCGCATCCACCACGCTCTGTGAAGCACTCATGGCATCCTGGGATGCCTTTGCGCCAGACGCTAACAGCCCGGTTGCCGTACCAGCAATAAAGAGGGACATCCACAGGCTAGCTGGCGAAAGCAGCAAAGACCTCCATCGATCGTTAAAACTAGACATCTAATCCTCACACCACGCGATTACACAAATCAAAACGTAAGCATACTAAAGCCTATGAGTGAAATATGTAATTTTGAACACACTAAAGGATACCAAAGGTGGTTGACAAGTGCGAAAAAAGTTCTATCTTGGATCGGAAAGCGCAGACTGAAAGTACCGTTGCTCAGGCAAGAAATCCATGTGGTCTCCTGATAAGCGTACCAACAGTTCAGTCTTTGAGTGCTTCCCACTGTTTAGGAACGAGAACAAAGTAAATACCGATTTAAACAACCTTCTGGTCAAAGGCAAATAATTGTAGGGGCGAATTTGGTTGAGCTTTTTGGGTTCAAGTTGATGGTACTGGCTAAACCCGCCCCTACAGGCATCTGCCCTATGCTCAATTTAATCTGTAGGGGCGTAGCATCCGGCAGGTATGCTTTCGGTGATGGCAGCGGTTTTCGCCCGGATGCTACGCCCTCATGATTGCATTTGCTTAATTCACGATCCTAAGCAGGCTTTTCGCGATCGCCCCACTTCCAGATCGTGCTGGAGATTAAGTTTGTGACAATATGCGCCACGATCGGCACCAGAAGGTTGCCCGTCAGCAGAGCGCTGTAGCCTAGCAGGATGCCAATTGCGGCTGCCCACACCACGTAAGACCATTGCCGGGGACTGCTCAAGTGCATCACGCCAAAGCACAGGCTAGAGATGATCACCCCTTCAACCGTCAAACCAAAGGCAGGCAGCATGACTCCACGAAACAAGAGTTCTTCGCTCAAGCCTGGTAAAAGTCCCAACCAGATAAGATCGGGCAAGACCAACGGTTTGAGCACCAGCGCCAGGTAATAATCTGCACTTTGACGATACGCAGCCCAAACGCGATAGACAACAGCACTTGCCAGCGTTATCACAAGCCCTAGCCCAAAGCCTTGCAGAATGGCGATCGACGACCATCTTACGGGGAGCAAGATGACCGTACCAAACTGCACCCATAGTTTGGCAATGAGCAGCAGCACAACGGCTGTCACCCCCATCGCAATGAGCACCTGAGTACGGCTAAGGGATTCAACTTCTGGCTGGTCGGGGCGTTGTTGTACCACAGGGCAAAGGCGGTGAATGGGGAAGGGCTAGATGGTGCAGGTTAGCGGCTTTGTTGGCGATCGTGTTCGCACTGCGGTAGCCGACCACCCAGGAACACATCCATGTGACGTGAAAACACCAGGGCAATGGATCTTCATTAGTCTAACGCCTTGGGTTTAAAGTGCAGCTTCCCCTTCATCGAAGGTATTGAAGGCGATCGATTGCACAAGCCCTATTGCTTTAAAGTCATGACATCACGGCTCCAGACGAGAAAGCGATCGCATCGACGGTTTCAGCGCCGCAGCACTAATGCCAGCTCGTTGCGCCACCAAGCATCCCAAGACTTCTAAATAAGAACTGACCTGCGTTGCCGCTATCCCGAGCGCCTGAGGCGGTACATGCATTGTCGTCTGGTTATCTTGCACCGCAATAATGCGGGTTGCCGTTGCGCTCGAAGCCGTTACCGACCGACTGAAACTCATCACGGCGCTCCCTCCGCAAGCTGTAGCAGGCACAACAACAGCATCCACCCGATCAGCCCACAAGTCGCACGGTTGAGGCATGAATCCAGGCTGCGATCGCACGATAAATTGCGGTGCGCGACTCAACCCGACCAGCACACAGGGTAAAAAGGTATAGCCCAATTCTTCCGCCGCCGATCGAGGTGCCACATGCGGATCAAGCGGCAGGGGTAGCAAGGCTGGCGCATGGGCACAGGGTAGCCGAAACGTCCGCACAATCAGATGGCTAATCACCGCTTCTGCCCCTGCGATCGGGTCTACCCCCTGCCCGTGACGATAGTTTTGCAGTGCCTCACTTTCGGTATCGTCTGGGAAACGCGCCACAACCGCGATCGCCGTCGCACCCGCTTTCTGGATCAACGTCTCAGCCGCACGCAACAGACTCGCAGGGTTTTGAATGGTGCCCCAGGTTGCGCCAGAAGTCGCGGTTTGCAGGCTTACATCAAGCGGCGCATCGGTCATGACGTACTCAGTGAGATCCAAGCCCAGTGTCGCTCTTGCAGCATCGGCAGCTTGAAGGTGACGCAGCCGCAAATCTGGCTCAATACCCTGGTCGAGAATCAGCCCAACCTGATTTTGATGGACGGGACGCAAGCCCCAATGACCTGCGGCAAACTGATCCAGCCCATAACCTTCTACATACAGCACATTCGGCAGGTTCCAATAAAGCTGTGCCCCATTCAGCACGTTCGGATGGGTAATGAGGCAGTCAGCCACTTGCGCGATCGCCCGTGCCACAGGTAAAGCATCACCTGCATAACCACCGATCGATGCTCCAATGCCTGTTGGCACAATTAAGACAACGGTGAAAGGGCGAGTCATAGAAGGGATGGAGGATGGGGGTGAAAGATGAAAGCTAAAGGATAAGGGATGAAAGCTAAAGGATCAAAAGCTGACCGCTGTAGCTTGCTTCCCGCAGGGTTAGCTGACTGCTAGACAGGAGAAAGTAGGGGACAGAAGGCAGAGAGGTAAAAATTTTAGCCTTTAGCCTTCATCCTTTCTTGTGATGATCGCTTCCACAATGGCTGTCTGCGTGGCGACATTCACGTCCGTTATCGCCCAGCGTAGGGGATCACCATAGGTTTGCAACTGGGACTCGATCGCGCGTTGCAGGTCGGCGGACGATGCTTCAAGCTTAATTTCGGCGGTGATGAATTGTGTAACCATTGGGCTGCTCGTTGCAGGAAAGCATTGATACCACGAGTAGCGGTGACAAATTACTTTACTGTTGTATCGCTCAAAGCTGGTCGAGTCGCACTGGTAGAACCAGTGGCTTACCCTAAAGAGTCAGTTAGGATGTGATAGACGTACAATATGCAGGCACTCTCCGGAGCTATGCTGCAACATTTCGGACAAGTATGACAGCTATCAGAGAACTCGATTTGCAGAAGCGATCGATCAGGCTTGTGCAGAGGTTCATCGTATGGTTCTTGAACGGCAGGCTGAATCAATCTACCCTTCACAAGCCCGTGTTTCGGAGCGGATGAACAAACCAGGATATTTGAGGTTTAAGAAAGTTTGGGCTGCTTTACAGGAAGCAAAAGTTGCAGCTAAAACCTAAATAGGCAGGGTAAACGCATCTAAAAGGGAGCGGATCAGGGTGTAAGGTCAGGGGCTTTCCCCTGGTTGTATGCCTCCGATTGTCAGTCGAGACACACTCTCTGCCTGTTTAGAACAATACTTTGGTGCGATT
>JAHHHL010000088.1 GCA_019359375.1 Lyngbya sp. HA4199-MV5
GTAAGCAACCCATCTATCACTTACGGGCAAGTTTCAGTTTCCGAGCTTTTTTGCTGGATTCCTCATTACTTAATCATTTCAGTGATCGTGTGGCACTAAAATGCAGCTTCGCTACCTTTGCCCCTACTTGCAGAACTGGGACGGCTTTCCCAGGAAGATCAACCGATGCCTCCTGTTCGTAGAGTATCTAGCGAAAAGATTCTATCCTAATCTCAATGCCTGTCGTGTCATAGAAGTCTTCACTGGTTTGATAAATCTGATAGGAACCATTCCCTAATAACAGTCCCAACCATACTTCCACAAAGGATTTATGCATTTTGTTGCATAGCTCAGGGAGGGAAATAGTAATATCGCTGTGACAGGATCGCTGATTGCTATAAGTAGAAAAATAGTGGGCGATCGCCCTCGACCACTCTTCAACATTCTCCCCATGTGCTAGATCCCGAATCTGCTCCGCCATCTCTAGCTCATCGAGTGGTTGCGCTGCTGTCATTTGGTCTACCCAATCCAACAACGCATTTTTATCTACTTCTCCGACGATCGAACCCTCTTCCTGAGATGATGTTTTCTTGCGGTTGGCAGGGTACTGAATCGGCTCTGGTTCTTCAAACAGATCTGATACATCCAGCGTTAAAGATTGGACGAACAGATCGACACAGTCCTCTAGATTTACCACCGGCTCAGCCGGGTTATGTCGACGTTCCCACCCGAAAATCAAGAGATTTGCCCGTGCAGCGTGAACCTCTGAGAGCTGCACCAATACATCTCCTGCGACGGTCAACTGCTCTGCCAGAGACTGGTCAGATAGGGTTTTCTCTAGCGCGTCACAGAGCGATCGCAGATCCGCTGTCTCTGGAAACCGAGAGGCTTTCTCCAGGGATTGCCAGAGGTCAAGCTCTAACTGCTGCACTTCCATTACAGCCTAACCTCTGGATAGAGTGGGCAGGGTCGAATCGGGCAGTTATGGGGATGGAGTTCAACGGAGGAACGAAAGCGTTCTACCTTCATACCACTGTGCTGCGAAAAAACATCTAGAATCCGAACCAGCAGGGTTTTGACCTGCAATTCGGTTAGCCCCAGGCAGTGAACGGGTTCAACTTTGGCGACCCGATCGTTCCCCATCCAGAGTTCTGCGCCCAGGGCATGCAGCGGCGAATCCTTGGTCATGCGATACCAGTGGACTACTGCGGCAGGAACGGCTGGAGCCAGTACCTCTAGTGTCGCTACTCGTACGCCCCCAGAAACGCCTGGTTCTGATGATAAAGGTTCAGTTTGCTGTCCACGTCGTCGTTGTTTACGGACATGATTCCGGACTCCCCGGTGGCGATAGTAGGAACGGCGGTTATGGCAAACGTTCGGATTCCAGCATCCGTCCCCATCTGATCCATGACGCTGTTGGGCTTCCTGGGAGTCAAGCTTGGAGCACAGCCGACATTTTTCCTGATCAGGACGTGCCATCACGCACCTCGAATTGAAGCTAATAAATCATCGACCCACTGCTGATCAGCCTCCGATAGCTTGGGCGGTGGTACAGGCTGACGATAGTCGATGCGTTCGTTATACCCCGCCCGATCGCACACACCCTGCAAAATTGCCTGTAGTTCTACCAACGGTTCCTCATCTTCGGGTCTTAGCGGCAGCGGCACACTGGGAATGGGTTCACGCAAGTCAAAGTCATACAGGTCAGCTTGAGGACGTTGTGAACTACGACTCACAATGAGGCGATAGTCACTCGGCTGCACCTCTCCGATCATCGTCATCGGGCTGCCCGCCCGGATCAGATCGATTTCAACCAGATTGGAGAGACTGCCCAGAATGCGCCTGCGCTTGTTTTCATAAGCCGTTCTGCCCTTTCCTTTTTGCTTGTTTTTGGGTGACAGCACCTCAATCACTGTAATGACCGTATCTGTGCCGACTTCACGAACTTCTAGATAGCGCTCTTTAATGGTCGTCGGCTGGGGCAAGAAAATGGAGCGGGGTTGCTTCTGAGTTAACATTGCACCCGATTCAACTCGCAACGGACCCAATTGATCGATTGACCGAGCAGCTAAGACAGCGGCATCTGGAATACCCACGAGGATTTCTTCTGGCTCTTCTTGATCCTGGTAAGTGCGAGTCTCAACCTCAATGTAATAGTTGGGGCGCAGTTGGGGCGCTACCATATCGGCGATCGCCACCATCAGTCGGGTGTGAAACGACGACCAGAAGGCTGGCTGTTCCAGATAGGGATTCATGCCAGGAAAGGGCGACTGCATCCGTGAAACTCCCACAGTGCAAGAATTTTCATCTAGTATACCCTAACCCATCTGAACCTAGTCGTAGTTTAGTCGTAGAGAAGATATTGTATAGATATTTTACTTGAAATGCCTTAAGCTCAAGTTGATAACTTCTGTTGTGTGGCGATTGTCATGTTTTCTGGTTCAGAAGAGCTACCCTCCATCCGTCTAGTTTCTGCTCAGACTTCAGTTCCAACCCGTTCAACGAAACCCACGGATCTGCGTTGGTTGCGAGTAGAGGAATATTTCCAGGCGCGATCGCTTGCGGATAACACGCAGAAAGCCTATCGACGGGAATTGAAGCGGTTTTTAGCTTGGACCGATCGAGTCTGGTCAGATCTCACGCCTCGCCAGATTGCCCAGTTCAAAGCGTATTTGCAGGGGCAAAACCTTTCTCCCAACTCTATTAATCGAGCCTTGACGGCTCTAATGAGTTTCTTTGATTGGTTTCGAGCGGCTTACCCGGAGCAAATTGCCCATGATCCCACTACAGCGGTAGAGATGGAGCGGGTTCCTTTGCCCCCAGCCAGGGATTTATCAGAAATCGAGATAGCGGCGCTGTACCTGGCATTGGAGGAACGAGGGGAGACGGAGGTGCGCGATCGCGCATTACTAGCCGTACTAGGTCATGGACTGCGCGCGGAAGAGGTCGTGAATTTGAACATAGCAGACTATGATGGCGTGCGGCTAGCCATCCGTGAAGCCAAGGATGACAGTACGGGCATGGTGCCGTTGAGCCGCCAAGCGCGAGAACAGTTGAATACGTATTTAGTGCAGCGTCGTTCTGAAGAAGGGGATTTGCTACCGGATGCTCCCTTGTTCCTGTCATGTGGGCGGAATCGGAGCGGCAATCGATTGGGGTATCAAGGTCTCTACTATGTAGTTAAGTCTTTGGGTAAGATTGCAGCAGAGCAGGCTCAATTGGCATTAGAGCAGCGGCAGAGAATTGAGCAAGGAGAGCTAGAACCTGATCCGCAGGATAGATGGGGACAGTTCAAGGAGGCAGAACTCAAACAAATCCTGACTTTGCTGAATGTTCATCCTCACCAGTTACGCCACACGTTTGCGACTGGCTTGCTCTTACGGGGGGTTGAAAGCCTTCATGCTCGAACACTAACCCGTCATAAATCAGAAGCAAGTTTTAAGCGGTATGCGAAACGAGCGCTCAGTGCAGCGGCTGAACGGGCTTTTTATCAATCTATTGGGGAAGAGCCTCCCCAAAACAGTGAGTTGAAATGAGACGAATTTCAAAGATGGATGCTCAATTAAGCTGGTCTTGATACATACTATTTATCAGGCATATTTGGTCTGATTAATCCCAAAGAGTTTTTTTTGACCACTGTTCTCAGTCCTGCGTACAGGTTCGTAGTGAATCTGGTTTCGCTTAAAGTTTTGTTGCTATTTTTGATGATTCCCATGTTAAGGGACGTTTCAGGATTGTTCAAAAGTGTGTTTTGCAGTTGAACCACAACGTTGTGGTTCAAAAATTGACTTACTCTAATACTTGGAAAAACTTGAATGAGTCGGATTATTGCTTTGTTTAATCAGGCTGGTGGGGTTGGCAAGACCTCTCTTGTCAATCAACTTGGATACATGATTGCTTGTTGTAAGCGGTTGGATGTGAAGACTAAGAAACGGAGTAAGAAGAAGGGAGATTACTATCAAGTTCTTGTGGTGGATATGGACCCTCAGGCTTCCCTCACAATATTTATGGGTCTTGATCCTTACGAATTAGACAAAACGATATACCACGCGATTCTGCACGATGAGCCGTTACCCATTCACAAGGGAATTTATGCTCAGACTCAGAAAGAAGATGGCACACCAGGCGTTGATTTAGTTCCTGCTAACTTAGGGCTTGCTTTAGCAGAGCGCGAACTGATGTCAGCCATGATGAGTGACTTTCGCTTGAGAGAGGCACTATTGTCCGTTCAAGAACAGTATGATTTCATTTTGATTGACTGTCCTCCAAGTTTAGGTAACTTGGCTTATATCTCGTTAGTTGCAGCAACTCATGTATTAGTACCAATTCAATCTCAATACAAAGCGTTTAACGGAGTACAACAGCTATTTGACACGATCAAACTGGTGCGGGCGCGTCCAAACCGAGATCTTGCGATCGCCGGATTTGTACCAACCATGTATGATCAGCGAAATTCTCATGATGAGCGGACATTGGCAGCGATCCAAGAACAGCTTTCAGCAGTTGCGACAGTTTACCCCCCAATCGCACGATCTACAATCTTTGCGGATGCTTCGGAAGAGCATCTGCCCTTAGCACTTTATGATAGAAAACACCCTGCGCTTAAAACGATGAATCAGATTATTGAAGGGCTAGAGCTTCTATGACACAATCCAAAGCTTCTAAAAAAGATAAACCCTATGGGGGAAGTATTGATTTAACTAGGCTATTCGGTTCCAATTCTGAAGAATTGGTTCAGTCAGAGACTAATGCACCCAAGAATTTTTTGCCGCTTGCTCAGATTCATCGCAAACCTGAGCAGGTCAGGCGCTATTTTGATCCTCAGAAGATGGAGCAGCTTACTGCTTCTGTTCGAGAGTACGGTATCTTAGAGAACTTACTGGTTCGTCCCATGCCAGGGGAACCTGGAGAATATGAACTGGTTGCGGGAGAACGTCGTTATAGAGCGGCTCAAGGAGTAGGTTTAACAGAGGTTCCTGCTACTATTCTTGAGTTAAATGATCAGCAAGCACTTCAAATCACGCTGGTCGAGAACTTGCAACGGGAGGATTTAAACCCAGTTGAGGAAACAGAAGGAATCTTACAGCTACTAGCAATTCGATTGGAGTTGTCCGTCCAGGAAGTGGTATCTCTCCTATATCGAATGCAGAATGAATCAACTCGAAATTTGAACCACAACGTTGTGGTTCAGGAAGAAGAGGTTGTAGAAGAAGTATTTAATGCCCTTGGAAGAATGAGTTGGCAGTCGTTTGTGAAACATCGCTTGCCCTTACGAAATTTGCCTGAAGAAGTGCTTGAGGCACTCCAACAAGGAAAAATTGAGTATACGAAGGCGCAAACCATAGGACGAATTAAGGATGAAGGGCAGCGGCAAAAGCTACTTCAAGCTGCGATCGCCCAAGACCTTTCGATCAGAGATATTCGTGACCGTATTAAGCAGCTTTCGCAATCACAAGACACTACTGCTCAGCCTTCCGACTACCTAAAGCGATTCAATGCTGTAAGCCGTCAGCTCAAAAAGACATCTGCATGGGAGGATCAGGAGAAACGCGATCGCTTAGAAGCTTTATTGAAAGAGATGGAAGGATTGATCAAGTAACCCAAATAATTAAACTATGCAAGATTTAATTCTTCAGTATGGTCATCTAAGGCTCTTGGTTAGTTTTCTAGGTGAAAAAGCTCAGGCAAACTGGTGGTCAACCTCTTTCTTTGAGCCAACTAGCCAATTTTTCCTAGAACCCGTGTTCTCTAAAACAGCGCGTCTGGCTCAATACAATGGAGTTAGGGAGGCTGCTCGCCAGCTCCATGACAAGTACATTGGTATCGGAAATGTAGTTCATCTATTCCGATTGCCAGAGGAGACGGAACAAGATTTGCAAAAGCTAATCCTTGAGGCACCAAGTGCATGGTTTGTTGAAATTAGTAACCGGGATATGGCTCTCAAAGGACTAAATTCTATCGCTGAGGAATCTGTCACAGTAACGGAAGGACCACAATCGGTGGGTTCTTCAGAAACGTTCTACCAGATTTCAGGGCCTAAATTGCTAGCTCAATATTACCTGGGAGCTTTTAAGCAGGGTATTCATACATTTCCTTATTTTGTTTGCAAATCGTGAACCAGCCAGTCTTGTATACAGCAAAATTGCAGGCGGGTCTTGGGTTAGTGATGGAGACTAAACTACTCCTAGAGATTTGGGAACCGGGAATGACTGTGCCTACGTTATATAAGGAGGCACTAGCCTCTGGACAGTTTCCCAATGTGACAGCTCGCCGTCTCAGAAACATTGTGGTTGAATGTTTTGCCCCTCGTTACTTGGGCTATGGTGCCGCGCCTGCTCAGCACCTGAAGTTGTTGATGCCTGCACTAAGTTCAGACGAACTGCATCAATTTCTGCTGATTTTCACTTGTCGTGCCAATCTCATTTTGGCTAACTTTATTCCCCAAGTGTATTGGTCACGTTATGCTGCTGGTGATCAAGAACTTCATAATGAAGTTGCGCGGGACTTTGTTCAGCGAGCAGTGGATGATGGCAAAACGGTTAAGCGATGGGCTGATTCTACTATCAAGCGCATTGCAGGGAATTTAACTGGGTGCTGTGCAGACTATGGATTGCTGGAGAATGGTGTACGCCGGAAACGCCGATTCCTATCCGTTCATCTTTCAGACAAAGTTGCGGTCTACCTAGCATACGATTTACATTCGCAGGGATTGGGAGACAACAGCTTACTACATCATTCTGACTGGGCACTATTTGGTTTAGAACGAGATGATGTATTAGCAGAATTAAAGCGGCTATCTTTGAATGGATGGTTTTTGCTTCAGTCAGGGGGAGATGTAGTTCGTATGAGTTGGAAATACCCAAGTGTGGAGGCAGTTTGCCATGTCCTCGCTGCACGCTAATTTTGATGAACTTATGGAGCGAATTCGGCGTGGTAGAGGATTGGGACACGCCAGTTTTGAGCCAATTTATTACCTTGTTTTTGATCCTCAAGAAATTTTAGCGGTGAAGCGTCGAACACCGGCATGGACTGCTCGTTTAAGAAATGAAGGCTGGGAGGTTCATTGTTTTTCCATTGCGGCGGAAATTGAGGGGATTCTACAGAATGATCAGCGCCGTCCTCTTTGGTTGCTTGCAGACCGTAAATCCCCATTAGATTGGAAGAAAGCGAATGATTCCCTGGCGAATGCGTTAACGAAAGGCGCTCCGCTGCAAAAGCGTTTAGAGGATCAACTAATTTCTTTGCAGGGGCAGAATAATGCTTTAGTTCTTGTCACTGATCTAGAAGCACTCCATCCGTACTTAAGGATTGGAGCGCTCGAAAGCCAGCTCCAGGGTAAATTCAATATTCCTACTGTGTTTTTATATCCCGGTATTCGGACAGGTAAGACAAGTCTCAGGTTTTTGGGATTTTATCAAGATGATGGGAATTATAGATCTGTACACGTAGGTGGTTAGGTTAGAGTAGACAGTTAGTAGAGGGCAGAAGGCAGAGAAGAGTGTGATCAGTGATCGGTGGTCAGTGATTAACATTAACAATGACAGCCATTTTTATTTGCATTAACCACACCCGATAACCGAACCGACAAAGCTGTGACTTACTGATCTGAAAAGATCGGTGCAATTTCTACTTACTGTCCACTCCTCACTGTCCACTGCCTACTATTTTCATATGAATATCCGAGATCTCTTTGATGCCAGCAAAGGTCCGAACCGGAGAATTGAAAAAGTGATCGCCTATGCTGCTGAGAAAGAGGAGCAACTAAAGGCGGAGATTTCGGAATATGTTGTTACAGAAAATATTGAAGGACAATTCCGTAGACTCCTAGATCAGATGGAGCTGGCAATGGAGTCAGGCACTGAAAATGAAATCGGTGTTTGGGTTTCAGGCTTTTACGGCTCCGGTAAAAGTTCTTTCACGAAGTATCTTGGATTTGCCTTTGATGCAAGCAAAAAGCTGGATGGTACTCCGTTCTTAAAGTATTTGCAGGATCGTCTGAATACCCCCCAGGTTCGAGCACAGTTGGGGACAATTGCCCAACGCTACCCGGCTGAAGTAGTGATGCTAGACCTAGCGAGCGAAATGCTAGCGGGTGCCACGATGGAGGATGTGTCTACTGTTCTTTACTATAAAGTGCTGGAATGGGCTGGCTATTCCCGTAATCTAAAAGTCGCGGCTCTCGAACGGCGGGTTGAACAGGATGGGCGGGAAGAAGAGTTTGAAGCTAAAGTCCGAGCATTGCTTCCAGGTATGGAGTGGAGGGATATTCAGAATGACCCGCTGGCAGTAGATGCACTCATCCCCCAGCTAGCGCATGAGATGTATCCGGTTCTTTTTCCCAACGTTAATGCTTTCAACTCTAATACGGATGGGTTCTTCAAATTCGAGAATGAACGAGTCCAGGAGATGATCGAGATTGTCCGCCAGAAGAGTGGAAGAGAACATATTTTATTTATTGTCGATGAGGTGGGTCAGTACATTGCGTCGCGGGATAGCTTGATCCTCAACCTGGATGGGTTAGCCAAAAATCTGAAGCGTCTGGGTGAGGGAAAGGTTTGGATTATTTCAACGGCTCAGCAAACATTGACCGAAGATGACCCACGTGCAGCACTCAACTCGGATAAGCTTTACAAGCTGAAAGATCGGTTTCCCATTCAAATTGACTTAGAAGCAGATGATATCAAGGAGATTTGCTATCGTCGATTGCTAGGAAAATCTCCTGAGGGTGAAGACACGCTAGGGAAACTCTTTGATAAACACGGTCAGGCGCTGCGACATAACACTCGACTGAAGGATGCGAAATACTATCCTTCTGATTTTGATCGCCAGACGTTTATCAACCTTTACCCCTTTCTTCCCGTTCACTTTGACATTTTGCTCAATCTATTAGGAGCGTTAGCAAAATCTACAGGTGGACTTGGGCTACGTTCAGCCATCAAGGTCATTCAGGATATTTTGATTGAAGGGTATGAGCGTCAACCTCCTGTGGCTGATCAGCCGATCGGTTGGTTGGCGACAACAGTGACAATCTATGATGCGGTTTGCCGTGATATTCCCCGCACTAAATTTTCTTCAATTTATAATGCGGTTCAGAGTACGTGCAGATTTTATAACGACTCAGTACGGCATCAGGAAATTGCCAAGTCTATTGCGGTTTTGCAGATTCTTGGTAACCTGCCTGTAACCGTGGAGAATGTTGCGAATCTCATGCATCCTACAGTTGATGCTCCCTCCAGGTTGGAGGAAGTGCGTCAGGCAATCGACACGATGCTGCATGAGCCACTCATCCCTCTCAGTGAGAATGAGGGTATTCTCGGTTTTCTCAGTGAGAAACTACGCGATATTGACCTGGAGCGAACCAGTGTTCCGTTGCGTTCTTTTGATATTCGCCGAATTTCCAATGATGCCTTGCGAGAGGGCTTCGACCCACTACCCCGTGCGACCTTGCTGGAAAGTTTACAGGTTGTCTCCGGGTTAAAGGTTCAGGTAGGGAACAGTGTTCAAAGCCTGGCGGGGGAACAATATCCTGTTCAAACCCTAGTTCAATTCGTTGATCCAACAGAATATGAAGGGGCAAGGGCGGCTGCGGTTGAGGAATCGCGCCAGAAGTCTACACAAATTTGTTTACTAGGGCGAACATCCTCAGAAATACAAACCCTGGCAGAAGAAATTTATCGATGCCAACGGATTGAGGAACTGTATCGGAATGACCCAGATCAGGAGGTGCGTGAATACTGTAAGAACCAGCTTAACCGCGCGGACGGTTTGAAAGTTGAGCTGCAAAAGAAACTCCGACAATCCCTCAGTCAAGGGTCATTTGTATTTCGGGGACAGGTAACGGCAGTTTCAACCTTAGGTCAGGATTTGCTGGATGCTGCCCGTAAGCATCTGAGCAACGTCGCTGAACAGGTTTTCGATCGCTATAGTGAAGCACCCGTCAGGGCTGAGACCAGTGCAGCAGAGCGGTTTTTGAAACAAACCAATCTTTCAGCGATTACCAGTCAGCTTGATCCCCTGGGGTTAGTAGAGGTGGTCAGTGGTCAACCTCGTATTCAACCGACCCATAGGGCGATCGTCAGCATTCGTGACTACATAGACCGTAACGGTACAGTTGAGGGTAAACGACTGGGTGAACACTTTAGTCAGCCTCGCTTTGGTTGGTCACAGGACACGTTGCGTTACATCTTGGCGGCGATGCTGGTTGCGGGTGAAATCACACTCAAAATTTCGGGTCGGGAAGTGAAGGCGGTTGGGCAGCAGGCGATCGAGGCTCTCAAAACAAATAAGAGCTTTAGTAACATTGGAGTGTCTCTGCGGGAGACAAAGCTTTCTAATGAAGTCTTGGCGCGCGCTGCTCAACGGCTGACTGAATTAAGAGGAGACCCTGTGATTCCGCTAGAGCGGGATATTAGTGAAGCTGCGGTCAAGCAGTTTCCTTACTATCAGCGGGACTACGGACCTTTGGCAGAAAAATTGACAGGTCTGGGACTGCCGGGAGCCGATCGCCTGCGATCGCTCAATCAAGAGTTGGCAGATGTGCTGTTAACCGATGCGTCTGATGCTCCAGAGCGGTTGGGTGGAGAGGAGTCTGAATTATACGACAGGCTCAAGTGGGCAGGCGAGGTGAAGCGTGCTCTAGAAAATGGCATGGAATCCACGATCCGAGCACTTCAGTCGCACCAACTGGCAATCAATGATTTACCTGATACAGGGATTCCAGGAAAACTCCGGCAGGAGTTAGCGGAAGATCTGGAACGGTTGCGGCAGCGGCTTCAGCAAGATGACTTTTACCGTCATGCGGCTGATTTGAATACATTGTTGACTAGCATTCAGTCGCAAGTACGGGAGGCGGTACAAGAACTGGCAGAACAACAAAAGCAACGGGTCAAAGAGGGAGCGGCTGACCTAGAGCGCCTCCCAGAATGGCAAGAATTAACGGAGGAAGAGCGAAGCAATGTTCGTGCCCGCTTGGATCAACTGTTGCTTGACCCTGCTTTAGATCTGGTTGGGTTGCGCCAATTACTAGCGCGAGACTATGACCTGAATACAACATTGAGTCAGCAGAAAGAGCGAATTCGGCAGCAGGCAGCCGAGCGGCAGCGTCAACGGTTAGAGGCAGAGCGGACATTACCTCCCACTGCTAACGATGAACCTCGTAAAATCAAAGAGTCGATTCGGGTTCCCGCCCGTGTGACGACACGAGAGCAGTTGAGCCTGTTGCTTCAGTCATTGCAAGCACTTCAGGCAAAATTACCGCTCTACGGTCAGATCGAGATTTCGATCGAGATTCAAGACGATGTTCAAGACTAACTACCTCTATGGCGTTTGACCAGGCGACTCGTAACCGACTCCAGCGTTTTGTTAGTGAGGCTCGTGCCCTTCTGACCAAAGAATTTACGCGCCAGCTTCAGAATGATTATGGACTTGACCCGACTTCTGGAGAGGTCACGGCGCTGGAGAGTATGACGCATCTGGATAACGTGCGTCGGGAAACGGGTCGAATCTTGCGAATAACCCTGGAGCATTATCGGGCGAATAGTCCGGGCAGCAATACAAAAGCTTTGTTAGAACGAATTGTCCGTGAGCAGGCATTTACGGTGCTGAACCGTCTGGCAGCATTACGGATGGCTGAAGCAAGGGAATTTCTTACGGAGTCGATCGCCAATGACTATATTTCTAGGGGCTTTCAGCTTTATCAACGCCTAGCCGGAACAGGACTGGGGGAAACGGGAGAGGCGTACCGCTGCTACCTGTTCAGTTTGTTTGACGAGTTTGCGCTCGATCTGCGGGTATTGTTTGATCGCTTCTCCCCGATGGGGCGCTTGTTTCCCAGTGAAACGGAATTGCAGAATTTGCTTAAGCTGATCAATGATCTAGAGATCGCACCACTTTGGGCAGAGGATGAGACGATCGGCTGGATTTATCAGTATTTCAACTCGAAAGAAGAGCGGAAGAAAATGCGCGATGAGTCGGCGGCTCCGCGTAATAGTCGAGAGTTGGCAGTGCGGAACCAGTTTTTTACCCCACGCTACGTGGTGGAGTTTTTGACAGACAATACTTTGGGACGGGTCTGGTATGAGATGACCCAGGGTGAAACAGCGCTAAAAGATAGTTGTCGCTATTTAGTGCGGAGTGAGTATGCAGAGAGCAGCAGGCAGCAGGCAGAGAAGAGTGGGCAGTATGCAGAGAGCAGAGGGCAGAGGGCAGACAACGTACCGCCTACTGCCTACCGCGAACCGCCTACTATTCCTCATCGTCGGCTAAAAGACCCGCGTGAAATTCGGATGCTTGATCCTGCCTGTGGGTCAATGCACTTTGGGTTGTACGCTTTTGATTTGTATGAGCGTATTTACGAGGAAGCCTGGGATTTGCAGTTTGAGGTCTTGCAGACGGTAAGCAGTGGGCAGTGGGCAGTAGATAGAGGAAGACAAGATGGGGGTGAGGAACTATCGGGATCTGGTGGCGTGGCAACGGGCGATGGATCTGGTAGACGAGATCTACAAAGTGACAAAACAATTTCCGAAAGAGGAGATGTTCGGTTTGACGAGTCAGATCCGTCGAGCCGTCGTATCAATTCCCTCGAACATAGCAGAGGGACAGGGGCGACAGAGCAAAGCAGAGTTTCGCCAATTTCTCAGTATCGCTCACGGATCAATTCGGGAAGTGGAAACACAAGTAATGATAGCCAGCCGTCAGAGCTATTTGAGCAAGGAAGCAGAGTCAGTGATATTAGGGATGACAGCGGAAGTCGGACGGCTGACGAGAGGACTTATGAACTCGCTCTCCAACAGCTAGGTTGGTCTTACGGAGAGGGCAGTATGCAGCAAGCAGTGGGCAGTGATCAGGGTTTAGAACTGCCTGCTGCCAACCGCCTACTGCATACTAATTCACCTACTGCCTTCCGCCCTCTGCCTACTGCCTACCCCTCCAAAGAAGCCTTCTTGCGGGATGTGCCCCGGCTGATTATTGAACACAACATTCACGGTATTGATATTGATCCCCGTGCGGTTCAGATTGCTGGATTGTCTTTGTGGTTGCGGGCGCAGAAGAGTTGGCAAGTTCAGGAATTGAAGCGGCAGAACCGTCCCCAGATCCAGAAATCGAACATTGTTTGTGCGGAGCCGATGCCCGGTGAGGAACGGTTGCTGAATGAGTTTCTTGAACATCACTTATCAGCTACGCCGGAGCAGCGATTGGTTGGGCAACTGGTGAGGCGGGTGTTTGAAGCGATGAAGCTGGCAGGGGAAGCCGGATCGCTGTTGCAGATTGAGCAGGAGGTTAGCAAGGACATTGAAGCAGCCAAGCAACAATGGCTCACCCGTCCTAAAACTGAGCAATTAGCATTGCTGACGATTGAGCCAAGCGAACCCCAACAGCAAGAATTGCCGTTGCAGGTGGGCGACATTATCGATGAACGCTTTTGGGAGCGGATAGAGGATGAGATTTATAAGGCACTGAACCGTTACGCAGAGCAGGCAGACTTGTCATCTCTTTGGGGCAGTAGCTATCAGCGGCGCTTGTTTGCAAATGATGCGGTTCGCGGCTTTGCCTTTATCGACATTTGCCGTAAGACGTTTGACGTGGCATTAATGAATCCGCCTTTTGGGGCAGGGAGCGTGCAAACGAAAACCAAACTAGAGACGGCTTACCCCCGCACAAAAAATGATGTTTATGCAGCCTTTGTGGAGCGTGGATTGAACCTGCTGGGAGGTCGGGGACAATTAGGTGCAATTACTTCGCGCACAGGCTTTTTCCTATCCTCGTTTCAGAAGTGGCGAGAGGAGATTTTGCTACAAGAGGCAAAGCCAACGGTTATGGCTGATTTGGGGTATGGGGTGCTGGATGCCGCTATGGTAGAAACAGCAGCCTATTGTTTATCGAAGGAGGTAGCTTAAGCAATGACTACGATCGAAATTCGTCAACAAGTCCATCAACAGATTGATCAGCTTACGTCAGAACAGCTTACATTGGTGGCAGAGTTTTTAGAGTTTCTGCAATTTAAGCTGGCAAAAACGGCTGATACATCAACTCAGTTGCAGGTTTTGACTGAGGCTAGAGAGCCTATTTTAACGGGTTCTACGATAGCAGATTTAGTAAAATTCGCAGGAACCTGGCAGGGAGATGATTTTGAAGAGTGTTTGCAAGCAGTTTATGATGCTCGATTACCAGCGGAATTTTAATAATGTATTTGCTTGATACGAATCACTGTAGCCGAATTATTGCTGGAGATGCTGCATTGCTTCAGCAACTACAGTCACACCTCAGTGAGGGTGCTGCAACCAGCGTTATTGTGCGAGGAGAGTTGCTCTTTATGGTGCAGAAATCTGAGCGGCAAGCTGAAAATCTACAATCTGTGGTTGCGTTTTTGCAAACGATCGCTTTATACCCTATCAATGCTGCTGTTGCCGATGTTTATGGCAGACTGAAAGGCGATATTATGAATCAGCTGGGTCCCAAAGATAAAGCCCAGCGCCGTCAATCCACAATTCAAGCATTAGGCTTTGGTGAGAATGACCTATGGATTGCAGCTACGGCGTTGCACTACGATCTAACAATCGTTTCTGCTGATCAAGACTTCGAGCGCATTCGCCAAATTCAGAGCTTTTCACTCGAATCCTGGCGATAAGTAAATCTCAGACCGTTGGATGCTCATGCACTCTGCAACCCGTCCATTTCGGTCAGAGCAAACTCCTGATTGATCGCCCCCATTTCAGCCTGAATTTCTGGATCACTCGCCATCGCTGACAATTCGGCTTCATTCGGTTCCCGAAGCTGGCGGGCAATCCGTTCTAACAGCCAGAGCTTTTCTTTGGCAGAGAGTTGATGAATCGCCCGTTCAATTTGTAGCAAATGCTTAGCAGTCATCTTAGCAATATCAAGTTCTAGGCTATGTCGTAACGATAACACGGGAGTAGTGGCAGTAAGGCAGTATGCGGTTAAGATCGAATCACTGGTCACTGCCCACCGATTCACTCCTATCTAGGGGCAAAGGTAGCGAAGCTGCATCCAGGTGCCATGCAATGTCTAAAACACTTACTACAAAAGGATTTCAGAAAATTTTTGCAATTTTGCTAAAACATCCCGAGAATGACCGTTTACGGGTAAGTTT
>JAHHHL010000089.1 GCA_019359375.1 Lyngbya sp. HA4199-MV5
TCCATCACTTGCTCGAAGGCGCACAAATGGCAGCGCACTCCTAAGCCCTGTCAACGTTCTACCGACTTTTGCCTAATGGATAGATACACAGGCTAGGGGCTGGAACCTTTGCAGCAAGTCATGTGTAATCGTCATTTATGACAGCTCCTAGCTACGATAGTCGTCGTCTTGCCCGTCTTGTTCGTCTTCAGTTTGGCTGATCCCTTCTTTAAAGCCACGCAGCGTTTTACCGAGCGTACTGCCTAATTCGGGAATTTTTTTGGGACCAAAGATTAAGAATGCCGCAACGAGAATAATAACAACTTCGGGCCATCCAAGACCAAACATACCTGCCTCCTAAATGAGCTGAATGCTGAAAAAGGTCTAAGGGCTGTCATCAATTACGACTACACATTGCTTGCAGCAAAGGTTCCAGCCCCTAGCTTGGTTTATTGAGACGGGCGCGACAGTGCTGATATCACAAGGTTTCGGAGCTAAATTGATGACGCGCCCTAGTGATAAGAACCCTAGACTGAATGCTCTAGGCAACCTACAACCGCTTATCCCTTCTCTTCATCACTATAGACGGGTAGAGAACGGTTCTAACGCGTGGAGCTTACTTCGTGACTGTGCCCTACTGCTTTGAAGCGGTAATGCCAGACCGAATGAAATGAATCTTTAACATCAAAGCAAAATTTACCAAACCTTTAGAGAACAAAAATGCGCCTCGTAGCAGCCTTTTCAGGCATTTAGTCGTCTAGACTACAGTTACTTTCTGTAAAGAACGAGCTAGAATCAACTCGGAATCTAGTCGAAATAGCTGAAAACGGATGACTAGCACGCTTCAATCTCCTTACACAAACCAACAAATATCCGTTTGGTTTCGTGGACTTTTAACGATCGCCTGGGCTGATGGAAATTTCGATCTAGAGGAAAAAAATCTGATTACTTCCTTAACCAACCAGGATCTGGCTGCCATCCACACCTCAAAGGCACTAGATCCGGTTTCACCCGCTGAGCTAGCAGAAGCATTTGGACACGACCCCGCTGCTGCTGAGCATTTCCTGAGAATGGCTGTCATGGTTGCGATCGCAGACGGTGTTTACTCCTCCTGTGAGGACGAAATCCTATTCCGCTATTGTCAATCGCTGGGACTTAGCACAGACGTGTTGGAAGTCCTTCGCACAACCTTGAATGAACCACAAAGCGATGGCGACGTGCCAGTGGAGCGTCCGCCCCTACCTGAGCAATCGCATCAGACGATGTTTGTGTCTGGCATTGAGCGCCCACTGCACTCTTATGTAGACTTACACCCTCATCCAACGGTCTTACAACCTGTCCGCGATTGGTTAGACAAAATGGATGTGCAAGATCCGAGAATCGCGCACTTTCTTTGTAAGCTGATTCCCTCTCAATGTCCGTTTGAGCGTGATATTAACCTTTTTGGTCGCACGATCGCGCACATTCCACCACTGTGTAAGCTGAATCCCCTTTATGACCAGCTTGTGAGCTTGCGCTTCCGAGCCTTGTCTTATTTAGCCGATGATTGTGGCGAAGACGTTTCGCCCTATTGCTGATGCGTTGATTTTAGGGTTGACCGTCATTCATCTACCTAACCCCCAAAGCGCACAACCTGTTACCCCTAGCAAAAGCAGCCCCATGCCACCAGCAAGGGGCTGCTTTTTTAGTCCAGTCACCCACTCAGGGGCGCGATCGGTATAGTGAATGAGCTGCGCCGCATCCAGGCTTGCCATTCCCCAGATCCATCCCGCATGTAGACCACAAGCCAGTCCCAAGCTGCCACCGTCAGCCCAACGTGCGATGACGAGAATGATCCCCATCAACCATAGTCCGGGCAACTGCGGCACAATTTCACTGCCTTCCCAAACGAGATGAAGCAAGGCAAAAATGAGGCTTGAGCTGGCTGCTGCAATCCACAAGGCATACTCTTGCTGTAGCTGGTTAAGTAAAAAACCGCGAAAGACTAATTCCTCAATCACGCTAACGACTAACCCGATCGCCAGGGTCGGTAGCAACGCCGCAAAAAACTGGCTTTGATTTGCCAGCTTTAGTTCAATCCAGTTTGCCCAGCGCTCAAGGCTAAACAAGAGACCAACACCCAAAACGCCTATCCCCAAACCGATGCATAGGGAGAGCAAGCTTGAGGGATTGATAGCAAAACCATAGGCTGCAAAGGTTGTTCCTTCAGCGGTGCTAAAAACCCACAAGACCAGCGGTGCTAGAACGTAAAGCGACAGAACAAGCGGAAGCTTTTGTCCAACTGACAGCGGCTGTGGTGGTCGCCATTGCAGCACTATTGTTAGTGGAATGGCGATCGGCAACCAGACTATGAGCCACGTCAGAAAGAAGAAGATGATCTTCACGATCGCAGATTGTTCGGCGATCGTAGCCATGAATAAGGTGCTGAATCGGTCTGTAAGTGCCATAGAAACCGATCACAAACGAGTGCAAGGCAATGTTCTTAAAACACGTCTTGAGAGCCAATATGGAAAGGCTTACGACGCACAAGATTGCAATGGTTTCAGATGGGTAACCCCGCTTCTACCAGTAGTTTGCTGACCTTAAAAAGCGCTTAGGGTCTTAGCTAAGGAATGAGAATTAAATCATTTCGCCACTTTCTTGTACGGGCGAACGATCGTTCGCCCCTCCACAAGACTAAAGGTTCGATCTTACTTTAATCCGCGATCCTAAGCGTCTGCATGAGAACCATTACTTTCACCTTTACCGGCATCTAACTGAATCAGGTGAATGTGCTTATAGCCAAGCTTAATTTCAAACTCATCTCCAGGCTTCAACCCCATCGCTTGAGTGTAAGCCGCACCAATGACGATTTGACCATTTTTGTGAACGCTCACTCGGTATGTCGGTTCACGACCGCGACCATCTTTCGATCCTTCAGGACTTAGGGGAATGCCTCTGGCACCCAGTACCGCGTCATAAAAATCAGTCAAATTGACGCGCGTCTGGTTATTTTTCGTTACTGTATAGTACCCACAGCGCTTTGCTGTTTCTCGGCGCGGCAAGTGCGAAAGTTCTTTTACTTTTTGAAGTAATGCTTTTCCAGTCAGTGGAGTCGTTGCAATATCAGTCATCTCTCTATCCTGAGAACTCCAGGGTGATGAAGTAGGGACAAACCAGTAATCTGGCACTATAGAAAATATAGCCTTAAATCCCTCAAACCTAACAATATTTTTTTCACAGATTTACGTTTATTTTTTTGCTTTATTCTTCCGGTTTTCGTGTAAGTTGATCAAGCTGAAGCAAATCTTGTTAAAGCTCTAGTTGAAGAAACCGCTTGCTTCTTTTGCAATGGACATAGCGTGTGTCAACAGGGCACGATCGCACTCTTTTTACAACAAAGAACCTTCTTCCCGCTTTTCCTGGTCACAGGCAGATACGCTTGCTCATCCAGCGCTTGACTCTTAATTTTGCAAAGACCGCTACTTGCTCTATGACACCATTCACTGTCGCGGCGTGCTTTAGGAAACTCAAATCAGGCGTTCGGTAAAGCCTGCTCTGTCGCAACAGACCGCGGATGTGAAACTTACCCGCTTTTGAACCGATGAGCGTTTGGAAGAAAGTAATACCCTCTTGACATCTGTGTCTCTTCTTTTCTAACCATCAGGATTCACCATGATCAGGACTGCTTAATGGCAAGAAAGCAGAAGCCCAATGTCTCTTTTGAAAAGTCAAAGCGCTTGATGACGCGACACTTGATGCCATGACACCTGTGTAACACGCATTGCGTTTCTCAACGTCTTTCGTTCTTATCAGCTTTTTAAGGATTGAGACCCAGCCAGGGCGATGAACGAATACGACAGTCTTTGTCATGCGCTCATCGCTACGTCATCAGGTGCTCCTTGCCATCTCGTCCTCTACTTATAAAATTTGATTAAGAGAATAGTGAAAAACACTGCTGCACGATGTTTTCTTTATAGGAGAATCAGCGCTTTAGCCGTTGCGCCACCGGGAAACAATGCGCGGTTCAACCCTTTACCAACTTCTAAGCTATCCTTCTGGCGTTTGAGCCACGCTCCTTTGTTAAACGTTCCTCTGTTGAACTTTTCTGTCTGTGTTCACGTCTAACATTACGTACATCACGTTCATGACCCCATGACTGCATATCAGTTACCTGTGGCGACCTATTTAGCCCCAAACGCCGCCGTTTCTTCCGCCCTACCAAACAAAGCTAGTCTGACTAAAACTGCTCTGGCGATCGCAGCTCAAGGGGTGAGCATGAGCTTTCAGTCAGGAGAAGGTTGCTACCACGCCCTGAAGAATGTGAACCTGGAATTACAAAGCGGTGAGGTTCAGCTTTTGATGGGACCGTCTGGTTCGGGAAAAACGACCTTGCTTTCGATTTTGGCAGGCATTCTGACCCCGACAGATGGGAAAGTCTATCTGCTGGGTCAGGAAATTACGGGGATGTCACGATCGCAACTCGCACGGTTTCGGCTGGCGCACATCGGCTTTATCTTTCAAGGCTTTAACTTGTTTCCGGCGTTAACGGCGTTAGAGAATGTGCAAGTCGCGCTCACGGTGAAAGGCATCCGGAAGCAGGCGGCTGCAAAAGAGGCACGCATGTTACTAGAGCAGGTGGGTCTGGCAGAAAAAGCAAACCAACTGCCCCGCGATTTGTCCGGTGGGCAAAAGCAGCGAGTGGCGATCGCGCGGGCACTGGGGGGCGATCCCAAGCTCATTATGGCAGACGAACCCACTGCCGCTTTGGATTCTCAAAATGGGTATGCCGTCATCGAGTTGCTGCACCGTTTAGCCAAAGAGCACAACCGCACCGTACTGATGGTGACGCACGATTCGCGCATCATTGACTTTGCCGATCGCGTCGTCAACCTTGAAGATGGCACGCTGAAGCAGAAGCTTGCATAGGTGTAGAAGTGGGAGTAGGAAGTTGAAACAGTTGTTGGTTGTTGGTTGTTAGTGTATGCCTCTTTCCTGGCTCCTTCTAAAAACTAAAAACCAACAACTCTTCTCACACCTCACACCTCACTGAAGATCGCTGCTACATTGTGGACACTCTTCTTCTACGATCGTCCAGGGAGTCCAAAAGCGCGTAGACAGGAGAACTCAGGCAATGCTGTTGAGTCTTTGCATGATTGTACGAGACGAAGAAGCGACGTTGCGCCACTGTTTAGACAGCGTGGCAAGTGTTGTAGACGAAATTATTCTGGTTGACACGGGTTCGCGCGATCGTACAGTCGAGATTGCTCAAACGTTCAACGCACAGGTTTACACCTTTCCCTGGTGTGATGATTTTGCGGCGGCTCGTAATGAATCGCTTAAGTATGCCAAGGGTGACTGGATTTTAGTCCTCGATGCGGACGAAGTGCTGGTGCCAGAGAGTGTGCCCCACTTACATCAGGCAATGCAGCAAGCGCACGCGATCGCCGTCACGTTAATGCGAGAAGAAGTCGGCACCGCTCATCCCCCTTCACAGCTTTCGCGCCTGTTTCGCAGGCATCCTGCGATCGCCTTTACCCGTCCCTACCACGAACTGATTGATGACAGCGTTACTGACCTGCTGAAGCACGAACGCCACTGGCAGATTATCGCTGTACCAGACCTTGCCATTCGACACACGGGGTATCAGGTCGCGACGATCGAGCAGCGGCAAAAAGTCGATCGTGCCCGTACCATCATGGAACGCTACCTGGTCTCGCACCCTGAGGACGCTTACATTTGCAGCAAGCTGGGTGCCCTGTATGCTGATGTGGGTGAAACCACGCGAGGGCTGACGCTCCTTCAGCAAGGGCTGCAAACTGCCACCGATGCCTCTGTGCTGTACGAGTTGCACTATCACCTGGGGAGCCTTTACACCCAGCTAAACGCCCTTGCCAAAGCAGCCGCACATTATCAAGCGGCGATCGAGCAACCGTTGCACCAGCGTCTCAAACTGGGTGCTTACAATAACTGGGGAAACTTGCTCAAAGATCAGGGCGAACTGGTCAAAGCCAAAACGCTGTACAAAACGACGATCGCCATTGATTCAGCCTTTGCCATCGGTTACTACAATCTGGGAGTGACGTGCAAAGCGATGGGCAATTTAAAGGAGGCGCTCGATCACTACAAGCAGGCAATCCAGCTCCAGCCAACCTATGCAGAAGCGCACCAAAATCTGGGTGTTGCACTCCTGAACGCCGGAAGCATTACCGAAAGTTTGGAGTCTTTTCAACAAGCGATCGCCTTGTATGAACAGCAGCGATCGCCAGAAGCCACAAGCCTGCGTGATGCTCTCAAGGCAATGGGGCTTTTGAAGGATTGAGGCGAAGTACTACCTCGTCTTCAAGGCACACACTCATCCCTTCTCTCATTTGTTAGGGTGCAGCGGTGGCTGGTGCGGTGGCTTTACCGCTATCAATATCCTCTCCTTCATTCAGGCGTTCAAGAAGCTGTGAATCAGGTGGCGCACTGATCTCTTCCTGAATATAAAGACGATCGCACGGAATGGTGTCTGACATAATCGCGCTTGCCATCATGCCGCAGTGAATTTCTAGTTGGGCTTCTGGCAATGCCTCAAAGACCAATCGCTGCCCCGGAAAGACAACGCGCTCAAAGTACCAGTTGGCAATGTTGGTGATGCGAGCGACCTGAATGTGGCTCGTCGCGTTGACATAGCAGCAAAGAATGGGATTGGTGCTATTCGATGGCAGCGGATCAAAGATTTGAGCCATGAAGAAGACCACACCGAAACTACAGAGTATAGGTTGAACGTAGCACCCTGCGATCCCGCTGGCTGTAAACCCGATTACCAACCAGCTTTTTGATCCAACTTTCTGCCCCAAAAGGCATTCTGTAGGGGACGTGCGAGGGCAGATTGCGATCGCTCCCTCTCTGCTTTAGCTCTCTCTACTTAAGCCCCAGCGGACAAATCTATAGCGGTTATGAGGCTGAGCAGGCACCCTAACAGAGTTGAACCTATCGCAGGAAAATTTCTCATCTTCAGACAGTTTACTGAGAAAAACCCAATGCAGTAAAAGAAAGTCAGTGGTATCGTAAAGTTATATGAAAATTGTCTTCAGAATTCTGCCCCGGTGCATGACACTGCCATCGTTTATCACCCTCGTCTAAGGTTGCTGGTTGAGTCGGCTTGTTTTGAAGAAGCTACTGCCGAAGAAAAATGTGTTTACGGTTCATGGTTTAAAACTTAGCTTGTAATGGATAACCGCATTCTCTACGTTCGCCTCCCCTGCAATCCGATTTTTCCGATCGGGGTGGTCTATCTTGCCGATCATGTTCACAAGCAGTTTCCCAACGTCCATCAGCGTATCTTTGACCTGGGAACGGTGCCCCCGTTGGATTATACGTCAGCTCTGGATGCCTGTATTGACGCGTTTAAGCCAACCTTGCTAGTTTTCTCTTGGCGAGATATTCAAATTTACGCACCCGTTGGCGGACGGGGTGGCAATCCCTTACAGCACACCTTTGAGTTTTACTATGCGCGGAACCCGCTGGTAAAGCTCCGAGGCGCGATCGGGCTACTCCGGGTGGCACAAGGGTACTACGGCGAACTGTGGCGCAACCTGGGCTTAATCAAACGCGGCATGAAGCGTGCCCGCAAGTATAATCCAGCCGTGCGATCGATCGTTGGGGGCGGTGCCGTCAGCGTGTTTTATGAACAGTTGGGTCGCAGTTTACCCAAGGGCACGATCGTCTCAGTGGGCGAAGGCGAGGCGTTGCTGGAAAAGCTGCTCCACGGGAAGGACTTTTTGGATGAGCGCTGTTTTATCGTGGGTGAGACAAAAGCACGCGATCGCATGATCCACGAAGTGCCCACTCCCATTGAAAAAACCGCCTGCAACTACGACTACATCGAAACCATCTGGTCAGAGTTTGACTATTACTTAGAGGCACAAGATTTTTACGTCGGGGTGCAAACCAAGCGCGGGTGTCCTCATAACTGCTGTTACTGCATCTACACGGTGATCGAGGGCAAACAGGTACGGATCAATCCCGCTGATGAAGTGGTGGCAGAAATGCGCCAGTTGTACGATCGGGGCATGCGCAACTTCTGGTTTACCGATGCCCAACTGATCCCCGCCCGCAAGTATATGGATGACGTGGCGGAGCTTTTACAAAAAGTGCTGGATGAGGGGATGCAGGACATTCACTGGGCAGCCTACATCCGGGCAGATAATCTCACCCCTGCCCTGTGTGACTTGATGGTGAAAACGGGCATGAACTACTTTGAGATCGGCATTACCAGCGGCTCTCAAGAGTTAGTTCGTAAAATGCGGATGGGCTACAACCTGCGGACGGTGCTGGAGAACTGCCGCGATCTCAAAGCCGCCGGATTCAATGATGTGGTCTCCGTCAACTACTCCTTTAATGTCATCGACGAGCGACCGGAGACGATTCGCCAGACGATCGCGTACCATCGTGAGCTAGAGCACATTTTTGGTGCCGAAAAAGTGGAACCTGCGATCTTCTTCATTGGGTTGCAGCCCCACACCCATCTGGAAACCTATGCCTTTGAGCAGAATGTCCTCAAGCCAGGGTATGACCCGATGAACATCACGCCCTGGACAGTGCGTAAGCTACTCTGGAACCCCGAACCGCTTGGCTCTCTGTTTGGTGAAGTGTGCCTCCAGGCATGGCGACAAAACCCCAACGATTTTGGTCGTGAGGTGATGGCAATCCTGGAACAACGGCTGGGACGGGCAGATCTGGAATCGGCACTGACAGCTCCGATCGCTCCAGCAACCAAACCTCTCGCCCTCTCTGCGTCTTAAGTAAATGGGCGCGATCGCTCTCGATCACGCCTAATCCTGCCACTGACTGTCACTGACTGCTTGTTCTCACCCCTTAATCGTCTCATCTGCAATGTTAGAAGGTTCCATTCTCCAGGCGCTCGGCGCTAGTCACCAACGCAACCATCCCGGCAAGCGACCGTTAAATTTCGGCGTTTACTACAAAAATACGCTGGTAGCTTTGTGTCATGCGCTGGAGGATTGCATTCTCACCAGCAGTAGCGAACCCGTGGTGGTGACTGCCTTTCAGCGAGGGAAATGGTATCTGCAAGAAGCCGATCGCTACGCAGACCTGGCAGATCGATCGCAGCAGATTGTGATCATGGCATCACCCGACGCAGGGTTTACGGAACATCCCACCAGCCAGAAAGCGAACGTCGAAATTGTCAGCCTTGAGCCATCTGACCCGGTTTCGCAAGAATGGCACCTGATGATTCTGGCACCCACCTATGCGGCAATGGTGCTGTGTCAGGAGCTTTCGGATGCCGACTACGGGGCACAGGGGCGACCGACTCAAGATTTAGAGCGCAAATTTTACGGCTTTTGGACGTTTGAGGCAAACCTGGTGCAGGAGACGATCGAACTGTCGATCGACCACATCCAGCGCTACAACCCCACTCTGGCGGCTAAACTCACCGCACAAGTCAACGCGATCGCCGCTGCCCAGCCCGAAAAACGGGACGAACTGGGACCGATCGTGGCGCGGGTGGTGGACTATCTACAAGAAGGTCAAGCCACGCTTAGCGAATACAGCAAGTCCTACGATGCAGACGCACTCCACCATGCCCCGCTGGATCATAATCTGGTCTCTAATGAAGTGCAGGCGTTTCTCCGCATGGCGCAGTTAACCGATCAGGCAGATGCCCAGAACTCGACGGCAGCGGCGGAAGTAGCAGCGCTTGCTGAAGCGATCGGTCAACTGCTCGATTTACCCGTCTGGCAACTACACCGTCTCAAACTGGCAGGCTTGCTCCATCGCCTTTCTCCCCTACAGGCAGCCGAAACGGTGTTGAGTCCCGGTAACTTTGGGCGCTATGCCGATGATGATGCCCTCACGACGGCACCCAGTTGTCCCCTTGTACCCGGCGCACAGGTTTTGCGGACGATGCCTCGCTTGAGGGCGATCGCCACCATCATCACCCACCTGACAGAATACTGGAACGGCGCTGGACAACCCGCAGGGCTGGCAGGAGACGAAATTCCGCTGGAGTCCAGAATTTTGGGATTGGCAGCAGAGTTTCAGCAGCGCGTCGTGGAACTCCGTACCGCCAGCACGGATGCCCATGCGTCGTTGAGTCAAGAAGAATGCATGGCGAAGGCACTCACTGAATGCCAACAGCAGCAGGGCGATCGCTGGGATCCCAAATTGGTGGATACCTTGGCGCTGCTAGTCAGCGGCTTTCAGCAGGGCTTAAATCTTTCCGTTAGCGTCCCCAAAATCTCGGCAGGGCTTTGGCTCATCGATTCTCACTATGCCGATGATGTGTTTCAGGCGGCTAGTGAAGCTGAAAGCAGGAGGTAGAAGGCAAGGGAGTTGTTAGCTTTTAGTTGTTAGTCTTTAGAAGGAGTCAGAACGGTTCATGCACTAACAACCAACAACTTTTCTTGAATGCCCAAAGGGCTATACAACCAACAACTTAATAACTGGTTCAACTCAAAACTTTTATCCTTATATCCTTTCATTCCCCCTCCCTCAATGAGCACTAACACCATTCAGTCTGGCAATCTTAAAAAGCTTAGCGGCGCTGATTTAGAAGATGAGGATCTGTCGGGTCAGAATCTCCAGGGTGTGAACTTAGCAGGCGCACGGTTGATTGGAGCGGATCTTAGTCGAGCCAGGTTGTCTGGGGCAGCGTTGGATGGTGCCAATATGGTGGGCTGCAAGCTCGTTGCCGCCGATGTACGAGCCAGTCTGGTCGGTGCGAACCTGATGCAGGCAGATTTGACTGAAGCCGATCTGCGGGGTGCCAACCTGCGGGGTGCCAACCTGATGCGAGCCAGCCTCAACAAGGCAACGTTTTCTGGAGCTTTTCTCAGCGGTGCCAACCTGATGGGCGTGAATTTGCAGGGGGTGGATTTGCGCGGTGCCGACTTGCGCGGTGCCAATCTGAGTGGTGCGAACCTGCACGGTGCGAACCTGAATCAGGCAGACTTGCAGGGAGCCTTGCTGAATGAAGCGAACCTTGAAGAGGCAGACCTTCAGAGCGCGAATCTGGCTGGGGCAACCTTATCTGGAGCCAACTTGCTCTGCGCTGAATTGGAGAATGCCAACCTGGATGGCGTGAATCTGGCGGGTGCCTGTCTGATTGGCACTGTGCTCGATCGCACCGTCAATCGGCTCGATCTGCAAGTCGCGCTCAAGCAGCCTGAGGAACTGAAAATCCCGCTGGAGTAGCTCAACGCGATCGCTCGTTGTTGGGTACGTTGAATCTGCGTTGAGGTTTTTGGGCGTTCCAGTAGGATAGACGTTCCTGTAGAATGACCTGATGGTTGCGATCGTCCTGCAAGCGAAACCTGCAACCCCAAAACCGCACACGCGAAACGAATGAACCTCACCCAACTCAACAGCGCCTTTACGCTCTTTTTGAGCCTGCTGGTGGAAGCAGTGCCTTTTTTGCTCTTAGGAGTGCTGTTTTCGGGGGTGTTACTGTTTTTTGTGGATGAACGCAAGCTGGTGCGCTGGCTCCCCAAGAACCCCTTTCTAGGCGCACTGGCAGGCAGTTGTGTTGGCTTTCTGTTTCCCGTCTGCGAATGCGGCAATGTGCCCGTTGCACGACGACTGCTCATGCAGGGTGCGCCGTCTCCTGTCGCGATCGGCTTCCTGTTAGCCGCGCCCACCATTAACCCGATCGTCTTCTGGGCGACGTGGACAGCCTTCCGTGACCAACCCGAAATTGTCTTTATGCGGGTCGGCTTTTCGCTGGCGATCGCGACCATTATTGGTTGGGTGTTCAGCGCTCAGGCAGATTTGCGTCCGCTGTTGCAGCCTGCGGTGGCGAGGGCAATTCCGGTGAGGGCAGAAGGCAGGAGGCAGAGGGCAGAAGGGGAAGGGGGAAGGGGGAAAGCGTCCACTTCGCCGTTGTTGCAGTCGGGGACGTATTTTTTGGGGCAGTCGGCGAAACCGTTGCAGATTGATGCGGCAGAGTTGCAGGCGAGAATGCTGGGAGCCAACACAGCCGATAAGCCTGCCTCGTCTAAACTGTTGCTGCTGCTGGAGAATACGGTACAGGAGCTACGAGAGCTGGGGGGCGTTCTGGTATTGGGGAGCGCGATCGCGGCGATCGTCCAGGTGTTTGTACCCCGCGATCTTATTCTCAACTTGGGTCAGAGTCCTGTTACGTCGATTCTGGCAATGATGCTGCTGGCAGCGATCGTCTCGATTTGCTCCACCGTCGATTCGTTTTTCGCTCTGTCCTTTGCTTCTACCTTCACTACAGGTTCGCTGCTGTCATTCCTCGTCTTTGGTCCCATGATCGACCTCAAAGGCATTGGCTTGATGCTGTCCATTTTCAAAGCACGAGCCGTCTTTTACCTGTTTGCCCTGGCTGCACTGCTGACATTTCTATTTACGCTCATTGTGAATTTGTACGTGAGTTAGCCCCTTTGTTTTGCTCTACCTTAAGGGTGCGATCGTCACAGTACCTCCTTCAATTGCTTCAATCTGAAGCTTAAATCCATACAGTAAACTCATTCCCACGAGCGGATCTGCGTTGGAAGCCGCCACATCAACAATTTGATTTTGCCCATCCCAAACGACAGCCGCCTTGTAGATTTCAAAAACGACTTCACTCCCGTCGCCCAAGGTGCCAACATCGCGGTAATGCCAGGGCAAGCCAAGATCGGTGATGATGGCAAGCGGTCGGGACAAAAAGCTAGTGAATCCTGTATCAATGATTGCATCAACCGTTCTTTTGGGTGAACCGATACGACCCACAGCAATTTTGATGGTTGCTTCACAGTTATCGTTAACCACGCCAAGCATCATACAGGCTTGCTCAGACTACGACTGCCAAACCGAAAGACGGCTCGATGTCCAATGCGAATCACCCAAGGTTGAGCATTAGGTTCACGCTCATACAGTCGATCGACGGCTATCATCGGCGTATCAGCAACTTCAAACGCGCCCGTTTCAATATCGATCGCGACAATTTTCCCATGATTGCCGTCCTCTACATGTTGGCGCACCTGAGCTTCATAGAGCGCATTGCCACGTCGAGCGAATTCTTCTTTGCTGTAGCGGGGTTGTCGCATGATCACACGCTTAATCCTCCAACGCCTCCAAAGCGTATTGACATCTTAACTTGCTCAATTACAGTGATTCCGACATAGACAGTTTTTCCAATCAGAGTTGACTACTTCAGGTTTGGCGACTAAGGTGCGAGAGAGTCTATGCACTGAATCTACCGCTACAAGAAGGTACACTAACCCTACAAATTTCCTTCCCCTAACCTCCCCTGCTCCCTCCTCTCCTATTTCTTCTCTATGGCTTCCCGTTCTCATCGCTCTTCTCTATCGTTTCAAACCTTTCTGCCCTGGCTGGATGTACTGGCGATAGCCGCCTGGGGGGTTCTTTTCCTCAAATACTGGCTGACCGGAAAGCTCAGTCTGCTGATTCATCCCAACTATATGGGACTGACCGTTGCAGCGGGGGTAGTGTTGCTGCTGGTGAGTGGCTTGAAGGCGATGCTGTTAGTCAAGCAAATGCGGCGATCGGTGCGGGGTGGAGCAACCGAACGACATCTCACGTTATTTCCGCCTGGATGGAGTACCGCCCTGCTGCTAGGAACAGCGATTTTGGGACTCCTAATTTCGCCTCGTGCCTTTGCCAGCCAAACCGCGATCGATCGGGGCGTAAATGATACCCTCACCCTGACGCGTGTGAAGCCACAAGCCTTTCGAGCCACCACCAATAGCGAAGACAAAACCCTGGTCGATTGGGTGCGAACGCTGGCAGTGTATCCTGAACCGGATGCCTATGCGGGACAGAAGGCAAAAGTGCAGGGCTTCGTCGTCTATCCCAAAGATTTGCCCCAGGATTACCTGCTGCTCTCGCGGTTTGTCATAACCTGCTGCGCGGCGGATGCCTATCCCATCAGTCTACCCGTCAAGCTTGCTCAAAGCCGCGATTTGTACAAGCCAGATAGCTGGTTTGAAGTGGAGGGAGAGATGATGACGGCAGATTTGGCGGGTAAACGGCAGTTGACGATCGTTGCCAAAACGCTGAAGCCGATCGCAGAACCGAAGAATCCTTATGACTATTAGGTAGTTTGATAAGACAGAAGGCAGAGGGCAGAGGGCAGAAGGAATGAGGAATGAGGGATGAGGGATAAAGGCAAGAGAGTTGTAAAGCCCTCCGGGCATACCAGAAAGGTTGTTAGTTTTTAGTTTTTAGAAGGAGTCAGAAAAGGCTCATGCACTAATAACCAACAACTAACAACTAACAACTGCTTTAACTCAAAACTTCTAAGCTGACGGCTGTAGCTTGATGAGGCAATCTTTGTGCAACCCGATGTCATCACGCAATATGCCCATGAGCACATTCCCATTACCAAACACATGGGAATCACGGTTCTGGCAGTAGACGACGAGCAGATTTCCCTTCTCGCGCCCTATGCGCCCAACATCAACCACCGGGAGACGATCTTTGGTGGTAGCATTTCTAGCCTGGGCATTTTGGCGGGTTGGGCGCTGTTGTGGGCAAAGCTTCAGGTAGAAGAAACGCCGAATCGTCTGGTGATTCAAGCCAGCAGCACTGAGTTTATCAAACCTGCAACAGACGCGATCGTTGCCTGTTGTCAGTGCGATCGTGCCCATTGGCTCACGTTCTACACCACCCTGAAACGACACGGTAAAGCCAGAATCACCCTCAACGCCGAAACCCGCTGCGGGGACATTGTTGTTGCCACGCATACGGGACAGTATGTGGCAATGAGAACGTGAAGGGGAGCAAAGGGAGCGGAGGAAGCAGGGGGAGCTTTAAGTTGAGAAGGCAGGAGGCAGGAGGCAGAAGGCAGTATTCCATGATCTGCGCTCACCCCCAAGCATGAAAATGGCGTAGGCTTCTCAATAAGGCTAACCAAAGAGGTTGATCCTCAATAGTGCCAAGAGCCTGACAGGCAGTCGAACCCGGAT
>JAHHHL010000090.1 GCA_019359375.1 Lyngbya sp. HA4199-MV5
TTCGCTCTCCAAAGCAGCGATGAAAGCAGTGGAGCGAAGATTAGAACGCAAGCCGTTGTTACCCAAGTGGGATATCCTGATCCAACCCGCTTAATTTGGTATCTTCTTTGCCGGAAATCACCTAAAACCTCAGCCTTTGTCTGAACTCAAACGAGAACCGCTACAGATGAGAAGGGGTGCTCTAAAAGGGGATGTCGTCAAAATCTGCTCCGGTTGGTGTGGCTTCGGGTGCAGCTTGAAACTTACCGGTTTTCGCTTTTGCGGTTGGTGTGGAGGATGGCTTTGTCGCGGGTGTGGTGGGAGTGCTCGGCTTAGCAGTGGTCGTGTTAGCGGCGGTTGTACTGGTGCTAGCGGTTGGTACTGTCGTAGAAGCTTCAAGCATCGTGTCTGCTCCCAGGGTGTGAATGCGTTGAGCCGTGAGTTCGGCACGTTTTTCTTTAAAGCCTTCAGGTCGCTCAACCGTGTTCATTCTCAAGCTGCCTTCAATCACCACGCGATCGCCCTGATGGAAGCGCTCTTGAATCTCCTGTGCCAGATTGCCCCAGCCCACAACCTTCAGCCGCGAAGGAGGATCTTCCGCACGCAGACCCGGAAACTCCACAAACATTTCGGCGATCGGCGTTTGCGTATCGGACGTGTAGCGCAGTTCGGGAGCCTGGACAATTTCTGCCATCAAGATGCAGCTATTCATTGAGCAATCCTGGGAAAGTTGTTAGTTGTTAGTTGTTGGTTGTTAGAAGGGCAGTTGCCAGTAATGAAATACAGACCCCGCGTTTTTACGTTGAATATGCGGCTTCGCACGTCACTACTCGCCCTGTCGCATCATCAGTCCAGTGCTCAGACTAAAAACTAACAACTAACAACCAATACTCTATTTTAGTACGGGTTCTCGGCTTTCGCGGCTTCTGCTCCCTGGTGTTGATCGACGAATTCTTGCACCCGTAAGCGGTATTCGCGTAGGGTTTCGTCTACCCAGCCGCGATCGTGGCTGTTGGCGTAGATATGCACGACAGGCTCCCCAGCATCGGGCAAGATGAGTACCCAGCTATTGTGCTGGTGGTTGAAGATCTTCACACCATCCACCAGTTCCAGGCTGTCGATCGGGTGGGTTTCCACTAGATGGCGCATCAAGGCTCCCTTGGCTGTCCAGGGGCACCGCACGATGCAGGTTTTGTGGCAAACACGGGGCAGATCGGCGCGAATTTGACCCAGCGATCGCTCCTGAATGGTCAGCATTTCGATCAGCTTGGCAATGCAGAACATGGCATCGAAGCCGGGATGCAACTGGGGAAAGATAAAGCCCATGTCGCCACTGCCGCCCAAAATCACGTTAGGGCTGGTGTGGCACGCTTCCATCAATGCGGTTGGGTTTGCCTTCGTCCGAATGACTCGACCATCATGGCGATGGGCAATTTGCTCAACCGCGCTGGACGCATTCACGGGTACGACGATCGTGCCTCTGGGGTGGTGTACCAGCAGCATGTCTGCCATGAGTGCCGTCAACACTTCACCTCGAATGGCGCTGCCCGCTTCATCCACCAAAATCAGTTGCTCACCGTTTGCCGACACCTGTACGCCGAAATTGGCTTTGAGTGCTTCGACGACATGCCCTAATTGACTCAGTAACACTTCTCGATCGGCGAGATTAGGGGCGGTATGGCTGAGGCTGGCGTTCAACACCACGGCATCGCACCCGAATTTAGCAAGAAGTTGGGGCAAAACGGCACCCGACACCGCATAGGCATAGTCGATGACGACTTTGGAACTGCTGTGCTGAATGGCTGGGATGTTCAGGTGTTTTTCAAAGCAAGTGCTATAGATATCCACCACCTGGTTGGCATAGACGACGTTGCCGATTTCCTGGATCTGGGCGCGGCGAAAGTCTTCTTTAAAGTAAGCGCCTTCGATCTTCTTCTCACGCGCTTTGGAAATGTTGATGCCATTGTCTTCAAAAAACTCAATCAAAATATGGTCGGCACGATCGGGATGCATCCGCACATGAATACCCCCCGCGATCAACAGCGTGGGCACGATCGTGCGCGCTAAGGGAATCGCCGTAGCCTCCAGATTTTGCACATTCACGCCTACTGACATCAACCCTGCAATGAGCGATCGCGACACCATCCGCGAAATGCTGCGCTGATCCCGCGATACGGCAACGTGGGCACCGGGCTTGAGCGTCGAACCGTAGGCAGCGCCTAACTTGACGGCAAACTCTGGCGTAATGTCGATATTGGCTAAACCAGAGACCCCGCGCTGCCCAAACAGATTACGGTAGGCGGCATGTCCCCAAATCAAGTTAATGTTGAGCGTCGCGCCCGACTCCACGCGCTTGCTGGGCCACACCCGCACCCCCGGACTCACCTGCGCCTCTTCGCCGATCGTGGATAGCGGACCCACCACAGCACCTTCCAGCACATGGGCACGGCGATCAACCCGTGTACCGCGTGCAATCACACAGGCACGCAGATGGGCTTCTTCGCCAATAATGGCTCCATTCATCACAATCGGGCGCTTGAGATCAGCATCGGAGCCGATCGTCACGTTATCGCCAATGACCGTCCCTGCATCAATTTGCACCCGCGCACCAATGCGGCAATTGCTGCCAATCATGGCAGGCGTTTCAATCTTGGCGGTCGGGTCAAGGTAGGTGTTTTGCCCGACCCATAAACCGGGCGATCGCTCGTCGTAGGCACTATCCAGCTTCACCCGCCGCTCCAGGCCATCGTACTGAGCATCGCGGTAGGTGTCTAAATGCCCCACATCGCACCAGTAACCTTCAGCAATGTAGCCATACATTGGCTCATTTTTCTCCAGCAGGAGCGGAAAGAGGTCTTTAGAAAAATCGGCTTCCTGGTTAGAGGGCAGATAATCCAGGACATCGGGTTCCAGGATATACGTCCCGGTGTTAACGGTGTCTGAGAACACTTCACTGGTCGAGGGTTTTTCGAGGAACCGACGAATGCGATCGTCCCCATCGGTAATCACCACGCCAAACTCGATCGGATTGGGCACGCGGGTCAAAATCAGCGTTGCCTTGGAGCGATGCTGCTTATGAAACCGAATCGCCGCCGTTAAGTCAAAATCGGTAATGCTGTCGCCGCTCACAACAATAAACGTATCATCCAGCAACTCGGCAATATTCTTCACGCAGCCAGCCGTGCCCAGCGGTTGATCTTCCTCCACGGCATAGGTCATCTGCACACCAAAATCGCTACCATCCTGAAAGTAGTCGCGCATCACATCGGGCAGGTAATGCAGCGTGGCAATGATTTCCGTAATGCGATGGCGCTTCAGAAGGTTCAGGATATGTTCCGCGATCGGGCGGTTCAGCACTGGCACCATCGGCTTCGGTAGATCGCACGTCAGCGGACGTAGCCGTGTTCCAGACCCTCCCGCCATTAAAACTGCTCGCATACGTCGTCATCCTATTTTAAGCGGTTTGAAAAAGATTTTTGATTGGGAAAAGAAGGCAAAGGGAGGCAGAGGGCAGGAGGCAGAAGGTGGGGTTGTAGAGCCCGATGGGCATTCAAGAAAAGTTGTTGGTTGTTAGCAGGAGGCAGAAGACCGTTTTCAGTCTCCAATGATAGTTTTCAGTGATCAGTTACCTGCCCATCGGTTTTCAGCCTTCAGTGATGCCAATGCTCTCAATACTCACGATTCACTGGTGACTGTCTCACTGATCACTGGTGACTGTTCAAAACTTTTATCCTTTAGCCTTCATCCTTTAGCCTTCACCCCTCATCCCTCTCTCCCCTCCTCTAGTGTCATACGTTAAAGACGATTCGTGTATCCATCAAGAGCATTGACGGAAGATTCTGCTCATGGCGGAAGCTAATCTGCTCTGCGATCGCCCCTATACTGCAAGTTAGGATAGAACTAGCTCTAAAAACCGCTAGCCTGAAGCTCTTCTGTCTGAGCGCTAGCCTGACGCGTAGAAAATGAAAAACCGCTGTGCTGAGGCTACTCTATGGAGTAGATTCAATTCGGTTCGTTACCCTACGCTTATGGGGAGTTGCTTCGTTGAGGTTGCCGTTCAGTCATTGTGTCAAGAGCGAAGGTATCCGGAGCGATCGCGCTCATGGATGTAGCTTCAGTTGGAGTCTCTGCGTGGTTAGTCACTCGTTTTTTCAGTCAATTCAAGGATCAAACCAATGAGTACATTGCTCGTCATCCTGCTAGGGGGCGCTTACGTTGCTGGCATCTGGAAATTCTGGACTGGCTTCAGGCGCACGAATTTCAGCAGTGGTCGTGTGTATCTGGCGCTGCTATGGCCCATCTTTATCTTTAACAAGTCCTATCGTCAGAATTTTAACCGGGCATTGACGGGACGTTGATAGAATTAGCGGTCAGCCGTCAGGTTTGAGGCAGAGGGCAGGAGGCAGGAGGCAGAAGGAAAACCACCGTCTTCTTCACTTCTGCCCTCTGCCTGTGTGTGACTGTACTCCACTCGGCTAGAAACCGATATAGCTGATAGCTAATAGCCAAACACCATTGTTGCTAGAGGAACGAATCTGAGCATGGCAAAAAAGCACGAATCTGAGTCTCAAAGAGCCTTCTCTAGCAACAGTTATTTTAGTGAACTGCCTCCCACTCAGGATTGGCAAAGCCAGATTGCGGCTGTCACGGTACGCTTTAACCGCGAGTATCGGGGTGAACCCTTTGACTTACCCGAAGAAGTAGAGGCAATGCCCATTTTTCGGGAGCGAGCGTCAGGATCGCTTCAGGCAAAGGTAGCATCTCCTTTTTGGAGCGTTGTTCAGCCCAAGAAAAATCAGCATTGCCTGGATATTGGCTGTGGGGTGAGCTTTTTAATTTACCCGTGGCGCGAATGGGACGCGCTGTTTTATGGGCAAGAAATTAGTACCGCTGCCCGCGATATTTTGAATGCCCGTGGTCCTCAACTCAACTCGAAGCTCTTCAAAGGAGTGGCGCTGGGAGCTGCCCACCAGTTGAGCTATGAGGCAAACCAGTTTGATCTGGCGATCGCGACAGGCGTAAGTTGCTACTATCCAATCGACTACTGGGCGGCTGTACTGGCAGAGGCGAAGCGCGTCTTAAAGCCCGGTGGTGTCTTTGTCTTCGATGTACTCGACCCAGAAACACCGCTAGCAGAAAACTGGGCGATTCTAGAAATGTACCTGGGCGCAGAAGTCTTTTTAGAACCGATCGCCGACTGGAAAAAGACCATCCACGCAGCAGGCGGCAAAATTGCAAAAACGCTCCCCGGAGAACTCTTTCAACTGTTCAAAGTGCAGTTTTAATAGCCGTTGTTCGGGAAGAGGGGCGATCGCTCGTAGGTTAAAGCCGATTGTTCTTATTTCAAGTGGGAATGTTTCTGTTTGAGATGAGAACGTTCCTGTTTCAAGTGCGGTCGTTCTTGTTTGAGATAAGAGTGTTCCTATTTTGAGTGAGAACATTCCTGTTTGAAATGGCATCGTTCCTGTTTAGAATGAGAGCGTTCTTGTTTGAGATGAGAATGTTCTTGTTTGAAGTGAGAACGTTTCTGTTTGAAGTGAGAACATTCCTATTTGAAACCGCATCATTCCTATTTCGAGCGAGAACGTTCCCACTTGAGTAAGGAAGCGATCGCCCTATCTGTGCGATCGCTTCCCTCTCTAGCCCCACATCAGCCACAGCCAGCCACAACATTTCCGGTTATTCTGAAAACAGCGAGAGTTTCAGTCATTGGCGACAGTGAGAGCTTGGCATGGTTAAAGTGGCATTACTCATTGGAGTCAGCGAATTTGCCGATACTGCCCTCGCTAACCTGCCTGCTGCCCTTCGAGATATCAACGCCGTCCAATCCGTCCTGAGCGATGCTGAAAGGGGTGGGTTTGATGAGGTGCGGTTGCTGGAGAATCCAGAGAAGCAAGCAATGGAAGAGGCGATCGATGCCCTGTTTCGCGATCGGCAGAGAGATGATCTCGTCCTACTCTACTTCTCTGGTCACGGCATCAAAGACAAAGACACAAACGAATTCTCGCTAGCAACCCGCAGCACGCAGAAAGACCGCCTACTAACCACCGCCGTTGCTGCCAGCTTTGTTCATAAAGTCATGACCAGATCCAGATCCCGACGACAGGTGGTGATTCTCGACTGTTGCTTTAGCGGTGCCTTTGCCACAGGCATGATGGCAAAAGACGATGCCTCGGTGGATGTGAAAGCACAACTGGGTGGCGAAGGTCGCGCTGTGTTGACTGCCTCCAGTGCTGTGGAATATGCCTTTGCACAACCCGGCGAAGACCTCTCGATCTACAACCCGCTTTCTCGTCGAAGGCATCCACACCGGAGCTGCCGACACCGACACCGACGGACACATCACTGTAGATGAACTGCACCACTACGCCCAACGCAAAGTGCAGGAAGCTGCCCCTGCCATGAAGCCCGAAATTTATGCGGTGAAGGAAGGCTATACAATTCAACTGGCGAAGCCCCGATGGGCGATCCAACTTTGGAATATCGCAAGGAAGTCGAAAACTGCGTCCGCAACGGTCAAATCTCAGTCATCGGACGCAGAATTTTACAGCAGCGGCGACGTGATTTAAACGTGACTGAAGCCAATGCCAGCGTCATCGAAGCGGCAGTATTAGAACCCTTCCGAGAGTATGAGCGCAACCTTGGGGAATTTACCGAGGCACTCCAGGAAGCACTTAACGCAGAAAACGGTAAACTCAGCGCCGAAACCCGCAACGAACTGAAGCGTCTGCAAACCGTACTGAAACTGCGCGATGAAGATGTTGAATTGATCAGCGATCGCATCGGGGTCAGTTTAGATGGTAGTCCAGCAGTTGAGCATCTCCTAGAAGAACTTACACGTCTCGTAGAAGAGCAAATTCCCAGCGAACCAATACAAGATCATTCAGAAGATTCAGACACACGAGGATTTGCAACAACTTCCCCCAGTCTTAAGACTCCCCGGATATATACCATGTACACTTCAGCATATAGAAGCTCAGCACGTAGGAAATCAGCTTGTAGAGCAATTAAGAGGCACAGCAAGTGTGAATTAGGTTCTCCCGATGCTCAAACGAGTAGCGTGGAAACTTTGCAACAGCAAACTAACGGTAATCCTTTAGGGAGTAAGTGGCATAAACCGCTGCTGTGGCTTGGAGTAGGTACGCTTGGGAGTTCAATCCTTTTAGGAATCTGGGTTCTCCACGATCAATGGCTACCCCAAAAGACCCAAACTTCCATCCCTGAATCTGCCTCTAGTACAATAAATACATCGGAAGATTTGAAGCAAGTTACTACAAACGTTGTGGCTGCTCTGGCAACTGAGCGACTGAATCAGGACAATGTTGAAGCAGCGCAGCCTGCGATCGAAGCGTTACTCGATCGGGGCGCATTTGCACAAGCAACCGCTGTGCTAACACCAGTCTTGGAATCACGGAAAGACAACCCCATTATCAACTTTCTTATAGGTCGTCTCATATGGCAGTCTATTAAGGCAGGCAATAAAGACTACAGCCTTGACGATACTCGTGGCTACTGGCAAACTGCTGTCAAGCAAAACAAGCAAAAAACGAGCACCGAGTACCTAAATGCTCCGAGTTTTGTCTACGACTACGACTCTATCGAGTACCAAAATGCTTTAGGTTTTGCTTACTACGCTACAGGTGATCTCAATACCGCTAGTCAAGCTTGGTTCCAAGCACTATAGTTGGCGGGCGAACCAAGCATTCCATCCGTAAAACCGTCACCGACAACTTTGCAGGAGGAGGATAAATCAACTATTTCTTTTGTCTCCCCTTCCCCTTCACAAGAAGATAAATCAGCTATTTCGTTTGCCCCTCCTTCCTCTTCACAAGTAGATTGGCTTTCATCACAAGTTCTAACATCCTACGCTGGACTAGCTTTAGTGTCGGTAAAGTCGGCAGCAAAACAGGCACCTATTAAGCGAGCTAATCTTCAAAGAGAGGCGATTCAGCTACGTCAGAGGGTGCTTGCTGATGACCCAGTGAACTTTGAACCAGAGGCGCTTTACACGAATTGGATGTGGACTGAACAGGCGATTCAAGATTGGAAAGCGGTACTAGCTTTGAAGCAAGCTAAACCTTAATAACTCTGACAAGCGTTAGTTTTAGTTCACAAGTCAATTACACTATTTTCGAGGAACGTCTGTAGAGCGATCGCGCTTCCTCAATCAACCTTTTACGTCTGCACGCGATCGCCTGTTTCTACAGTCACGTTGCTCTGTACTTTTCAGGTACGATACGCTTGATGGGTTAATGCGTTTAAAATTAGCGAAGAGTCAGTGAAACAACTCAAGATTGTGATCGAAAAGCATTCTGATGGCTATGTTGCTTACCCCTTGGGCATTGACGGCGCAGTTGTGGGGCAAGGGAATACGTATGAGGCAGCTCTGGCGGATGTGAAGTCTGCGATCGCCTGCTACATCGACGTTTTTGGGGAAGAAAACTTAGCAGACACCGCTCCGATCGAAGTGTTTATCGCTGAAGCAGGCATTGGTGTCTAGTGGCAAAGTTTCCAGTTGCTGCGCCAAGAAAGAGAGTGATCAAGGCATTTGAGGCATTGGGCTTTCGTATGGTGCGTGAGCGAGAACATATCGTCATGGCGAGAGAAAACCCCGACGGCACCGAAACTCCGCTTGTAATGCCAAATCAGCGAGAGATTCAAAGCGGTACGTTGCGAGCGATTTGCACGCAAACAGGCATTTCTAGAGAAGATTTTTTGCGCGTGTACGAACAGAGTTAATTGCTGCTACTGCGAGCGTATTGGAGCGATCGCAGTAACCATACCTTTTGCGCTCTAGTGAAAGTAGAAAAGACGATGACCAATCAGCACCTGCCACACACTGATTCTATCCAGGAACTTGCAGCGTTCTGGGATAGCCACGACCTGACTGCGTTTGAAGACCAGTTAGAAGAAGTAGCAGAACCCGTCTTCGAGCGCGAAACAGTGGTGCAAATTCGGTTGCAACCCAAAGACGTGGATGCTATTAAAGCAGTGGCGAAGGCAAAAGGAATGGATTACGCTGACCTGATTCGAGAGTGGGTGCTAGAGAACGTTCAAACAGCATGATGGTTGAGCGATCGCGCTGTAGACTAACATGAAGGATAGCTTCGCTGCTTGTGGACGTGCGATCGAGCAATACACCCTATGATCAACACCTTCGACAAAATTATTCGCGCTGCTCTCGCTTTACCACCGAACTCTCGCGTCATGCTTGTTGAGCATCTGTTGAGCAGTCTTGATGCTCCAGACCAAGCCATTGTTGATGCTGCTTGGGCAGAGGTTGCTGAACAGCATATTCAGGACGTGCAGCAAGGTAACGTTAGCCCCATCCCTGCTGATCAGGTGTTTCAAGCGTTACGCAATCGGCACGTTTAGTGGCTTGCGAATTTCATCCAGAGGCACAACGCGAACTTTTTGATGCCGTTTCCCACTATGACGACACTGATTTTAAGCTGCTCAATGCTTTAGATTACGGCTCATCGCTCAGGTTCTTCGAGCACAGAATGCCCTAACACGGCAAAAATTTGGCGCTGCTCAAACAGTTCAACCAGATCGTGGTTTAGTTTAGATTGGGCTGCTTCTTGCCGCAAAATTTTCAGCGCCGTTGGCACAGAAAGACTGCGCTTGTAGGGACGATCGCCCGCTGTCAAAGCATCGTAAATATCGGCGATCGCCATGATCTGCGACTGGATGGGAATGTCTGGCTGCTTTAAGCCTAACGGATAGCCACTGCCGTCGAGCTTTTCGTGATGACTGTATGCGATCGCGGGAACATTCTGAAGTTGCTTTGTCCAGGGAATTTGCTTCAAAAATTCGTAGGTATGAGTGACGTGGGATTGAATTGCGTCTCGTTCTGCCAACGTTAGCGTGCCGCGCGGCACCATGAGCTGCATCACTTCCTCTTGAGAGAGCAACGGTCTCAGGTGCCCGTCTATATCCCGATAGGTGTAGTGCGCTAACTCTCGCAACTGGGTCAGGGGTTCTTCGGCCAAGATGCGTGGTTCATTCGTTTCAACCAGCAACGTCCAGTAACGATCGAGTTGAGCGATCGCCTGCTCCAAGGTTTGATCGAGCGCACTGAGTCGCTGACAATGAGAACACCCCTCGCCGTCAACGTCTGCTGAGTGGTGGCTGGGATGCTCAACCAGGTGCTTGAATTTTGCCTGAGCACAGTCCATTTCCAGCGTGCGTTGTGCCAGCGCAAATCGGTTGCGGATGACTTCAAGCTGCATGGGAAACAGTTTCTTTTGTTTGCCCAGGATGGCTTCTGGTACGCCAACTTTGCCAAAATCATGGAGCAACGCCGCATAACGGATTTCTTGAATCTGCCGCTCACTAAAGTAGATTGGCTGGAGTGACCCGATCGTGACCGCATTCGCTTCTTGACTGAGCCGCACCGTCAAATCTGCCACTCGCTCTGAATGACCAGAAGTGCAAGGGTCACGGGCTTCAATAATTTGTACGGATGCTTTGACAAAGCCTTCAAACAGGTGCTCAATGCTTTCTTGCAGTTCGTTGCGCTCAATGCAGATGGCAGCCTGACTGGCAAGCGATTGCAGCACTCGCTTTTCCCAATCAAAATAGGGTTGCGTCTCGTCTAACGCGTTCTCAGCCGTAATAACCGTCTCTGGATGGTGCTTGCGGTTAATGAGTTGGAGCACGCCAATCATCTCGCGCTCCTGATTCTGCATCGGCAAGACCAGGACCGATCGCGTGCGGTAGGCGATGCTGCGGTCAAAGCTGCGATCGAGCTGGTACGGTACGCCTTCTGGCAGGTCATACGCATCCGGGATGTTTAAGCTTTCGCCCGTCAGCGCCACGTAGCCAGCCAGACTTTTTGGGGTCATTGGCATCGCAAACTCGCGAAAGGATGCGGCAGGCTGAGAAAAATTTTGTGCGACTTTGAACCAGAGCACTGGCTCATGACCAGAACGATCGACCAGGTAAACGCTACCCGCATCGCTACAGGTAATCTCACGACTCTTTGTCAGGATGAGAGCAAGTAAGTCTCCTAAGTCATGGGTACTGGAAAGCGCCGTGCCGATCGCCAGAAGTTGTTCAATTAATCCAGAGCACTCAGTCGTTTCCTGGGACTGATCCCGGCTATCGGTCATATCCAACCTCGAAGGGCGAGCAGTAGAGAGCCTGAGCTGTTAAGAGAGATGTTACAACCACTTCAAGCAAGCAGTTCTAATCAAACGAAGTGACGAAGGGGCTTTAAGCAACGCTCGATACCGATTGAAAGCATGACGGCTACAGATCCGATCGCGGGGTAGACAAGGCAATGCCTTGCCCTACAGAGTAGGTCGGCTTTTCAATTTGAATTAGTATGAGATGCTTCACTTTCCCATAGGTAACAAACATTGATCCAACAAACAACGTAAGCATTACGTAATGTTGATAGTCCCTAAAGGTAGTCTAAGCAAGACTGCTGGCGCAGGCGCGCCAAACAGCTTTAAGCGCTAGAATTCGGCTTTGATCACTAGAATAGTCCGAGTCAAAATATCTATAGAAGCCAACCGTCGGACTTAATCGAATCTCTACCGAATTTTCGAGGTTCATGTGGTCTGCTTGATGCTTGAGGCGTTGTACCATGCAGAGCTAAAGCACCCTTTAAAAAACTATCCGCTCCTACCAGGCGTTCAAGTTTACAGAACAACCTCGTGGGAGCGGTGTAGCGGGTCTTCAAACTGAAACCAGACTGCCGGAAGGAACTCCGAGTCAGCCATAAAATCCGGGTGTACTGAGTATCACTCGGACTGAAGGTTAACTGTTAGAGCACAGCCCCGGCGCACAGCCGGCTAACTTCAGCTTGATGACCCAGGCATTTACTACTATCTGACATGGGCATCACCTCCTAAATCCTTAACGGCGTAGTTTCAAAAGGTTGGAACCCGTAGGCTCCAAGTGGTTCACCACCTTTCCTTAAGGTAACACACCCAATTAGAAATGGGGAACACACAATCATGCTGAGAAGCAGCCATCGAACAAAAAGCCCCCGCGATCGCAGGGGCAATATACCCGACTAGAACAAGCTAGACGTAGACATGTGAGCCGCTAACCTTAGAGAGCGTTACCACGGGGGAGTACCTCTTCGGGGAAGCTAAAGTGTTCATGGGGTTGGTCTTGAGGAGCCATCCAGGCGCGGATGCCCTCATTGAGCAGAATGTTCTTCGTGTAGAACGTCTCAAACTCGGGGTCTTCCGCCGCCCGCAACTCCTGCGACACAAAATCGTAAGCCCGCAGGTTCAGCGCCAAGCCCACAATCCCGA
>JAHHHL010000091.1 GCA_019359375.1 Lyngbya sp. HA4199-MV5
GCACTGGAAGGCTTGCTGAGGGTACGCATGAGCGGCTAACCATAGCGGGAGACACCTTAGCATCCCGGTTGACGGGCATGAAGGCTACCCCCACATGAGATGCATCTTGTCAATGCGTAAGTCCTAATTCATTTCATTCACGTGCGATCGAAACATGAAAACGCCTTGCCGCTCATTGTCACGCACGGCTGGCCCGGATCGATCATCGAGCAACTGAAGATTATTGAGCCACTGACCAATCCCACAGCACATGGCGGCAGTGCAGCGGACGCATTCGACCTCGTGATTCCCTCACTTCCAGGCTATGGGTTCTCAGGCAAGCCGACCACAACTGGCTGGGAACCTGCCCGTATTGCACGCGCCTGGGTCGTGCTGATGCAGCGCCTCGGCTACTCACGCTTTGTGGCGCAAGGGGGTGATTGGGGAAACGCCGTTACAGAGCAGATGGCTCTGCTGACACCGCCGGGACTGCTCGGCATTCATACCAACATGCCTGCCACGGTTCCAGCCGACATTGCGAAAGCACTCAAGTTCGGCGATCCACCGCCATCCGGTCTATCAGCCGACGAGAAGAAGGCGTGGGATCAGCTTGACTTTTTCTATAAGCACGGACTTGGTTATGCTCAGGAAATGGCGAACCGCCCGCAAACGCTGTACGGCATTGCGGATTCACCGATCGGTCTGGCTGCCTGGATCCTCGACCACGATGCAAGTAGCTACGCGCTCATCGCCCGTGTTTTTGACGGACAGTCTGAGGGACTGACGCGAGACGACATCCTCGACAACATCACGCTTTACTGGTTGACGAACACGGCTGTTTCTTCGGCTCGTCTGTATTGGGAAAATAAGTTTGCCTTTTTCGACCCTAAACACGTCACCATCCCGGTCGCTGTGAGCGTGTTTCCGGATGAGATTTATGCCGCCCCGCGAAGTTGGACAGAGCGGGCATATTCCAACCTCATCCACTACAACCGGGTGGAAAAGGGCGGACATTTCGCAGCCTGGGAGCAGCCAACGATTCTTACTCAAGAACTCAGGGCATCGTTCAAGCCATTCCGCGCGTGACAATGACTGCTTTGGAAAGAACGTAACAACAGAGAGTTCAGCATGTGTCAATCAATTATAATCGTCGCTACTTTCTAACAACCATGATTAAAACCATTGCTGCCACCCAACTCGGCATACCCGGCTGCACCGCACAGCACGCCACGTTGGCAACGGTTGAGTTACCGATCGAAGGCGAACTACCTTCGCTTGTCGGCGCAACTACGTGGCTCAATTCAAAGCCATTAACGGTTGACGAACTGCACGGAAACGTTGTGCTGATCAACTTCTGGACGTATACCTGCATCAATTGGCTGCGCCAACTCCCTTATGTTCGCGCCTGGGCTGAGAAGTATCAGGATCAGGGACTCGTCGTGATTGGTGTACACACGCCTGAGTTTGAATTCGAGCAGACGATCGATAATGTCTGCCGAGCCTTGAAGGACATGAGCATTGATTATCCGATCGCCGTGGATAACGAGTATGCGGTGTGGCGCGCGTTCGGGAACCATTATTGGTCCGCCCTTTATTTTATCGACAGGCAAGGGCGTGTTCGGCATCACCACTTCGGCGAAGGCAATTACGAGCAATCGGAACGGGTGATTCAACAGCTCCTGTCTGAGTTTGGAACAGGTCGTATCGAACCGGATCTGGTTGAAGTTGACGCTCGCGGTTTCGAGGCGGCTGCCGATTGGGGCAACCTGAAATCACCTGAAAACTACCTCGGCTACGAAAGAATGGAGAATTTTGTGTCTCCTGGTGGCGCAGTGTTAAACAAGCCTCGTTTATATACCGCTCCCACGCAATTGCACCGTAGTCAATGGTCACTGTCAGGCGATTGGACGATCGGCAGACACGCCATTGTTCTGAACCAGTCCGGCGGGCAGATCGCGTACCGCTTCCACGCCCGCGACCTGCATCTCGTCTTGGGACCGTCCGTGCGAGGAACGTCTGTACGGTTTCGTGTGATCCTGGATGGACAGCCAGTAGGCACCGCTCACGGACTTGATGTTAACGAGCAAGGTAAAGGCACGGTGACAGAACAGCGGTTGTACCAACTGATCCGACAGCCGCAGCCTATTAGCGATCGCCTGTTTGTTCGTGATCAAGTTTCTGGATGCCGGAGTAGAGGCATTTGCGTTCACGTTTGGTTGATCACGCAAACAGATACACCTTCGCAACAAGCGACAGGAAAGTGAAAGCAAGGTAAACGGTATGACGATGAAATCCACACATAGCAACCCGATCCTCGTGACCGGAGCGGCTGGCGATGTCGGGGCGATCGGTCACCATCTCACTGCAATGCTGCTCGCTAGAGGGCATAAGGTGCGCGCCTTAGTGCGACGAGAGGATGAACGCGCTGAGGCACTGCGCCAACTCGGAGCTGAGGTCGTGCAGGGTGACCTGACCGATCTCACCTCAATGCACCGGGTGGTCGCAGGGGTTGCTCGCATCTATTTCGGCATGTCGGTTTCGGCGGCTTATCTCGAAGCCACCGTTAACACCGCCGCAGTAGCGAAGCACCACGGTGTCGAGGCGTTCGTGAACATGTCGCAAATGACAGTGACGCAGATGAGCATCACCGAGACCACTGACAGCCCGCAGCACAAGCTGCACTGGCTGGCGGAACAAACATTGGCGTGGTCGGGGCTACCAGTCGTTACAGTGCGACCGACGGTCTTTCTCGAGAGCTTCTTCCTGCGTCTCGCCGCTGCTGGCATCCGAGATCACGACGAACTGGTGCTGCCACTGGGCCACAGCAAGACCTCACCGATCTCGGCGGTTGATGTGGCGCGCGCCGTTGCCGAGATCCTCGATGACCCTACCTCACACATTGGTCAGGTTTACAATCTGACCGGCTTTGAGTCAGCCGATCTGGACCACTACGCGCGCGTCTTTTCTGAGGCACTCGGTCGCACGATTCGCTATCGTGACGTGCCGCTCTCCGGGTGGGTTGATACGCTTCGCAAGGTTGGGGTGCCAACGCACCTGGTCAACCACCTGGCAGTGATAGCCGAACTTCACGCACAGGGGCAGTACGATCGCATGACGGATGACCTGTTCAAGCTCACTGGCAAGCTGCCAACGAGCATGTACGACTTCGTGACATCGCATGCTGCTGAATTCACGCGGAGTCAAGTTGCAGCTTGAAGGGCAGGTCGATCGTAGTGCCGACCTCTACAGAGATCCGTGCTGCGTTTCGATCGCTACACTAGTTGGCTCGGCTACGCACAAACCAACAAATCCAAAACGACTCAAAAGGCGGACACCATGACTCAATCAGAAGTTACACAACCAAACAGCGGGCAGGTATCTGATAGCGGCGAGATCGAGAGAAATGGAGCGACTCACCCAGTGACGACCGATGTACAGCAGTTGGAGGTAGCCGTGCTTGCTGGTGGCTGCTTTTGGGGCGTCGAGGACATCCTGCGCGAGGTACCTGGCGTGATCGACACCGAGGTCGGCTACACAGGTGGCTGGCTCGAGAACCCGACGTACGAGGACACGCACGACAGCCTGTCCGGACATGCCGAGGCAGTCCGCGTGACCTTCGATCCATCGGTGCTTAGCTTCGAGGAGCTGCTCGATCGCTGGTTCTTCCGCCTGCACGACCCCACGACGCTCAACCACCAGGGCAACGACATTGGGACGCAGTACCGCTCGGCGATCTTTCCGCAGACGGAGGAGCAGCAGGCGATCGCGGAACGTGTCATCGCGCGTGTTGCCGCGTCGGGGCACTGGAAGCGACCGATTACCACGAGTATCGAACCCGCCTCAACCTGGTACAGCGCCGAGGATTACCACCAGGACTACTTGCGCAAGCATCCCGGCGGATACACCTGCCATTACCTGCGTGATTAACATCGGAAACAGATCAATGTCTGAAAAAATCAACCAACAACGCCGCCGCTTTTTGGGCATTGTGGCAATGATCCTTGCGACTACACAGCTAGGACGATTCGGTTCTGCCAACGCACAATCGAGCAAGCCAAAACCAACCGTGGGAACAACCATGCCATTCGACTCACTCAAGCAGATCAATGCCGGTGTCTTGAATGTCGGATACGCTGAAGCGGGTCCAGCGAATGGTCGTCCGGTCATCCTGCTGCACGGCTGGCCCTACGACATTCACAGCTATATCGATGTCGCCCCGTTGTTGGCATCGAAGGGGTACCGGGTGATCATCCCGTACCTACGCGGCTATGGCACGACACGCTTTCTTTCGAGCGAGACGTGCCGCAATGGTCAGCAGTCCGCACTTGCGATCGATATTATCGCGTTGATGGATGCGCTCAAAATCGAGAAAGCAGTCATTGCTGGGTATGATTGGGGAGCGCGCACCGCCAACATCATTGCGGCACTCTGGCCCGATCGCTGCAAGGGGCTCGTTTCCGTGAGTGGCTATCTGATCGGTAGCCTTGAAGCCAACAAAATGCCACTGCCGCCGCAGGCTGAACTTCAATGGTGGTATCAATTCTATTTCGCGACGGAACGCGGGCGCGCGGGCTACGAAAAATATCGCCGCGATTTCAACAAGCTCATCTGGAAACTCGCATCGCCGAAATGGAACTTTGATGATGCGACATTCGATCGCAGCGCAGCATCGTTCAACAACCCGGATCACGTCAGCATCGTGATTCACAACTACCGCTGGCGGCTCGGTCTAGCTGAAGGCGAGCCGCAGTATGACGAGTTTGAGAAGCGGCTGGTCGCATTCCCCACGATCGCCGTACCCACCATCACGCTGGAGGGTGATGCCAACGGCGCACCGCATCCAGAACCCAGTTCCTACGCCAAGAGGTTCTCGGGCAAATATTCGCACCGCACGATCAAAGGCGGCATTGGGCACAACTTGCCGCAAGAAGCACCACAGGAGTTTGCTAAAGCTGTGACCGAGGTTGACGGTTACTGATCGGGTTTAGCCTGCATCGTGAGGACGATTCGCAGCAAGGAGAAACCACCATGCCCAACCTGAAAAAAGTGCATTACGCAACCAAAACCCGCACCACAGCCGCTGTCGTCCTGCTCTCACGATTCCTCGTCGGGTTCCTGGTTGCAACGGTGTTTCTGGGACTGCCCGCTCACCTGCTTGCCCAGCAATCCGCTCAGACGGGTGTACAAACCCAGGTCACGCATAAGGCGATCGTAAACAATGCCATCCGCCCCTTTCGCGTCCACGTTCCACAAGCGGCGATCGTCGATCTCCGCCAACGCATTGCAGCCACCCGCTGGTCTGATAAGGAGACTGTCGCCGACCAGTCGCAGGGCGTGCAACTGAAGACGATGAAGGATCTCGTCCGTTATTGGGGAACGAAGTACGACTGGCGGAAAGTCGAGGCGAAGCTAAATGCCTTACCGCAGTTCGTAACGACCATCGATGGGCTGGACATTCACGTTATCCACGTCCGCTCCAAACATCCGAACGCATTGCCGTTACTTATCACGCATGGCTGGCCCGGATCGGTCATTGAACAGCTCAAGGTCATTCATCATAATAAATCCACGCAGGCTTGATAATGGCATTTTCGCTGTTGTCAGGCAGACGATTCTGGTACTGGAAGCAGAAGATAAGCGGCTTCCGATCGCGGATCTTCTGCAACGCTGCCAGACCAAACCGCGCAGACCAGTACGATCGCTCATTCCCCGTGCTGTCAATCTCAATCGCGGCTTGCTGTACCACCTGCCACCCGTTCTCAGCGGTAAACTCCGTCGCGTGGATGTCGTCAGAACGGAAGCGGGTCCCAATGCTGACCACCCGACCCCCAGGGATAAGCGTTGGTTCAAGCACCTCACTGAAGTTACACAGCATCTTTTCACGAGTATCTGGATTCGCAATTGCCGCCGATGATTTGATGAGGTCGTCGCAGATGATGAGGGACGAGCGCCGAGACGTGATCGCACCCTGACAGCCCACCGCATAGAACGTGTAGTCACTGTCGAGCGCTGTGACTCCCGCGTATTCTTTGTCCACTTCCCAATCGCGGTCCGACCATCTCTGCCCCGGTCGAATGTGGGGAAACACCTGCCGATACTTCTTACTGGCAATGATGCGCTTGATCATGCGGGATTGCTTCAGCGCCACCGATTCCGAGTAGCCCACATAAATAATCTGAATGTGGGGATTGAGTCCGATGGCAAACGCCGCATACAGCGCCAGCCACGTCGATTTGGCTGATCCTCGTGGAGCCAGAATCGACAAATACCCGCCTGCAATGCCGTTTAGTTCAGTCGAATCCTCCCCCGTCACCAGGTACGGAAACCAGCTTTTGTGATGCGTTGCTGGCTTTTTATCAACGACATACGCGCCAAACGCCCCCAGGTCTTGACGTGCCAGTAAAGCCGCTGGTGACGCAGGCGCGGGTTCAGTTTTCCGGTTTTTAGCGTGGTATTTTGACCGCGACGACAGACGAACGGGCATAAAAGGAGTCAGCGTTGATGCTTTAGCCTGCGCTGTGTAAGGGGAAATTTCCAACCGTTAAGACACTGGAATTTTAGGCAAAGCTTCAGATACCCTCTGCCCTCTGCCCTCTGCCCTCTGCCTACCCTACCCATTCACCTCTTGCTCCAACTGCCCGATCGCCGCGTCGCAAAAATCCGCAATATTATTCGCTTGTGGACTATCCTCAGCCAAATGTCGTAGGATTTCCACGAGTCGATAGCCCCCTGCCAGCTCCAACGCTTTCCTGTCCCGCGTCACCTTAAAATCTTGTAGCACACGGGCACACGTCCGCATCTCTTTCAGCAAATTCCCCACCGTCATCATCAAGTCGCCAGCAGTCGCAGACGCTAAGCGTGATTCGGTGCAATGCCCCATCAGAGCATCCGTCAGCTTGACCGCGATCGACATGCTCATCTGCAACGCCTGATAGGGTTCCACACCCGTATACGTCAGCATCAGCCCATTGATGATCTTCGCCTCTTCGCCTACCGGGTAAGACGTGGTATACCACGCCTGCACCGCGCTGTGGCTGACCGTAAAACCCAGCTCCTTCAGCCGTCCCTGAATGTCCCCATAGGTGGGATTAAAACGGCACAGATGGTCAAACCCTGCCAGGTCTTCCGCCGACATCCGGCTACGCGCTTTATCAACATCAAACTGTGGACTCTTCTGTGGCATCTACCCCTTCCCCCCTTACCCCTTACCCTTTCCCTACGCCAACTGCGCTGCTGCTGCCTGCGGATTCAGCTTGTTCAGCGCTTTCCCAGGAGACGCATTAAACAACGCCAGCGCATTTGTAGCCGCTTGCTTCCGTTTCCGCAGCTCCTCATCCGTGCCCAGCGTCGTCAGGTCTTTCTTGCCCTGGATATCCGTCGCCTGTCGCGCCGCCTGAGCCGCCAGGTTCTGGGTATTGATTTTCTCGGTCGATTGAATCCGATCGCCCTGAAGCGTCCGATCGCCTGCCTGCCGTTGCTGTAGCTGCTGCATCTGTGCCGCCAATTGTGCCCCGGTCAGACGCTCCGTAGACTGTAGCTTTGCCGCCAAGTCAGCCGAACCCGTCTGCAAGCGCTGTGTTTGCAAGGCTTGATTACTCCCCGCTGCTGCCTGCTGCTGTTGTAGGGCGGCTGCCAGGCGTGCGGCTTGCAGTTGCCCTGGAGCATCGCCCGTATTCGCACTCTGCCCCCCCTTCGCAGCGGCGATCGCCTGCTTCAGTTTGAGGAGCTGTAGCTGTCCCTCTAACTCCTGGGATTCTCTCCCTACGGCAGTCAAACCGCCGATCGTGTTGACGGTAGTAGTACGACCACCCGGACTGGCAAAACTTGGCATCTTAATAAACTCCTAACGCTTTATACCGAGCAATCCGACTTCGCTCTTCCTTCTCCATGCTGTCAGCCGCGGCTTTATTCAGGTTGCTCATGTAGGACGAGATCGCTTTCCCGCCCTCGGCTTCTGCCTTTGCCTGACTGGTGATGGAAGCCACCTTCACCGTTGCATCCGCTTTGTATTGGGTGCCCTCCAGCCCAATCCTGGCAACGTTGACCTTCGCATCAGCAGCCGTCTTCGCTGCACCCATCGTGGCACCGGCTTTAATGTCGGCAACGTTCGCCGCACCAGACTGTCTTACCCCTTCCTGGTTTACCTTCTGATCAGCGGTGTACATGGTGCCTGCAAGCCTTCCGTCAGTAGAGTATTTAACCCCCATCAATCGTTGGTCAGCAACATAGGCAGTGCCCTTATTCTTCTCTTTTGTGACTTCCAGGTTGCCCTTGTTCTTCTCTTTTGTGACTCCCAGGTTGCCCTTGTTCTTCTCTTTTGTGACTTCCAGGTTGCCCCGGCTGCGCTCTTTCGCTACCCGATCAGCACTGCCACCCACACCATATTGCATGGTGGCAATCTCTTTCTTGTTGGTGTTGGTGCGGTCGATGCTGCCACCCTTGCCATGCTGTAAGTTGGCAATACCAAAGCGGGTCTTATTCGTCCGATCAACACTCCCCCCTACGCCATGCTGCATTGCGGTCTGTTGTAGCCTGGTCTGGTTGGTTTGCGTGACCTGACGTTCCTTGCTTTTATAGCCGCGATCGACACTTCCCCCCGGTCCGTATTGCGTATTCGTCCGACGCTCGTTGCTCTGAAGCGTCATGTCGATCCCCTGAATGCGGAGATCCTGCCCCCGGCGCTCAGTGGTGGCTCTAGTGTCCGTGTCGTAAACATCTGCATCAATCTTGCGATTCTCGTTCCGATCCTTAATGTCCAACGCCCGATTCTGCGTGGCGTTTTGCATTTGATTCTTCTGATAATTCAGCCCCCCAGGGTTGCCAAACGTGCGGTTAAACCAGCCGCCAGTAAGCAACTGATCCAGCGGATGCGGCTGCGACGGTAGCGCGTTTGGCCCCATACTCCCCGGCGCGTTAGCTCCCCCCGCGGGTGGCGGTGCGGCTGGTTTTGGCCCAATCAGACCCGTCCCAATCAGGGTTGGTAGAATCAGCCCGTATTTTGCCAGCTCCTCTACCCACGCTTTTGGACCGACAGCACCGCCAATGGTGGCTACTACTCCACTCCCGCCGCTTGTCGCTGCTGTCACCTTTGGAGCCGCCTTGCCAATCCCCTTCGCGATCGCAGGCAGTGGATTAAACCCCGCTTGTACCAACTGCCCATTATTGCTCGGTGCTGGTGTCTGCGGTGCTCCCGCTGCTGCGGACTCAGAAAAATTCCCTGAACCTGGATTAAACTTGCCGCCCGGTTCAAAGCCCTGAAGATAGCTCATCTCATTGGCTTGCACCGTGTTGGGCCGTCCGTTGCCGCCCTGGATGAACGTCGCTGGCTGCACCCCTCCCCGCTGCGGTTGTCGCTGCGTCGCTGGCAACGGTGCAGGCATCCCGCTACTCTGCGTTACCACGCCTCCACTCCCATCTGGTCTCATGGGCTGATAGCGATAGGTTGCATTCGGGTTCACCTGATACGCCCCATTAATCGGCTTATAGCTCGGTGTGGATGTGCTGCTGCCTGTTGGGGCTACACCCGTCTGCTGCTGTGCTTGTTGCTCTCGCTGTCGATCGATCGGCTGCTTGCCTCTCACCGCCTCATCCACGCGATCGGCACCCCAGCCGCCCAAGATAGTCCCACCGACGAAGCCCAACCCACCGCCGATCGCCGTGCCAACGCCCGGAAAAATCGCCGTCCCGATCCCAGCGCCGGTATATAACCCCGCCGCGCCTCCACCCAGCGAACCGCCCGACCCCACCGCCGCCCGGATCGGATCTTCGCCCTCTGCCAGCCCTGTGGCAAAGTCAAACACGGCTCCCGCGACGGGTACGGCAACTTTAGCCACTTTGCCCACCGTGCCTGCTGTTTTAATTGCCCCTGCCACCTTGGGGTTCGCCTGTACCGTGTTACGAGCGCTCGTAGCCACGCCCTGCACCGCTTGCTGCGTCTCCCGCGCCTTAATTTTGGCGACCCGTAGCGCCCGTGTGCCAAGTTCGCTCCAACTGGGAGGATTGCTCATGAGTCATTGCCCGAAAAGTCTCTCTCTACAATTCCCCCTTTCCCCCTCGCTGTCACTTTTCCCCCTCGCGCTGCTTCTTGTCCGCCAGGTACCACCAAATCCAGCCAGGGACGACCACCAGTATTAGTGGTGGAAACGCTATGCAGGCAGCAACCACGATCGCAGCGCTCAAACTCATCAACCAACTTTCCATCTATTTTTCCTCCTGTTTTAGTAACCCATCGTCCTTCAGTTGTCGCTCCACCGCCGCCCGGATGTAAGCCTGACGATCGCTCATCGCCCTTAGTAGCGCGTCGATCACAGGCGGAAAGCGCACCGCGATCGGCTGCTGGTGAGTACTCAGCCCTACGCCTTTACTCCAAGACTCCTTAGCCGCCTGTGCTTCTGGATTGTGCTTCCGTTTAGCCATGTTTTCGATCCCAACGTTTCGCTAATCATAGCGTGTGCACACGCAGAAAAGTTCGGTAATTCTACCGAGTGCTGCGTGTGCACACGCTGTTATCTTAGATATATCGACACCCAACCAAGGTAACTGAGATGACGAAATCCACCGCTTACTGGGCCGCCCCCGCTTCTACCGAATACGAAACCGCTGCCGACAACGCCTACGCCGCTGGCGCCGCCGCCGCCCTCGCTGGTCAGAAGCCCAACCTGAAAGGCATCCCCCAAAGCCACCGCCCCTTCTACATGAGCGCCTACCGCCGCGCCCTCTAAGTCACCACCAGGGGAGCTAACCACTCCCCTTCTACCCCAGAACACTCACCCAAAGGATTCACTCATGAACGTTCACATCCAGCTTGATCTAAACATCACTGTTGATCTCGATACGCTACCCCCGATCGTGACTCAACTCGCCTCGATCCTCTCGTTTGTCAGCCGCTTCGTGAAATAACCGACCGCCCCCCGCGCCGCGCCGCCCCTGGCGCTCTTGCCCTGCCCTCTGTCCACACTAAAACCACTACTCACTGAGGAAAAAATCATGTTTGAAGCACTCGTCTATACCGTTGTCACCCTCGCCGTCCTCACCTTCTACGGCTGCAAAGAAGCCACGATCGCCACCGCTCCCATTGTTGCATCTGTCCCTCAACCCGTTGTTACGACGGACTATGCCGCGATGAGCATCGCTGAACTCAAAGCGCTGGGCAAGCAACACAACATCCCCGGCTGGAAGGCGTGGAAGCATCCGCAAACGGCGATCGCCAAACTTGAAGCTCTAGCCGCCTAAACCCTCGCAGCGCGGAGCCACACGCGCGGTAGAAGTTTGCTCATGGCGTTTGCTACACTTTCACTCAACGCAAAAACACCCAACCAACCATGACAAACGAAGAACTTACCTGTAGCGACCTGCAATCATAAAGGCTCAAACCTGCAATCGTCGCATTTTCAAACCAGGATTAGTTGCAACTATAATTTCACCTCAACCAGGATTAACTGCAATTGAGCCAGCGCTCCTTTGCAACC
>JAHHHL010000092.1 GCA_019359375.1 Lyngbya sp. HA4199-MV5
GCACTGGAAGGCTTGCTGAGGGTACGCATGAGCGGCTAACCATAGCGGGAGACACCTTAGCATCCCGGTTGACGGGCATGAAGGCTACCCCCACATGAGATGCATCTTGTCAATGCGTAAGTCCTAAGTTCCCCAAAAATATTTTGTAAATTTTATGTAAAGTTAGCGGTTCGATGTGTAAAACTTATGTAAAGAGTAGGGTGCTCTTGTGCCAACTTGAGTGTGAAGATCGCGCCTCTTTCTTTGAGGACGATCGAATGCGCTTTTTGTGCAAACGAACAAGTGCGAGTCATTGAGCATCGATCAGGGTGGTTCGTTTTTTTAGAGAGAAGGTGATCGATTCGTCGCTGAAGCAAAGACAGCGATTTTCGTGTGAGTGCGGTACAAAGGCTGAGGTTTTAAGGCAGGAAGCAGAAGGGAACCTGTGCTCCTCGTCACTTCTGCCCTCGGTCTCCTCATGACCGTACTGCACTCGGTTGGGAACCGCTACAAAGCTATCAGCAACGAGTTTGGTCGCCAAACCTCTTTCCTCTAATGTTTAAAGTCGAAAAGTTGACGGTTTAAGGGCTCTACCAGGCGAAAGAAATCCGTACGTTTTGAGAGAGCATCAGGCGCACATGTCGAAACAGCGAGTCGAGTTAAACCCCGAAAATGCGGCGATCGTGAATGAGTTAGTCACGCTGGGGTTCTTCAAAACCCCCACGATCGCGGCGAACTATCTTTTGGCACTGATTGGTAAACGAGCACTGCATCGCTTGCGAAGAAAACTAAAGCAGCGCTTGATGGAGAGAGACGACCAGCAGCGCTTTGTAGAGTAGTTGAAGCATGGGCTGATTGCAGGATGAGAGCTTGCAACCAGCCCCTTTTTTTAGCACGGACGAATGAAGCACCGACGGAATCGAACGGTTAGCAGCAGCTTTCTGATGGGTCACAGCAGGAACTGGACGCGGCTGTAATGGTGGCGTGATAGTCTGTCCCTTTCGTTTCGCGAGGATGGCGAACGCGATCGCGGGCACAGTCAAACACTGGCGCTGACTCCAGCGGAATCTCTGTTTGCGGCGTGATGGCGATGATGTCTTGCTGGTAGGGGCTGGTGCGATCGGTATAAATCTGGAACGTTTTGTCACAGACTGCCATGCGCTGACCACGGTAAAGCGTATGCCCATCATCGTCCTGCACTGCTTTCCACGGACCTTTATAGACGACTGCCTGGTTGCGTTCCCAGCAGGCACCGTCTTTGCCTTTGAACGCACGCACCGTCATGGAGCGAAATTCAATGCCGTCAATCACTTGCCAGGGTTCTGCCTGCCGCACCAAAACTTCGATGCCGTAAAAGCCTGCCTGCTCAAACATCTCTAAAAAGGCATCTTCGCGGAAGGCTCCGGCAATGCAGCCACTCCACAGATCAGGATTGTTCAGAATGGCGGGTGTGGGATCTTCGTCGCACACGATGTCGGAAATCACGGCACGACCCCCTCGTTTCAGCACGCGGTAAATGTCTTGAAACAACTGCTGTTTGTCTTGGGGGCGCACCAGGTTTAGCACGCAGTTGGAAATGACAACATCCACGCTGTTGTCGGCTATTAAGGGCTGTTCCTGCCGCAACCGGGTACATTCCGCTTCAAAGGCACTCAGGCGATCGAGGTCAGTGATGGGATGGTTTGCGAGCCATGCCTGGGCACGATCGCGATCCAACGCGAGATCTTGAATCTTGCCATGCACAAAAGAGACGTTGCGATAGCCCAATTTATCTGCCATCTCATCCAGATATTTGCGCGACAGTGAGAGCATTTCATCGTTGAAATCGACCCCAATGACGTGTCCCGTTGCGCCCACTTTTTGCGCCAGGATGTAGCAGTTCTTGCCCGCACCAGACCCCAGATCGGCGACGGTTTCACCGACAGCAACATATTTGGTCGGATCGCCGCAGCCGTAGTCTTTTTCAATGATTTCTGACGGCAGTTTTTCTAGATATTGAGCCTCGTATCCATCTGTAGGACAGCAAAGCGCCGCTTCGGGTTGACGCGCTCCAGCTTCATAGCGCTGCAAGACGGCTTGTTCGACATCATAGGCAGCATCGGACGGTTCGCAGCAAGGAGTCTGCTTGGGTAAGGCAAGGTCAACCATCGGTTCTCTCTAATCTTTTTCTCGTCTAATCCAGCGTGGTCAAGCGATCGAGCGCTATGCCGCACAGTGGTTTCTTTAGTCTAGTGGCTGTGGCAGCGATCGCGATGTGTGCAAAGGAAAGAAAGGTTGAAGTCGATCAGGAAAGCCAGCCGAGCGTTTGCGCCAGCCACCCGATCGCGCCACCTGCCAGCACCAACCAGGCAGAATTGACCTTAAACCGAAACACGACGATCGCGCTTATGAGTGCAACGACGACGGTTAACCAATCTACGAGCGTTTCCCGTGCCAGCGTATAGGTAACGACTGCCATCAAGCCCAACGATGCCGCATTCACGCCATCCAGAAAGCCGCTTGCCCACGGAGACGATCGTAGTTTGGGCACCCAAGGATTCACCAACGCGACGAAGATAAATGCGGGTAAAAAGATGCCGATCGTGCCCGCGATCGCGCCTGCATTGCCTGCCAGTAAATAGCCGATGAAGGTTGCGGTGGTGAAGACGGGACCAGGGGTAATTTGCCCGATCGCTACCGCATCCAAAAGTTGCTGAGAGGTGAGCCACTGCGATCGCTCCACCAGGTCACGCTGTAAGAAGGCAAGCAGTACATAGCCGCTGCCGTACAGCACTGAGCCAATTTTGAGAAACACGAGAAACACCTGAAGCCAGGTTGCGTTGCTTACCGCGATTGTGGGTGCGCTTGCTTGAGCGAGTACTCCTGTGAGCGGCAGCAAGGCAGTGGCTCCTGTGCGCCGCAGTTTGTACAGCATTACGCCGATTCCTGCCAGCACCAACAGCAAAATTTCGTTGACGTTAAGCCAGAAGGCTACCAGTACCGCGATTCCTGCTACTGCCGTTGGGATATCCTTAACCGCCGCTTTGCCTAATTTCCACAACGCCTGCAACACGATCGCAATGATGACAGGCTTCACACCATACAGCAGCCACCCGACCGCAGGAATGGTTTGAAAGCGCACATAAACGGCTGCCAGTGCCCACACCACCAGCATGGCAGGCAAAATAAAGCAGGTTCCAGCTACAACCAAGCCCTTCCAGCCTGCACGCTCATAGCCAATGTGAATCGCCAGTTCCGTTGAATTGGGACCAGGGATGAGATTGGTCACGCCCAGCAAATCGAGCAGCGTTTCCCGACTCATCCACTGCCGTCGCTTGACAACTTCATCATCCATCATGGCAATGTGAGCAGCAGGTCCGCCAAACGCGATCGTTCCCAGTTTGAGGAAAACCCATGCCAGCTCTTTTACCCGCTGCTGCTTTTGCGCTGCATCCAACTGTGTATAAGGAACAGCTTGTGCTTCGGCAGACACCTTTTCTTGAGCCTCAGACATAGATGGTTGCTTCTAACGCAGTAGATGACTAGCTCACCCTACCAAACGAGTGTGTATCAGAATGAACATTGGTGCTGCTTCTTTGCTTTGAGAGATGCTACCGCGCGATCGACGTTTAGAGCGGTCTTCATCATCACCACAGTCATACCCAGTCAATTTGAAGAAGCTGTAGATCAATCAGGGGCGAAAGACGTTTCTGGGGTGCCTGATAAGGCTATAAGCGCAAAGGCGAAAGAGCTGATCAATAAACCTTTCCCCCTTCCCCTTTCCCCGATTCAGATCAGCCCCATACTCCAAACAAACCGATATTATGCAGGGGCATCTCACGTTACAGCATCTGTATAGGATTCTGGTTACACTGCATCTCGCACAAACGCTGAACGCTCATGCCTACACTTCTGGTCAAAAATATTCACACTCTGGTCACGATGGATGCCACGCGGCGAGAACTGCGTCATGCAGCGATCTTTGTGCGCGACAACGTGATTGAGCAAGTAGGCACAACAGACGAGCTACCGCAGACCGCCGATGAGGTGCTGGATTTGCACGATCGGCATGTGGTGCTGCCGGGTCTGGTGAATACGCACCACCACTTTTACCAAACGCTGACGCGGGTCATTCCAGCCGCGCAAGACTGTACACTCTTCAACTGGCTGCAAACGCTGTATCCCATTTGGGCAAACCTCACCTCAGAAGGGGTTTACATCAGCGCGCAGATGGCAGCGGCAGAACTGATGCTGTCTGGCTGCACGACTGCCAGCGATCATCTCTACATCTATCCCAATGACTGCACGCTAGATCACGAAATTGAGGCGATTCGGGCGATCGGCTTACGGTTTCATGCCAGTCGCGGCAGTATGAGCGTGGGCGAAAGTCAGGGTGGCTTGCCGCCGGATTCGGTGGTGGAAAAGGAAGCCGCCATTCTCAAAGATTCTCAGCGGTTGATCGAGCAATATCACGACAATGACCGTCATGCCATGCTGCGGATGACGTTAGCTCCTTGTTCTCCGTTTAGCGTGTCGCCCGATCTCATGCGCGAATCGGCGAAGCTAGCGCGATCGTACCCCGGTGTGCGGCTCCATACCCACCTCGCAGAAAACACGTCCGATGTCACCTACAGCCTGGAAACCTTTGGTCTGATTCCTGGTGACTTTGCCGAATCGGTGGGCTGGCTGGGCGAGGACGTGTGGCACGCTCATTGTGTGCAACTGAGTGATGATTCGATCGCCAAATTTGGCAGAACGGGTACAGGTGTCGCGCACTGCCCCTGTAGCAATATGCGTCTTGCCAGTGGCATTGCCCCCATTCGTAAGATGCTGAACCAGAAGGTACCTGTAGGCATTGGGGTGGATGGCTCTGCCTCCAACGACACTAGCAATTTACTGCAAGAAGCCCGGATTGCCTTTCTGCTGGCGCGAGTGCGTGACTGTGACCCCACGGTGATGTCTGCGCGAGAGATTTTGGAAGTCGCCACGCTAGGGGGTGCCAGAGTGCTGGGGCGAGACGATATTGGCGCGATCGCCCCTGGGATGTCCGCCGACTTTATTGCGATTAACGTCGATCACCATCGCTTTTCCGGTGCCCATCACGACATTGTTGCGGCACTTATTTTCTGTCAGGTCGATACGGTCGATTACAGCTTTATTAATGGCAAGAAAGTGGTCGATCGGGGTCAGTTAACCACCATTGAACTACCAACCCTGGTGGAAAAGCATCATCAGATTGCACATCGACTCCTTGCTGACTGACGTTCCACCAAAACCAGGCACTATTGACCCTGAGTTTGGGATAAGCTGAAACCCTTGTTCCATCGTTGCTTATGTCAAGGTTTGTCCAACGTGTTTGTGGTATTTCAGCCGATCAGCAGCGCCTAAGCGTTCTTAACCCAAACTGACGTTTTACTGTGCTATCTAAAACGCTACCCAATAGGCAATGAATTGACCTGCGATCGCTCGATCACCTCTCATTGTGTAGCCTTAGCCACACGGAAGCGGCCATGTGGGAGCAATCTACGCGCCTGAACCAGCTCCTAAACTGATGCTTGCCAGCTCGTAAAACCGCACTGCAGTGGCGATCGTAGCGTCACAATGGACACCCTCCTACAGTGCCTTGCGCGATCGTTGCAGCACAAACTCGTCAAGGTTACTTCTTAACCCTGATATTTCCTTCACACATTGGGAAAGCTCTTACAGCCGTTTTCGTTTGCATAAGCCACATCAAAGAGTGTGAGCGTCTCGCTCACGCACGCGAGCAAGATGTGAGTGCAAAGCACTCGCTACGCGCACGCACTGTGGCTTACCCATCTGAGCATTGCTGTAAGAAGTAAGTGCGATCGCGTACCTCGATGTTCAAGCTTTTATGTTTGAACCCTGACGCTCACGCAAACTAACCAGTGAATGCTTGCACTGGTTGTGCGGACTCAATGCGTCAACATTTTTCTTTCAAACGTCGGTAAATAGCCTTTAAACGCTGTACCCCTTTGGACTCATCACACGTTGGTTTTCCTCCTGACGTGGTGCAGTCCCTCATTTTGTCGTGTCAATTCATCGAGCTGTTGTATGAACTTTGCGAAACCGTCTGTGTTGAGTGATGCCCTGAAGACTGTAGCCACCAGTGGGCTATCGTTGCCCTCTGCGTTGGAGACCTCTACGCCCTCTGCGCTTACACCCTTGGGTAGCTGGAATGGGGCAAGTGAGGCAAGCGCGATCGCCTTTATCGATGGCAGCGTTGCCGATTACCAAACCTTAGTTGCAGGCATTGCACCGGGTACTGAAGTCCACATTCTGAACTCATCACAGGATGCGGTGACACAGATTACCAACACCCTGCTGGGACGGCACAACATCAGCAGTTTGCATATCGTTTCTCATGGGGAAGCGGGCGGACTGGACTTCGGCGCTGGCAAGCTGAACTTGAGCACTTTACCCACGTTTGCCAGCCAGATCCAGTCGTGGCAGCAGGCACTCACCGATGATGCCGATATTCTGCTCTACGGCTGTGATGTGGCACAGGGCGAACTAGGCAAAGCCTTCACTAGCATCCTTAGCCAGCTAACAGGAGCCGATGTCGCTGCGTCAAATAATCTGACGGGCAACGATGCCTTGGGCGGCGACTGGAAGCTGGAAGTACAGACTGGCAGGATTGAAACTTTCTCAGTTCTCTCACCTCTAGCGACCCAGGCTTATGGCTCAGTTTTAGGTGGTTCAGATTCCTTTAGCTCCCGTACCGTGCTCACTGGTGGATTCGTCAGTGATACAGGCTCCAACGTCGTTGCCACAGCGGAAACGAGTGAACCTGATCATGCTGGTTTATCCAATCCGGTCAAGTCAGTTTGGTGGACTTGGACAGCTCCAACTTCCGGTACTTACGAGATCAACACTGTTGGCAGCAATTTTGACACTACTCTGGGAGTATACACTGGCTCAAATGTCAGTACTTTGAGTCTGATTGGCAGTAATGATGACTCTCCCTATGGATTGCCAAGCCAGGTCATTTTTTCTGCAACAGCAGGAACGGCATACCAAATTGCAGTTGCTGGCTATAGCGGATCCACAGGATCAATTAGTCTCAACATTTCCGGTACCACTGTTGGAGTTACAGCCGGCGTTACCCCCGTCGAAAACTCGCTCACCAACGGTACCTTTAATCTAAACATTAGCAACCCCTCCCCTAACCCACTCACAGTAAATTATGGTTTAGGAGGAAATGCAACCTCAGGGAGCGATTATACACTCGTAGCAGGTACCAACGTGACCAGTGTGAGTGGCAGTAGTTTTGTACTTGCTGGAGGTGCCACTTCTGCAACTTTGATTGCCTCAGTCATCAATGACTCCCTAGCAGAGCCAGATGAGACAATTCAACTCACTCTGACAGGAGGGTTGGGCTACACCCTTGCCACTTCAAATAGTAGTACACTTACCATTGCGGCAAACGATAATAATGCTGCGCCAGTGGTAACTTTGTCTGGCGCTGCCGTCAGTTTTGCTGAAAATGGATCTGCTACAACGATCGATACGACGGCTAGCGTTACAGATACTGATTCTGTCGATTTTAATTCTGGAACATTGACCGCCAGTTTTAGTGCTAATGGGACAGTAGACGATCGCCTCGCCATCAACAACGAGGGTACTGGAGTCGGGCAGATTGGTGTCTCTGGCGGTAACGTGACTTATGGGGGCACAACCATTGGCACCTTTACGGGTGGTGTAGGCACGACACCGTTAGTCGTTACTTTCAACAGCAGTTCTAGTCCTGCGGCTGCCCAAGCGTTACTTCGCAACTTCACCTATGGCAACGTTTCGGATGCACCTTCGACGAGCGATCGTACATTAAGTCTTGTACTGACAGACGGCGATGGTGGCACCAGTACAACGGCTAACAAAACTATTAAGGTTGCAGCTATTAACGATGCACCGACAGTGACGGCTCCAAGTGCGATCACGGTGACTGAAGACACCGCCACCACGCTTACAGGCATTTCGTTTGCGGATATAGATGCGGGCAGTGGCACGATGTCTGCTGTTTTAAATGTTGGGGCAGGTTCTCTGTCCGCGACAGCGGGTAATGGAGTTACCGTAGCAGGCAGCGCTTCCTCCAGCATTACTCTCAACGGCACTCTTACCGCGCTCAACAGCTTTCTGACGAATAGCCTGACCTATACACCTGCGCTTAACGATGTGACACCCCAAACGCTGGGGTGACAATCAATGATGGGGGCAATACGGGCACGGGTGGAGCGCTATCTTCCAGCGTCACCAACGTGGCGCTGAACATTGCAGCAGTCAACGATGCGCCTACGGTAACGGCTCCAAGCGCGATCGCGGTGATCGAAGACACTGCCACCACTCTCACAGGCATTTCGTTTGCGGATGTGGATGCAGGCAGTGGCACGATGAGCGCCGTTTTGAGTGTCGGGTCTGGGACGCTAGCAGCGACGGCGGGTAATGGAGTCACTGTGGCAGGTAGCGCTTCGTCCAGCATTACCCTCAACGGCACTCTTACTGCGCTCAACAGCTTTCTGACGAATAGTCTGACCTACACATCCGCCCTTAACGATGTGGCAACCCAAACGTTGGGGGTGAGCATCAATGATGGGGGCAATACTGGCACGGGTGGAGCATTGTCTTCCAGTGTAACCAACGTCAACCTGACGGTTACACCCGTCAACGATGCACCCTCTTTCACCAAGGGCACCGACCAGACGATTACTGCGGGTTCGGGGGTGCGAACGATCGCCAACTGGGCAACAGGGTTTAATCCGGGTCCCGCTGACGAAGCCAATCAAACGGTGCAGGCGTATCTCGTCACTGTAGACACTAACGCTAATATCTTTGCCGTTGCGCTCGCGATCGACTCCTTTGGCAACCTTACCTATACCCCAGCAACCAACGTCGCCACTACCACTACTGCTACCATCAGCGTCAAAGTGCAAGACAGCGGTGGTACTGCCAATAGCGGCATCGATACCTCCACGGCGCAGACCTTTACCATTACCGTCAAGCCCCAACCGACGATCGCCATCACCCCTGTCAGCCAGAACGAAGGCAACAGCGGCACCACTGTTTACACCTTTACCGCCAGTCTGAGCGACACCAGCACCCAGACGGTGAGCGTTAACTATGCGGCAGCCGACAGCACTGCCACGATCGCCGATGGTGATTACTCCGCCGCTTCTGGCACCCTCACCTTTGCTCCTGGTGATACCAGCAAAACGTTTACGGTTAACGTGAGTGGTGATGTGAAGTATGAGAATACCGAAGCCTTTTTGGTGAATCTCTCCAATGCTGTGAATGGCGCGATCGCCAATGGTAGTACCAGCGTCAACGGCACCATTACGAACGATGACAGTGTGCCTCTAGCGAACATCACGCCTACTGTTACAAGTGCGGAAGGCAACAGCGGCACCACGCCCCATACGTTCACGGTTACGTTGTCGAACCCCAGCTTTGAGGCGATCGGCATCAACTACGGCACAAGTAATGGCACGGCGACAACTGCCGATAATGACTATACGCCTGCAACGGGCACGGTCAACTTTGCCTCTGGTGAAACCAGCAAAACCATTACCGTAAATGCGAATGGCGACACCAAATTTGAGTCCGATGAAACGTTCCAGGTCTCACTGACGGGACCTGCAAATGGTTCCGGTGCGGTTAACCCTGGCAGCACGATCACAGGCAGCGGCACGATCGCCAATGATGACGTGCAGCCCACCATCAGCATTGGCAACGTGAGTCAGAGTGAAGGCAACAACGGCACAACCGCTTACACCTTTACGGTGAGCCTGTCGAACGCCAGTGCCCAGACGGTTGCGGTCAATTATGCAACGATCGATGGCACCGCGACGGTTGCCGATGGTGACTATGTTGCTGCCAATGGTAGCCTTAGCTTTGCTCCTGGCGAAATCAGCAAAACGATTACGGTGCTGGCAAACGGGGACACGAAGTTTGAAGTCGATCAGGCGTTTAGCGTTGGCTTGAGCAATGCCAGCAATGGCACGTTGGGCACCAATACGGGGACAGGCACGATCGTCAATGATGATACTCGTCCGACTCTCAGCATCAACAACGTGAGCCAGAATGAAGGACGCGTGGGCACCACGGCTTATACCTTTACTGTGGGTCTCTCCAACACCAGCGATGAAACTGTAACCGTTAACTATGCCACTGCCGATGGTACGGCAACGGTAGCCAATAACGACTACACGGCAGCGACGAATACGCTCACGTTTAATGCGGGTGAGACCAGCAAAACCATCACGGTGAACGCGAATGGCGACACGCGTGCTGAACAGGACGAGACCTTTGTGGTTAATCTAACGGCTCCGACGAATGCCACGATCGCCACAGCTACGGGGACAGGCACGATCGTCAATGACGATCGCGTTAACTTAATTTGGCGCAATGGCACGGCAGGCACTTCCCCCACTGGTGCGGGCGAAAACGTCATCTGGCAAATGAACGGCTTCACATACCAGAGTGGGTACTACCTACCGAGCCTTACAGATCTAAACTGGCAAATTGCCAGCAGAGCAGACTTTAACCGCGACGGCAATCCAGATTTGCTGTGGCGCAATCGCTCCACAGGAGAAAATGCCATTTGGGAACTCAACAACTTCACCATTCAAAGCGCTTACTATATCCCTACCGCTGGCAATTTAGACTGGCAAATTGCCAGCACTGCTGATTTCAACCGCGATGGCAAACCAGATATTCTCTGGCGCAACCGCATGACGGGAGAAAATGCGATCTGGCAACTGAATGGCTCTGCGCTGCAAAGCGGTTACTTCATTACAAGCACCGACGTTAATTGGCAAATTGCCGATACGGCTGATTTTAACAACGATGGAACGGCTGACATCCTGTGGCGCAACCGCGTGACTGGGGAAAATGCAATTTGGCAGATGAATAACTTTAGCTTGCAGTCCGCTTACTTCATCCTTAAAATTGCTGACCAAAATTGGCAAATTGCGGGCACTGGTGACTTCAACAATGATGGCATTGCTGATATTGTTTGGCGTAACAAGGAAACAGGCTCAAATGCGATCTGGCAGATGAATAGCACGGGGCTGCAAAGTGGCTACACCATCCGCACAGCCGCTAACGTCAACTGGCAGATCGCTGGCATTGCTGACTTTAACGGCGACGGCACATCAGACATCCTCTGGCGCAACCAGTCGTCTAACCAGGAGGAAATTTGGCAGATGAGTGGCTTTAGTTACTCACAGACCTATCAACTTCCCAACGTGGCTCGTGAGTGGAGTGTCAAGACTTTACCATTAGCTTAACGGGGTTTAAAAGGGAAAAATGGCTCAAAGCTCCCCTTTTTTAACTCTATCCATTAGGCAGAAGTGTGTAGAAGCAATGCTGTGAGGGAATCAGGAGCGAAAGTCTGGGAGCATACAAGTATCGCTCGAAACAGGAGAACACCATGCGAGATTGGGTGAGCTAAGAGATCA
>JAHHHL010000093.1 GCA_019359375.1 Lyngbya sp. HA4199-MV5
TTACCCGTAAACGGTCATTCTCGGGATGTTTTAGCAAAATTGCAAAAATTTTCTGAAATCCTTTTGTAGTAAGTGTTTTAGACATTGCATGGCACCTGGATGCAGCTTCGCTACCTTTGCCCCTATTTCAGATTGGACACTGATAGTTGCCTGATGAGTTTCTACAATTTGACGACAGAGATACAGCCCCAGTCCATTTCCCAGACGCTGATGATTTCCCTGTCTAAATCGCTCAAATAGAAATTCCTGTTCCTCTGGAGCGATACCGATTCCTGTATCTTCTACTTCCAGAATAATGGAATTATTATCAGGGGAATTACGAGTCAGATATTGTAGGCGAATCTCCACTGAGCCAGTGTCAGTATAGCGGATGGCATTGCCAGTCAAATTGGTCAGTAGGCGGCGAAGTTCCAAGCGTTGGCGAAGCCTGTGCGAAGCATGTATCGCCCCTAATCCGCAAGGATGTTTCGTCAGTGACTCCTACTAAGGTTAGGTTCAAAGCTAAGCCTTTAGTCATAGCCAGAGGAGTTAGTTCTCTAACAACACTTTGGCTTAATTCCCAGAGGTCAACCTTATAAAAGTGAAGATCTTTGCACCCTGCTTCATACTGATAAATTTCCAGAAGAGTATCTACCATCTCTAGCAAAGTTTGGTTGCTTTGAACCACCTGCTCTAAAGAATCTCGCATTTCAGGCAATGTTTTACCAAAAGTGCCTCGACGTAACAAATGCAGCATATGATCTGCTGCAATGAGAGAGGTTCGTAGATCGTGAGTCAGGCTAGCGATAAAGTCTTCATGCTGTTGATTAATCCTGATTTGTTCATCGATACTGTGTTTCAGTTTTAACATCGACTGGATTCTGGCAAATAGCTCTCCCTTTTTCACCGTAGGGCGGATGACATCATTAGCAGCCCTTAACCACACTGGCATGATTATGATCTGCCACCAACATGATTGGGAAAAAGGGTAATTCAGCATTCTGTCGAATTCGTCGGGTCACTTCGTAACCGTCTATATCAGCGGTTTCTGTATCCAGCAGTAATAAGTCAGGGGGAGACTGTTCAAGCTGAATCAGTGCGTCTACTCCGCTATGGGCACTGTCTACCTGATACCCCCGTTTCCTGAGCAGCGATCGCATGGAACGAAAGATATTAGGGAGGGCATTCACCAGCAGAATGCGTTTTGCTCCAGATGAAGCAAATCTGCTCGTGGGGTTTAAAGGTTTTGAGAGCATATTTTTTATCCAACGCTTTATTTGTCGGTTCTCTAGGAGACTTACGGCAAACTGGCGATGCCCCTGTGGTTTTTAACTAGAAGTTGTGCAACGGTTTCGGAATGCCCTCCCTCCAGAGTCAGAGGTTTCAACCCGATTTATCATGTTAACGTCCTACACGGGGCAAAGGTAGCGAAGCTGCATCCAGGTGCCATGCAATGTCTAAAACACTTACTACAAAAGGATTTCAGAAAATTTTTGCAATTTTGCTAAAACATCCCGAGAATGACCGTTTACGGGTAAGTTTTAACCGCGAAATAGACTGAAGGGCTGATTCTGTCGTGAGTTTCGTAAGCAACCCATCTATCACTTACGGGCAAGTTTCAGTTTCCGAGCTTTTTTGCTGGATTCCTCATTACTTAATCATTTCAGTGATCGTGTGGCACTAAAATGCAGCTTCGCTACCTTTGCCCCTGGTAGAAATGACTTATCTGGTTGAACGAAACAGACTTCCATCTGAGGCATTTGATCAACTCATTAATACTTTGAGTCAGCCCAATAGTGCTCTTGAGATTGTGCCGCTAGACCAAGCCGTTGCTCTAGCACTCCGCAATATTGATCGAGTTACCGTTCCCGAAATGCCCGATCGAATTATTGCTGCCACCGCTTTATCCTTAAACGTGCCCCTCGTAACCCGCGATCTGAGAATTCAACAGCTAACCACCATTCAAACAGTTTGGTAGTATGCAGTAAGCGGTAGGCAGTGGAAAGAAGTAAGGAGTGATCAGTGGTCAGTGTTCGGTGATCAGGAATTAACCGCCTTTACTGTCCACTGTCCACTGCATACTCTCCCACTATGACCCTCTTCTTTCGCCTGCTGGAAACCGACGACAAAGAAGTGGGTAGGCAGTAGGCGGTAAGCAGTAGGCGGTTAAAATCGAATCACTGCCCTCTGCCTGCTGCCCACTGCATACTCTCCCACTATGACCCTCTTCTTTCGCCTGCTGGAAACCAACGACAAAGGCACTGCCCTGCACCAGGCAATTCAGCAACTCGCCCAACAGCAACCCAACTCCAACACCTTTACCGTTGAACCCGCATCATTTCAGCAAGTGCCAGGTGCGCCATTTGCATATTGGGTAAGTGAAAGTATTTTGAGCATTTTTAAGAAGTTACCAAAGCTTGAGTCAGAACGAGTAAATGCAGTTTTAGGGTTAACAACTAATGATGATTTTAGATTTTTAAGGTTGTCATACGAAATACCAGATAGCAGCAAAAACTATTTTTGTGGGTTGGCAAAGGGAGGCAGTACTGCTCATTTTTATTCAGATGTATTTCTATTCCTAAATTGGCACAACGAAGGTAATGAGTTAAAAGCATTTTCATTAACTACTCCTGGAACTACTCATTGGTCGAGGAATATTCGTAGCCCAAGCAAATATTTTCGTCCAGGATTGACTTGGCCTCGCCGCACTAATGGCTTGAGTTTCCGTATCTTACCTTCAAAATGTATCTTTGCTGACAAAGGTCCAGCCATGTTTATTAACGGTGATGGTTCAGAGACAATACTGGCTCTTTGTGCTGTCGTTAATTCTTCTATATTTAATGCTCTTATTTCTGTTCAACTTGCAAGAACTGAATTGGCGCAGTCGTTTGAAGTTGGGTTAATTCAGCAAACTCCTATTCCCGATCTCACTTCAGCATCCACCGCTACCCTCGCTACTCTTGCGCGTCGTGCTTGGTCGCTCAAACGGAGCCTCGATATCGTTACTCAGACTTCCCATGCTTTTGTTCTCCCTGCTTTGCTCCAGGTCAATCGTTCCAGTTTGAGCGATTGTAGTTTGAGCCGCCTTGCCAAAGCCTGGACGGATCACGTTACCGCCGTTGAGTTGGAATTGGCACACATTCAAACCCAAATTGATGACCTTGTTTTTGACCTCTATGGCATCAGTGAAGAAGTAGGTAGTGGGCAGCAGGCAGCAGGCAGTAATCCGCCTTTAGAACTGCCTACTGCTAACCGTCTACTGCCTGCTAATCCGCCTACTGATGACGATGAAGAGGATAGCTCTAATGCGGCTGACCTGCCTTCTCTGACCAGTGAATTGCTGGCTTATCTGCTGAGTGTTGCTTTTGGTCGCTTTGATGTGCGGCTGGCAACGGGCGATCGTTCCCACCCTCCTGAACCGGAACCCTTTGATCCGCTCCCTGTTTGTTCCCCCGGCATGTTAGTGAGCGATAACGGGTTGCCTGCGATCGCTCCCACTGAACTACCTCCCGATTACCCCATCCAAATTCCCTTCGACGGCATTCTTGTCGATGACGAGGGGCATAGCAACGATATGATTAACCGGATTCGAGAGGTTCTAAATGTCATTTGGGGTGAACAAGATAGCGATATAGAGCAAGAAGCCTGCCATTTGCTAAGCACAAACGGGTTGAGAGTTAGTAGCCTGCGTGACTACTTTCGTAAACCGACTGCATTCTTCAATAATCACCTCAGTCGTTATTCCAAGAGCCGTCGTCAGGCTCCCATTTACCTGCCCCTTTCGACCCGCTCTGGAAACTACACCCTCTGGCTCTACTACCACCGCCTTACCGACCAAACCCTCTACACCTGTATCAACGACTACGTGGAACCCAAATTAAACCGGGTTAGTGAAACGGTTAGCTCCCTTCGCAACAAGACCGGGCGCAGCCGAGACGAAGAAAAGCTGCTGGAAGATTTGCAAGATTTGGAATCAGAACTTGAAGACTTCCGCGATGCATTGCAGCGGATTGCCCAATTCTGGAAACCCAACCTTAACGATGGTGTTCAAATTACCCTTTCGCCCCTCTGGTCACTCTTCCGGCTTGGCAAGTGGCAGAAGAAGTTGAAAGAAACCTGGGACAAGCTTGAAAAAGGTGATTACGATTGGGCACACCTGGCTCATAGCATCTGGGCAAAGCGAGTTGAGGAAAAATGCAAGAAAGATAAATCCCTGGCGATCGCCCATAACTTAGAACATTTGTACGAAACGCCACCCGAAACACCCAAATCCACTAAACGCAAGAAGAAGGAGTAATGACACTGTGGATATTGAACAAGCCTTATTGGAGCAAGTCCGCTCATTGACCCCAGAGCAACAACAAGAAGTTTTGGACTTTGCAGCCTTCCTTCGGCAGAAAGCTCCTGTGGTTTTGAAAAAGGAGCGTGTACCCGGATTACATAAAGAGAGCGGATACTGGATGGCAGATGATTTTGATGCTCCGCTTCCAGATGAATTTTGGCTGGGAGAATCATGAAATTACTCCTCGACACCCACACCTTCATCTGGTGGGACAGGGAACCTGAATTGATTCCATCTACAACTCTCACCCTGATGCAGCAGGCTGACACCCAGCTTGTCGTCAGCATCGTTAGCTTGTGGGAAATTCAAATTAAAACGCAAATTGGCAAACTCACCTTACGCTCTCCTCTCGCTGAAGTTATTGCCCACCAGCAGGCTGAAAATAAAATAATCCTCCTTCCCATGACCCTGGCGCATATCCTGGAGCTTGATAACCTGCCGCCACATCACAAAGATCCGTTTGACCGTCTGCTGATTGCCCAAAGCCGCTGTGAAGCTGCAACCCTCGTTAGCCGTGATTCAGTTTTTAAGCAATACAACTGTTCGCTGATCTGGTAGGCGGATTGGTAGGCAGTAGGCAGTTCGCAGTAGGCAGATTAGTAGACAGTTCGCAGTAGGCAGTCGGTAAATTTTCTTCACTCTGCCCACTCTTCTCTGCCTGCTGCCTGCTGCCCACTGTTCACTACCCTCCTACCTCAGCGATAATGATGAAGACGGCAGAGGCAAAGTGGGAAATGGCTTACAGTGACTTTACCCTTCAAACGCTGAAAAAAGACTTTGGATTACAGGTGGATGAGCAAGCCAACCTGTTCGCGTCGGTTGAACCCGTTGCCAGCAGTGACCTGCTCAATACAACCTTGCAAGAAACCGTACAATTGGCGATCGCCATTAATACCGAGAAAGCCCGGTCTGAAATGATTATTACACCCGTGCTGCTAGAGGTGCGACGATGGGCGAAGGGTCAAATCAGCTTATTTTCGGGTACCGAATTTAATGTGGACAGTGAAAAAGGGCTAGTCGGCTATTGTGATTATATCCTGAGCCGCTCAAGAGAACAGCTGACGATTAACGCTCCAGTCGTCCTGATCACCGAAGCGAAAAATGAAAACATCAAAGCAGGCTTAGGACAGTGCATTGCAGGCATGGTCGCAGCTCAGTACTTCAACCAACGGGAAGGGCAGGCGATTGATGCCATTTATGGAGCCGTCACGACAGGAGAGATCTGGAAATTTCTTAAACTCACTGATGTCACCGTATCCATTGACCTGACTGACTATTACATTTCGCCTAACCTTCATAAGATTTTGGGCATTCTAATTCAGGGTTTAGGCTTGCCTGTGTTCAGTAAGCAGTAGGCAGAGAGCAGTAGGCAGAGAAGAATTTACAGCCAACCGCCAACCGCCAACCGCCAACTCCTAACTGCCAACCGTCTACTCCTGACTGCCAACTGCCAACTGCTAACCGCCAACTGCTATGGGCATTGCTAAATTTATCCGTGACCATATTCTTAGTCCTCGGCTCAAGAAAGCCGAGTGCTTGGTAGTTTACGACCCCGATCAGCGTTACCGTGATCTCTGTTTGGAAATCGCGACCGAAGAGATTATGGTCGTCGATGCTGTTGAGAGTAGCATCGAAAGCCGAGAAAAAGCGCAACAAGCGTTTCATAAACTGGGTGCAGGGACGTTGAAAGGCTTACTGATCTATGTACCCACCAAAGCGCCTCTGACGAATGAGCAGAAGCAGGTTGATCCCTTCTCCCTCTATGCCGCATGCGGCACCCAATTCCCCAACCCTAAAGAAGATAGTGATGAATATCAAAACCTGTGCCTGAAAGCCAAGCCAGAATACGGTACTGAAATTCGTCGGTTATTTCGAGATAATCCAGCACCCTCATTTGCAGTGATTGATGCCGTGGGTGGAGGCTTGAACTTTCCCCAGTTGCGGGCAACTTTCAAGGCAGAATCTTCGATCGATGTCTTAACTGGGCTTCTGGTTCCTACTGATGCCCAACAGCAGGCAATCAAAACCCAGGAGGGTTGGGTGACAGAAGTTCGAGAATTTCTGAAAACAACGATCAGTCTCACCTTAAAAACCCGTGCCAAAACCTGGTCTCCAATTGCAGACGAGCTTTGGCGGTTTGTGCTATTTAGCGAGTTTGTGTTTGACCTCCCCCCTGTTCTTCCCGATGCCCTTCAGGGTGTGCCCCATGCTGGCAATGAGGCAGATATTACAATATACGAGCTGTGCGATCGCCTGCGGAATGATCAACGGTTTCAGGTGCGATACATCGAACGGGCTGAAACGATTGAAGCTGAGATGAATCTGCTGGCAATCTGTAGCGGACTGGAGGATTTGGGCAGCCGCGATACCTTTCCCTTTGAGGAACGCACCTTCCTCAAACAGGCGATTAATGGCATCCTTCAGGACAACCTAGACCTAACCCGTCAACTCCTGAGTCAGCATGAGCGATCGATCTGGCGAGGTAAAGGGGAGAATCAGGAACAGTGGTTACTTCTGCAAGCAGCTCTCAGTCTAGTTCTGGTTTGTGAAGACTTCGATCGCCAGCTTTTTGATCATAGCCGTACGCAAGATAGCCTGATTGATTTCTATATTAGTAGCCTGCGGGAGGTCGATCGACGGCAGCGGGAGTTTGAGGAGAGCGTTAGCAACGCCACCACTTCGCGTGATTTACTCGATCCTGTAATCACAACGGCTCGTGGGGGCTATCGACGACTGATTGAGAAGGTACAAACTCTATTTACTCGACATTTGGAGAAGGGAACCTGGATTCCCCAGGGTCGTTTAGCGAATGCTGGGGTCTTCGATCGATTTATTGCACCCCGGTTGAATGAGAAAGGCTACCGGATCGCCTACCTGATGATTGATGCTCTGCGCTACGAACTGGGCGTTGAACTAGAGAAACTGCTGACAGAGGTTGGTGCTGTTGAACTATATCCTGCTTGTGCCCAACTACCCACCATTACCCCTGTTGGTATGGCTAGTTTGTTACCAGGTGCTCAAAACGATCTGACTCTGGAATATGAAAAGGATACCCTCATCCCCAAGCTGAATGGAACGACGGTCGCCAATGTGGGACAACGGATGGATATTTTGCGAAAGCGGTTTGGCGATCGCTTTACTGAAATGCTTCTCAAAGATTTTATCAACAAGAAGGCAAAGGTTGATTCCACTGTTGATTTATTGGTTCTGCGGAGTACGGAGATTGATAATCAGCTAGAAAGCGACCCAGAAAATACATTGAGCCTGATTCCCAAAACCTTGAAGTTAATTCGGGCGGCGCTGACCAAGCTAGGTGACTTGGGCTTTTGTGAAGCAGTGGTTGTCAGTGATCACGGGTTTTTCCTCAATGCTCAAGCGGTTGCAGGGGATGTATGCATCAAACCACCAGGTAACTGGTTCTATAACGCCCACGATCGGATGTTGTTGGGCGCTGGCTCAGTAGACAGCCACAATCTGGTTTTAGAAGCAGGCAAGCTAGGCATTCGTGGCAACTTTAACCAGGCTGCTTTACCCCGAACAATGGCTCCCTACAAAGCAGGGCATCTCTATTTTCATGGTGGGATCTCTCTGGCTGAGGCGATCGTGCCAGTTCTTGTGGTTCGCTTGAGTGGTGGCAAAACCAATACCCTGGAGCAGTTCCAGATTGACCTTACTTACAAGAATGGAGCAAAGCGGATTACCACACGGTTACCTGTTATCGATGTGGAGCTACTGCCCGATAACCTATTTTCCCAGAGTCTTACTGGGGAAATTCTGCTGGAAGCCCAGGATTCTAAAGGCAATGTGGTGGGTGAGCCTCGCCCAAGCAGCGATGTAAATCCGGCAGCGCGTACCATTACATTGACTCCTCATGATCGGAAACAAATTGTCTTACGGATGGACCCTGATTTTGAGGGCAAGTTTATGGTCAAGGCTCTTAACCCGAAGACTTTGACTGTTTACAGCAGTCTTAACCTGGAAACTGATTATACCGTTTAGTAGGCGGTAGGCAGTAAGCGGTTCTGTTATTTCTGCTCTGCTCTCTGCATACTGCTTACTCCCTGACTGCCCACTGTCCACTGCCCACTGCCTACTCATTATGGATGTCCTCGACCAAAAACTGAACAGCATCTTTGAAGGCAAGGTCGTCCGTAAAGATCTGCTGCATCGCATTAAGAAAGGGACGAATGTTCCTACGTTTGTACTGGAATTTTTGCTAGCGAAATATTGTGCCAGCGATGATCCAATCGAGATTGATGCAGGAATGGAAGCAGTCCTGGCAACACTTCAGGATAACTACGTCCGTCCTGATGAGGCAAACGCTGCTCAGTCAAAGGTGGCGACGAAGGGACGCTATCGCTTCATTGATAAGGTACATGTCCGGTATGTTGAAAAAGAAAAACGTCACTGGGCAGCTCTAGAAAATTTTAACTCCCAGCGCATTGCTATTAGTCAGCAGTTTTATCGGGATAACGATCGCATCTTAGAAGGTGGCATCTGGGCAGATCTGATGATTGCCCACAATGATATTGAGGAAGATGACTACGCCTTCTACATTGAAGAACTGCGCCCAATTCAACTGAGCAGGTTTGACTTCGATCGCTATGCTGAGGGCTATCAGGAGTTCACTCGTGATGAATGGCTAGAGGCAATTCTTCGTACCGTTGGGCTAGAACCTGCCAAATTGAGCGATCGGCAGAGATTTCACTATATTGCTCGGCTTGCGTCTCTGGTTGAACCCAACTTCAACTTTATTGAACTGGGTCCTCGTGGTACTGGAAAATCCTATTTCTTTAGTGAGTTCTCACCGTACTCAACGTTAGTCAGTGGGGGACAAGCGACGAAAGCGACTTTATTTTACAACAATGCGAGAGGGCGCGTTGGTTTAGTTGGGTTTTGGGATACCGTTGCTTTCGATGAAGTCGGAGGAATCAAGATCAAAGATGCTGATACTATCCAGATCATGAAAGATTTCATGGCGAATGGTCGCTTCTCCCGTGGAGTGGAAGTCATTGCTGATGCTAGTTTGGCGTTTGTTGGCAATATCGATATGTCGATCGAGCAAATAGTCAACTCCAGCCAGTATGATCTCTTTCAGCCGCTTCCATCTGAGTTTGACCTGGCGGTAATGGATCGCTTTGCCTGTTACCTACCGGGATGGGAAATGCCCAAAAATAGTAGCGAGTTCTTAACCAATAATTACGGCTTCATCACGGATTATTTGGCAGAAGCGTTTCATCATCTATTCCAGCATACGAACCGTTATGAAGAAGTATCAAAACGGATTCGATTAGGTTCAGCAGTGGAAGGGCGAGACGAGAAAGGCATCAAAAAGATTGTTGCAGCATTCCTCAAAATTCTTCATCCAGCAGGCAGTCCAACTGATCAGGAGTTTGACGAGTATGTGGCATATGCTGTTGAAAGCCGTCGCCGGGTCAAGGAGCAAATGAATAAACGCAAACCAGATGACGAGTTTGCTCGAATTGACCTGTCTTATATAGGAGGCAACGGCAAAGAAACCGTTGTTTTTTGCCCAGAATCAAAGAATTCAACTGCCACTCAAAATCCTAGACGACGTGTACTGGATGAAGAGGTAAAACCTAGACGGGCAAGAGCACCTAAAAGAGAGGTTCCAAATCATCCCACTGGTGATACTCCTTCTCTTGTACAGGACAATACTCCTGTGGAACAGACTCCTTTACTTCAGGAACAGCATTTTACTATTTACTACGGCGCAACTGGGTACAGCTACGACTCGATCTTTAGTCCTTACCTACAAGGCGCAAAAGCTGTCACCATTGATGACCCTTATATTCGCATGCCCCATCAGATTCAAAACTTTGTGCGTTTTTGTGAAACCGTTATTAAAGCTGGCACTGTCAAGCGCATAGATCTGACAACAGGCTACGATGATGGAACTCCCCTTGCAGAAATTCAAGATAAGCTCGAAGATCTGAAGCAGAGTCTGTTGGAAATGGATGTTGTGCTTGATATTCAATTAAATCCGAATCTGCACGATCGTGAGGTTCGGATCGACAACGGTTGGGTGATTAAAATTGGCCGTGGCCTCGACTTCTATCAAAAGCCAGGTAGCTGGTTTGAGGTAGGCGCTAATGATTTGAGCTTACGTAAATGTTTGGAGACAAAGGTTGATATTTTTCATTGTAATGGAAGGTGAAGATGAGTTTGTTAGTTTCTCCCTTTTGAGTCTGTAGTTGTTAATAAACAGGTTTCCCTCATGGCTTTTCCCATTTTTTAGTTCAACCACTTTAGTGCTTGTTATATTGATGAAATAGTTTACTCCATACTAGAAAATTGAATAACAAACAAACTTCCTACTCCTATTTGGGGCAAAGGTAGCGAAGCTGCATTTTAGTGCCACACGATCACTGAAATGATTAAGTAATGAGGAATCCAGCAAAAAAGCTCGGAAACTGAAACTTGCCCGTAAGTGATAGATGGGTTGCTTACGAA
>JAHHHL010000094.1 GCA_019359375.1 Lyngbya sp. HA4199-MV5
TCGTAAGCAACCCATCTATCACTTACGGGCAAGTTTCAGTTTCCGAGCTTTTTTGCTGGATTCCTCATTACTTAATCATTTCAGTGATCGTGTGGCACTAAAATGCAGCTTCGCTACCTTTGCCCCTTCTAAGATGTGATTGACAGTTTGCACCAATGAAATTCGATCGCATCATCACAAAATTCAGGTGTAGACAGATTTTATTCCGTCTACTAATATTTGATGAGATTGGAGTTTCTGTTATTCGCACGGTTCATGCTGATGCTCTGCACCAATGCTAATCTTCGTCTGGCGTGCATTTTGGCATAACAATAATCATTGCCAGAGCGGCTACCAAAGGAAACAAACATGGGGCACAGGTGGGGATGGTGTTACACACTGGGTGTTGCAATTGGCTTCAGTGCAATCGAGGCAATCGCCACTTCGTTCTTTGAATTAGCAATAGCTCAGATAACGCCTGATAACACGCTGGGCAACGAGCAATCTCATGTAACCTCTAACGATAAGATTCGTGGGCTACCAGCAATCTTAATTCAGGGAGGCGCTGTTCGAGGGAGCAGTCTATTTCAAAGTTTTAGTGACTTTAACGTTGCAGATGGACAGCGTGTCTATTTTGCTAATCCCGCAGGAGTGCAAACCATTCTCAGCCGCATCACGGGTCAGAATTTGTCGCGCATCTTAGGAACTTTAGGTGTTGATGGAACTGCCAGTTTATTTCTGCTTAATCCCAATGGGATTTTCTTTGGGCCTAATGCCCGACTCGATATCGCCGGATCGTTTGTTGCCAGCACGGCTGATCACATTCCGTTTGAAAACGGGGTTCAGTTTAGTGCCACTGCTCCCAATCCCGCTCCGCTATTAACGATTAATCTGCGCCCTCGTCGCTACGGTGCCGAGCCCCGTGGCGATATTCACAATGCTGGTGATTTAGCCGTTGGGGTTGGACAAACATTATCTCTGCTGGGCAACACCGTCATTAATACTGGCTCGTTAACGGCATCGGGCGGCATTGTGGAAGTATTGGGCGATCGCGTTGCGTTGCTCGACGCTGCCAGAATTGATACGTCTGGAATAGCGGGCGGTACGGTGCTGATTGGCGGTGATGTTCAGGGTCGCGGACCGGCTCTCAATGCTACGCAAACTGTGGTGGGTTCTGGTGTGGCGATCGCGGCCGACGGAGTAGGTCCGGTTGCAACTGGAGGACAGGTAGTCGTGTGGTCCAACAATTCGACTCGCTTTTCTGGTAGCGTCAGCGCTCGTGGCGGCACCGCAGGGCAGGGTGGCTTTGTAGAAATCTCTGGGTCTCAATTGTCTTTTGCGGGCACGGTGGATGTGATGGCCCCCGCAGGGCGACTGGGAACGGTACTGTTCGACCCACAAGATATTACAGTTGTTCCGGGTCGGGGCACAAACGATAGCAGCCTTAGCGATGGAGCAATTTTTAAGGCGGAGGGTGGGGCTGCAAACTTCACAATTGGTAGCGATACCCTAGCAGCCATCCCCGGCGATATTATTCTGCAAGCCACGCGCAACATTACTGTAGATGCTCCCATTGCGCTAACCACTCCCGCTGCCAGCCTCCGGGCAGAGTCCGGCAACAACATTACAGTCAACCAAAACATTACAACGGTGGGTGGCGATGTTGGACTGTATGCCAACAACGGCGTGCTTCTAAACAACGCTATCATCCAAACTTCAAATCCAGGAGGGGTGGCGGGGACTGTAGAACTGTCGGGGCGATTGCAGGTGTCATTGGTGAACAGTCAGATTCTCGCCAGAAGTGACAGCAGCAACGGTTTGGAGTTTAACGGCATCGGGCTAGTTTCCAACCAGGGGTCAGTATCGATCAGCGGCTCCACGCTCAGTGCAACGAACTTTGGCACAGGTTTTGCCGGAGATGTGGTCGTCACTGCTCGTAAGGATGTGACGGTTACAAATGGCAGTTTGTTCAGCCGTGGCAAAGTTGGTCGAGTTTACATTGGGCAGGCAGATTACCCAGGCTATGAGTTTTCGCCGCGAACCATTCGGCTCAGCAACGCGACGATCGAAACCTCTAATGATGCAGTTCCAGCGGGAACCTCGGCAGATGCTGGACAGATTTTCATTCAAGCGACGGATGCTGTAGCCATTGACAATGGCTCCACGTTGCAAAGCGATGCCGCTGCTAATGTGCAAGGAACAGCGGGGGGAATTGGCATTACTGCTGAGTCACTCACGATTAACGATTCCAACCTCAGTACCAGCGTTTTTGCCACCAATAGCGTGGCTGGTAGCTTTAGCAGCATTCCTGATCGCAGCCAGAGTACCACAGCGGGCGCGATCGTTTTTCTAGTGGAGGACAATATCACCCTGAGCAACAGCAACATTTTCAATAATCTGGAGAATGGTGCCAGTGGACAGGCAGGAGTGGTGCTGATCTTAGCGGACTCGCTCAACTTGTTCAATGGCTCCCAAATTCAAACGCTGGTCAGGGGCGACGAAGTTGGTCAACCCCCTGCTCAGGGAACAGCAGGAAATATTCTGATTGGTGTGAATAAGACTATCCGAGTGAGAGGTAGCAATCGAGCCGGCTTTATCAGCCAGATCACCAGTACAGTTGGTTCAGGAGCCACCAGTAGCACTGCTGGAACCATTATTTTGGCAGCTAATTCAGTTCAGGTACGCGACGGCGGCCGCATTAACGTCAGCAATGATGGAGAAGGGCAAGCCGGAGACATTTTTATTTCTGCTCGCGCTATTTGGCTGGACAACCAGTCCCGCATTGATGCCGTGAGCCAAACGGGGCAGGGCGGCAGCATTTTCCTGGATGTGCCAGGAGCTGTGATTCTCGGGCGCAACAGCATCATTTCTACGTCTACAGTGTTTGCGAATCCTGGTGATCAAGCGGGGAATATCGCGATCGGCAGCGGCAACTTACTGCGATTAGCCTCTCTTAGCGGCAGAGTTGCCCCAACTTTTGAAGACAGAATCTTACTAATCGCTGGTAAAACTCCCAGAGACAGCAACATTTTTTCAGTGGGGTTTTTTAGTGCAGGTGGAAATATTCGAATTAACGCCTTTAATTTACAGGATATTGCTCAACGTCCTGCCTCGCTCCGCACCAACGATATTACATCTCAATCCCTGTTTGATATCGATGGAGAAACGGTGATCGACACACTCAACATTGAGCCGTCCCAGCGCCCCGCAGCGCTGCAAGACACCATCCGAGAGCCACAAATCGCCGATGGCTGCGACCCGCGAGACCGATCAGAACCCAGTCGCTTCACTGTTGTAGGACGCGGCGGCACCCAGGCGACAGCATCCGAGCAACCGGGAGCACGTCCCTTATCGGGCAGTTGGGTCAGAGTGCCAGAGGAAGATCGATCCACAGCCGCTCCTGGCTCTACGGTTTCCCAAACACCATCCAGGGCTGAACCTCCTGCCGCTCAAGGTTGGACTATTGCCCCCGATGGCGAAATCCTGTTGACGGCGAATGCTACCTATCCAATTGCTCACTCTCCACGTGCATCTTTAACCTGTTATGCCCCCTAGCCAATTACTTCGCGTTTCTTACGTCCTGGGGCTGCTTTTAGGTGGGCATCTGGTGTTTCTCCCATCCGCCCGCTCTCAAGCTCAGCTACCGGAACCATCCCGGAATACCCCTCCCCTTTCCCCTTCACAGCAGTCCCTACCCGAACAAACACCGCCCAAACTGGATCCATTACCGACTGATCTGCTTGAACCCACACGACCTTCAACACCAGGAGCATCACCTGCTGACGGAGCGGTTAAGGTTATTGTTAAGGAGTTTAGGGTCGAGGGCAGCACCGTTTTTAGTCTGGCTGAGTTGAACTCTGTTCTTAAACCGTTTCAAGACAAAGAATTGCCGCTCAGTGAGCTACTGCCAAAGGTCGAGGCAGCCATTCTGGATCTCTATGAAAAGCCATGTAGAACTCCCAATCCGGCTCTCGATGAAAAGCCTCATAAAACTTCCGATAAGACCCGATGCTATTTGGGCACCCAGGTCGAATTTCCCGAACAAGGTACTGGTGCCAACGTCTATGGATCGCGGGAAGCTGTGATCACCGTCCGGATCAAAGAGTTTGGCATCGCCAGTCAGGATATCGATGTGGTGGGCACACAACGGCTCAATCCAGATTATGTCCAATCGCGAATTGCGATCGCCACCCGCAAGCCGCTGAGTCGGGGTCGCCTGCTGGAAGCGCTGCAACTGCTCCAACTGAACCCACTGCTGCAAGGAATCAATGCCGAACTCTCCAACACGGAAGACGGGCAACTGTTCTTAAAAGTGACGGTGCAGGAAGCCCAAACCTTTACCGCTCAGGTGGGTATAGATAACCGGCGATCGCCCAGCGTCGGGTCTTTCCGTCGCTTTTTGCAGGTGAATCAGGTCAACTTGCTCGGCGCGCGGGATGCCCTAGCGGTGTCCTACAGCAACACCAGCGGCAGCAATACTGGCGATTTGAGCTATACCTTGCCGATCAGTCCACACAACACCACACTAAACTTCAGCGCTGGATTTGGTCGTAGTCGTGTGGTGGAAGAACCGTTTGACGCGCTAGATATCCGTTCACGAGCGAACTTTGTGGAACTCACTCTGCGCCATCCTTTGGTACAAACGCCCACCCAGGAATTTGCGATGGGGCTAACGCTGAGTCGCCAGTTTACCCGGGCTACCCTGATTGATGATGAAATTCCCTTTCCTACTCGTGGCTCAGATTTTGTGGGCAATACGCGGCTTACAGTGCTGAGGTTCTTTCAAGAATGGACTCAGGGTAGCCCGCGATCGATTTTCGTTGCCCGCTCTCAGTTCAGCGTCGGCGTTCCCATTTTTAACATCACCATCAACGAAGAACCTCCGGATGGTCGCTTCTTCAACTGGCGTGGGCAGGTGCAATGGACGCAGCAAATTCGCCTGTTTGCCCCGGATTCACTCCTGTTGGTGCGCGGCGACATTCAACTGGCAGATCGGGCTCTCGTGCCGATCGAGCAGTTTGGCTTAGGCGGACAACTCAGCGTCCGGGGCTATCGTCAGGATGCGTTGCTGGGAGACAACGGTGCCTTTGGTTCTGTAGAAGTGCGCGTTCCGATTTTGCGGCTACCTAAGATTGGTGGAGTGCTGCAACTGGCTCCTTTTGCAGAAGTCGGCACCGTCTGGAATCGCTCAGATGTTCCCATTTCCACGCTCAATACCCTGGCTTCTGTTGGATTAGGCTTGCGGTTTCAACTCGGCGATCGCCTTAGCGCCCGCTTTGACTGGGGTATTCCACTCGTTTCTATCGCAGGAGGCAAAGACACATGGCAAGAGCGCGGCTTGTATTTCTCGGTGGCGTACAATTTCTGGCGACGCTAACCAGCACGACGCCAGGTAGGCTCCGTCGGTCTGTCTTGCTGTGTGCGTTGCCGTTTGTGCTGGCGTTGGCGCTGTCGCTGTGCTTGACTCATTTGCCTACTCCAGCTACTGCTCAATCGCCCGATCAACTGCAACAGGCAGAGCAATATTACGATCGCGGTCAGCTAGCCGAAGCGCTCAAAGGTTTGCAGCAGGTAGTTGGCGATCCCTCTAGCAGTCTTGCCAAACAGACTGCTGCCTTGACCAATCTGGGGCGGGTGCAGTTTGAGCTGGGGCAGTTTCAGCCTGCGCTGGAAGCATTGAGACAGGCAGAGCAGGGGTATCGTCAGATGAACGATCGACCTGCTGAAATTCGTAGCCGCATCCAGCAAGCCGAAATTCTGAAAGCGCGAGGCGACAATATCCGGGCGATCGACCTGCTCAAATCGTTGCGACATACCCTCGCTATCCAATCTGATGCTCTAAAGTTGGAGCGGTCTCAGGTGTTGCGATTATTAGCCGAAGCGCTGATCGCCACAGGCAAAACTCTAGAAGAAAACAGAGAACTGCTGACTCCCACACAGTTGCTTCAACAAAGCCAGACCATTGCTAAAAACCTACCGCAGGAGGAAATCAGCGCGATCGAACTTGCCTTGGGCGAAGATGCGCTGGTCAGTATTAATCAGTCCATCTTTGCTGACATCGACCATGGTGCCACGGTTGAGCAACGGCTGGACGCTGCCCTGAACCTGGTTCCCACTAAGATTGAGATTGCATTACAGCACTACAAAAGGGCGAGCGACACCGCACCAACATCACTGGTCTCAGTGCAAGCCCAACTTCGGCAGCTTAACTTGCTCGTCAAAACTATCCAGACGTTCAGCCAACTGCGAACTGAGAGCACATCAATCGGCGCTCGCAACAAGTTGAGCCAGTTAGATACTGAGATGGTGCAACTCTGGTCTAAGGTGCTAGGGCTGATATTTCAGATTAAGGAGCAGTTTAATAGCTTGCCATCCAACGTTACTGCGATCACAGCCCGAATAAACTTTGCCACCTTGCTAACCCAATTGCCCAGCGCATCCATCCCAAAAACTGCGCCCATGCGCCCTACGCCACCCTTCATGGAGATCGCTCACCAAGTGTTAATGGACGCTGCCAAATGGGCCAAGAATTTGCCAAACAAGCAGATAGAAGCGCAAGCACTCGGCGCTTTAGGCAAGCTTGATACCCAAGATCAACAGTGGGACAAGGCTAAAGAGCGAACCAAAAAAGCTCTATTGCTGGCTCAACAAACCAAAGCACCCAACACCCCAGACCTATGGGGACAGTTGGCAGAGATACAGCTTCGCACTGGCGATCTTGCAGCAGCAAAAACGTCTTCTAAAGCAGCGATCGCCGGACTGAATGCCCAGCGCAAAGACCGCGTTGCCAACAACCCCGATGTCCAATTTGATTATCTAGAGCAAGTCGAACCGATCTACCGCAATTATGTGCAACTGTTGCTATCTGAGGAGAAACCCAGTCAAGATGATTTGAAGGAAGCGATCACCACGATCGACGGACTGCAACTCGCCGAACTGGACGATTTCTTCCGTGAAGCTTGTTTGACTGATCGACCAATCACCTTAGAAAAGGTCGTCAAAAACCGCCCCGAGACAGCATTGATTTTTCCAATTATTATCTCTGAGCAAAAACTTGGCGTGATTGTCAAATCTCCTGATCCTGATCAAAAAGATCTGCACTATCACCTAGCAACGCTGCCCCCAGATCGCACGATTACTAGTGTCGTGACAGAGTTTCGCGATCAACTAGGATTAGCAGCAACGTCTAACGAAGAGAAAACTGTTGACCTTGCTAGTGACTTATATCAGTGGCTAATTGAACCCTTTGAGGTTGAGGGACAACTAGACTCAAAACACCTCAAAACCAAAACTCTCGTGTTTGTGGCAGATGGCATCTTGCGGAGTGTGCCAATGGCAGCGCTCTACGATAAGGCTTCAAAGCAGTATCTAGTTCAGAAATACGCGATCGCGGTTAGCCTTGCCTCGCAATTATTAACGTCACCTTCCAAGCAATCTCTCAGTATTCTGGCTGCTGGGCTAGTAAACTTACCTGAAACGATGTACAACCTCGACGCACTGCCCGGTGTAGCAACAGAGATGAAGTTTATTCAAGAAACAGGTTTATTAACAAAACCCATTTTACTGGAGGAAAACTTTACCAGTCAAAACCTTGCTTCAGAAATCGAAACCTCTCCTTTCAACATCATTCTCCACCTGGCAACTCACGGAAAGTTTAGCTCACGCAAGGAGAATACCTTAATCTTGATGGCGGATGGCTTCATCAATGTTGACCAACTGAGTGCAATTCTTCGTAGCCGCGAACAAAACCGACAGCCTGTGATCGAACTACTCGTGTTGAGTGCCTGCGAAACCGCTGAGGGAGACAGCCGAGCAGCTCTGGGGTTATCTGGCATGGCCATTAAGTCAGGAATCCGCAGTACGATTGGCTCACTTTGGGAAGTGCGTGATGACTCGACTTCTCTCTTGATTGCTCAGTTCTACAAAGCCTTAAAACCTTCAGGATCTACTCAGGGAATGACCAAAGCTCAAGCTCTGCGCGAAGCCCAAATCGCTTTAATGAAAGCAAAATCTAAAGCTTATGCAGAGCCTTTCTATTGGGCACCGTTTGTTCTAGTCGGCGACTGGCAGTAGAACAAGATAATTTAGCAACGCCATCTATTTGGGTTCATAAACAGCTTTTGCTTTTTCCGAACTCGATAGATTGGCAAGATTGTCTAACCCAATATCTTTTAGCAACTTACTCCAGTAATCAGATGCAGCCTGATCATTCGGGTTTGCAAGTCGCTGATTGCCAAGAACAGTCAAAGCATCGTACCAAATCTTCTCTTGAATATACCGATCCGCTTGTGCAACGGGCGGCAATTTTCCAACTTGTGCTAGAGCAGATGGTTTCGCAATTCGCTCGATCCAACCTCTAGGTCCATCGGCTTCCTCACCATTGCAAACGAACTGAAAAGACCATCGGTAGCGATTACCTATTTTCACTAAATTAGCAGGTATTTGAACCGCTGTGAAACCAGGCGAACTTGGTAGTTCCACTAGAAGAGGCTTTTCAAGCACAGACTTGAAGGATTTAGAGCTAGACTCTTCTTGTAAACGGAGCGCGAACGAGAATTTTGGAAACCGCTCCTTCCCAAAGGGAATATAAAACCACAGAGTGGGGTGATCAGATACGGTGTATCCCAAAACATTGCCCGCAGTCTCAGGAACTAGTGCAGTCACCTCATCTTTTTTAGTAGGGCAATTATCGATAGTGCGACGACCTCCTTGCGATCGATTTCCAGGAGCCGATTGAACATCTGGTGGAGGGTTGTAACCACTTTGGGCTATAGCGCGACTATCTCTCGAATTACCTGTAACGTACGAAAAATCAGTGACCGTTCCTAATCCAATTGAAAGAATTCCTGTTCCAACTATTACTACTTGCGGAAGTCGTTTCATCGCTTATCCTTTGTGGTAGATGTGGCTAGTGAACCGGCTCGAACACCATCACTATAGGGAACCGCGACGCGATAAAACAGACGTAATCTGGCGAAGTAAACTGCTGAAATAGGCAACCCGAGTTGCCGACCAGGTCAGTTCGCAAACCGTTCCCTGAGGGTGTTTAGGAAAGCGACGGAACTTTCCTTTTAGCTGTTTTGCCAGGTTCTTTGCCTGCTGTGTCCCAAATCCAGCAGACTTACTGTCTTGTCCTTTAGTCTGCTCAACGCCAACTCCGTTATCAACCACTCGAATCACCTGCCGCCCGTCCTCCTGTTTACACGTAATCTCCAAGCGGGTGGCGGTACTAGCATACTTGCCGACATTACACAGCGCTTCTTCTAAAAAGCGGCAGAGTCCTCGTTTGCGCGCCAAACTCAAATGCCGATCGTCCATTGGCTCGAACTCAACAATCTTGACCTTGAGGGTTTTGAAGCCAGGAAAATCCCGCTCCATTGTGGTGCAATAGACATCGTGGAGCAGTTGAGCTAGGGGCGATCGCAAATCCAGATCGCGATTGCTGCCTAACCGCAGGCGGTTACTTTGTCGGACTAAGTCTTGTCTCGCCGAGTTATAAACCGTCCGCAGTTCTTCATCTACCTGTTTCAAACTGTCAGGCAGCGAAGAGTCTGAGACCAGATGATCGGGCAATTCACGCTGGAGCACTTTCAGCGTTTGCAGTGGTCGATTGTGAATCTCTGTAAATAGTTCTTCTAGCACAAGCTGCCGCTCTAAAATCTGTTCAGCTCGGTAGAACAACCCAATCACCAATCCAGTGCCATTCAGCGCGAGAATTAGCATGACCGGAACAAAGGGCACCCACCAGCCTAAGAGCAGCAATCCGTAACTACTGACCAGCAGCGCCCCGGTAAGCAATCCCAGCACGACAGTACTTCGCCAGGGCGATCGCATCACCATCCCTACACTCATGCCCAAGATTCCCCAGATGACAATCCACAGGTACTCACCTGCTTCAGACCACGACTGCAACAGAGGTCTATCATCCAACACTGTGCTTAACAGTTGGCTAATCATGTGGGCATGTACTTCTACCCCATTGATATAACCACGATTTGAGTTGGGTAACGGCACAGCCCCAGTTATCTCTCGGTCTTTGACGCTAGAAGCCGTAACGCCAATTAAGACGATGCGATCGCGAATCCAATCAGCCCCTTTTCCTGCCTTAATATCGCTTATGGAAATAACTTTAAAGGGGGTACGACCACTGCGGAAATTAAGCAGAATTTGGTTGCCTCTTGCATCTGCATTGATATATCCGCCTGTATCAGGTTGAACGCGGGTTAATTCTGTCTCACCGATTTGCATCGCTGCTGGGTCACGAGTTCCATTCTGGAGATGAAGATCAGGTCTGTCTTTTAGATATTTCTCCTTTAAATATTTTTCAGTTAAACGAATGGCAAAGGAAAAGTGAAACTGTTTCGCGTAGCTAGCTCCCAACAGGTTGCGGCGTAACGCTCCGTCATCATCCAAAACGAAATCAACAGCACCGACCCGTTCTGTTGGAATGCCACTAGGTGGTTTTACTGCCTGACCACTGAGATCCGGGCCAGCAATTTCGCTCACAATCAGATTTGGACTGGTGCGGAGCAGTATAGCCAGTTCTTTTCCCCCTGGCTCAACTGGGAGATCCCGCAGCAGATCGAATCCGATCGCGGCTGGCTGATACTGCTGCAAGGTTTTAATCAGTGCTGCCAGGTCGCGATCGGGAATTGGGGTATTGTCAACTTAACCCAAAGGTAGAATAATCGTACTGATTCTACTCCGTTCACGATTCCTGGCTCATGTACTCCCGCCATCGATTCCCCAGCGAAATCATTAGTCACTGTGTCTGGCTCTATT
>JAHHHL010000095.1 GCA_019359375.1 Lyngbya sp. HA4199-MV5
TGGAGAACCGGGGCTAAAAACACTCTGGCGCGGGCTAGGGACGTTCCATCACTTGCTCGAAGGCGCACAAATGGCAGCGCACTCCTAAGCCCTGTCAACGTTCTACCGACTTTTGCCTAATGGATAGCTAACAGATAAGGACCTTCAGGCTGAGCGGTTTGAACTTCTTGTATGTAGTGAGATACCATGTCTTCTATACAAGTGTGAGGTGCTTGTTTCCCCTCCAGCCCTACAGCTTGCAGTCCATAAATAGGACGTTCTGGATCTAGATAACGTGCCAATGTTGGAGCAAAACTATAACCACCTAGACCATGAATGTCGAAGAACGGTCGCTTAGATCCGGTTGGTTTAAATGCGAGTAGCGATCGCGTCTTTATTTCTCTATTTTCCTGACTGATAAAGTCGGCTAGTTTTTCAATAGTAGAAGCTTCTGCTAAATTTACTAGAGAGATAGTCTGACCAAAGACCTGTTCAACTTCAGCCACTACGATCGCAGCCTTGAGCGAATCTCCTCCTAGCTCAAAGAAGTTGTCTTTGGTGCTGATGGGTGAAATGCCTAAAACCTGCTGCCAAATTTGAACTAACTGAGCTTCTAACGGATTCCCAGGAACAATCTGCTGCTGGTCTGATGGACTTTCGAGAGTCCACATGGCGAGACCATTCAAACTACCATCTAGAAAAGCCTTTCGGCAGGCTTGGCGCTGAATTTTGCCACTCGAAGTCTTGGGGATGCTTCCTCGTTTTAGCAACACGATTCCATAAACTGGTAACTCGTAATGTTCAGCTACGGCATTGCGAATCGCACCCACCACTTCATCAACATTCAGATTTTTACTAGCACTGCGATCGACCTCAAACGCAATCACTAATTGTTCAACGCCATCAATTTCGATCGTAAAAGCTGCTCCATAGCTCGATCGCAAAGATGGATGGCTCTTTTCTACCACCCATTCAAGATCCTGGGGATAATAGTTTTCGCCTCGAATAATGATCAGATCCTTCAGGCGACCCGTCACAAACAACTCCCCCTCTTTGAGGAAGCCTAAGTCCCCCGTTCGTAGAAAAGGACCGTCTCCCGTATCCGCTAAAGAAGCGCAAAACGTTTCTTGGGTCGCATCGGGACGCTGCCAATAGCCCCGCGCTACTCCCACACTCGATACCCAAATTTCCCCAACCTGATTAGGGGCGCAACGAGTCAGAGTTTCGGGATGGACAATCACCACCTGGGTTTCTGCCAACAGCCGTCCCGATCCCGACAATCGTTGTCCCGTTGGTGTTTCAACCAGCCGATTTTGTGCCAGTGCTTCTACATCGACCCTACAGAAAACCGGAGCATCTAATTTTCGGCTCGTCGTCACTAACAACGTTGCTTCTGCCAAGCCATAGGCTGGAGCAAACGCAGATTGACGAAATCCACACGACTTAAACAGTTGGCAAAACTCTTCCATTACCTCTGGGTTAATCGGTTCAGCCGCATTTCCCACCGCTTGCCAATGGCTGAGGTTGATCGTGTCCCGTTCTGCGGTTGTGATCCGTTTCAAGCCATAAGCATAGGCAAAATTCGGTGCTTGGCTATGCGTTGCCCCATAGTAGGCAATGGCTTTGAGCCAGCGGACCGGTTGCTTGATAAAGGCAGTGGGCGACATCAAGTAACAGGGAGTGCCGTTGTAAAGCGGTTCCAGAATGCCCTCCACCAGTCCGTAATCGTGAAAGTAAGGCATCCATGTCACAGTGACACTGTTCGAGCCATACCCGCAAGCTTGCTGAAGCTCTGCTAAATGACCCATCAAGTTAGCATGGTCAAGCATCACGCCTTTAGGGCTAGAGGTGGAACCGGAGGTATATTGCAGATACGCCAACGTGTCGCCGCTGATGTCTGGCGGTTGCCAGTGGGCAGCAAGATGGCAAGGGATATTCTCGGTGGCTGTCCAGGGCAGAGTAGCAAGTTGCGATGCTTCTTGAACGGTTTCTGCCGCTGCCAGATAATAGTGCAGCAGCAAGGAAGCCCGCCCCCCAATCCGTCCAACAAAGCTCCTCGCCTGAAAACTCAAGTTGCCGTCTCGTTTAGTGAGCAGGCTGGTGGTGGTTAAGACTAACGAAATTCCCGCATCTGCTGCGATCGCCTCCAACCTCGGCAACGTTCGCTTCAGCCGTGAGGGTTACGGTGCAGGAACAGGAATGGCAATCATCCCGGCATAGAGGCAACCAAACAATGCTGCGATCACCTCTATGCCCTGGGGATATACCAGCAAAACCCGATCGCCGATCGTCAGTTGCGCTTGCAAGTAAGCGGCGATCGCCCTTGCCCTTTGATCCAACTGTTGATAGGTGAGACTATTAACCTCACGCTCTCCATCTTCCAGAAAGGTGTAAGCTGTCTGATCGGGGTGTTGAGAGGCGCGATCTTGTAAGAGATGAATGAGAGTGTGATTCTTGTTTCGAGATGCTAGGCGATCGCTTTGGGCTTGCTCTTCATGATGGTCATCAGCACAATCAAACATCTTCCTGCTTGTCCCCTATCTTTTTTAAGGCGGTATGATCGTAGAGTACTTCAGGGTTTCGTTCGGGAAACAGTGGTGGAACGCTGGGAAGAGATATGGTTAACTCAGTCACAAAAATTCCGCTTGCAGAGTTTCTCGCTCAACCCAATATTGAGGCTTCTCCCGCATGGGAACTCATTGATGGGCAGGCAACTCAAAAACCAATGCCAACCCTCTTTCACTCTCGACTCCAGCGCAATCTGGTTAATTTCATCAATCGTCATACCGATCAGTTTGAGGCGGTGCAGGAATTGCGCTGCCTGGTGCCTCCTTACTCACCAGTCCCTGATATTTCTGTTGTTCTTGGCGATCGCCTTCCCGATGAGGACGGTCCTCTGGATGGAGCACCCGACTGGCTGATTGAAATTCGCTCCCCGGATCAAAGCACCCTGGATTTGCAAAATAAGATTCTTCATTGTCTTAGCAACGGTACTCAACTCGCCTGGTTAATCGATCTAGCTCGTCAGCAGGTTTGGGTGTGGCAGGGCGATAATCTTCCCATCGTTTATGCAGGTACAGATCTTTTGCCAACATTAGGGGTTCTGCCCGAACTTACGGTGGATGCTCTCGTTGCGATGACTTGCCGATAGTGAAAGGGACGTAGGCTTGTGAAACTGTAGCCCCGCTTTCCAGCCCTCACCAACCCCAGCGATCGCCTCTTGCATGTATTGCAGCAACAGCGCAACGGGAAGGCGATGCGTTAGTTTGAGGCGCAGAATTCTGAGCAGACAGCGGTAAAGCAGAAGGGACGCAAGACGAGCTAGAAAAACTGGCGAGTACGCGCACTTCTGACAGCCATGCTTCAGAGCAAAGTAGGTGGTATTTTTGGCAAGGGCGTACCAGCAGGTCAGGTGGCGGCGATCGTGCCGATTATGGCTGGGCTGTACATAGTGATCAACAGTGCTATCTGTGTGATGGATGGTGTAGCCTGCATTGAGCAAGCGCAAACAAATGTCAGTTTCCTCTAAAAGATATTCATAAAACTCATCAAAATTGCCAATCTGCATCAGCGCCTCTCGTTTGTAAGACGCATTCGCTCCCATCACGCCCGAAAACCAATGAGGTTTAGAGAGATAGCGTTGCTCCGCAGGCTGCGATAGCACCGGACGAGACTCACTCAAGCGACTCTGCACTCCCCGTGAGAACTGTAAGGGTGCATCGGGTCTGGTTTTATCTGCTACCGCTCCCGCCACACAGCCACAGCGCGATCCTTGCTCCTGGTGTGCTTTGACATGAGATTCAACCCATTCAGCCGAGGGAATCACATCATCGTCTAGATACAAGATAAGCTCTTGAGAAGCGGCTCTCAAGCCCAGATTTCTCGCTACACTCACGTTTTTAAGCGTTGTAACAATTACGTGATCAATCAGATGCTTGTTTTCGAGCAGGACAAACTCTGTGTCATCTTGGGTGGGTCCCACAACCACAATGAGTTCTTGAAACGACGATCGCCAGTCTGCGATCGTGCTCAGCACTCGTCGGAGAAAGCATCCCCTGTCCATAGTACAAATAATTACGGACACAGAAGGCTTCAACATTCCCAATGAATTTGTCCTTGAGCGTGACAGGCAGCAGCCAAAGCTATTGTATGGTAGGTTAATTCTGCAAGAACCGAGAAAATACTGAAATCTGGCAGCAGATGAGCCAAGACTGATTAAGCTTTCTAACAAAAAGTGAGTAAATGTTGAAAGTCTAGCGTCAAGACTATACTTTTCCTCAAGGCTTGTTCCGATCACTAAACCGTCATCCTTTCCTTGAGAAAAAGCTTTGTCATGCGTAATGTGTTTCTGTCAGCAGCGCTTCAACAAGAATTTGAACGGAACGGCTATATCATCATGCCGCTGCTGTCTGCTGAGGAAGTCAGTTTTGTTTTGTCAGAATTACAGTTGATGAAACCAGATAACAACTTTAATCCTGATAGACCACCTAACCAACCGAGTTACCACTTAACCGATGCCGATACAAATGTTGAATATAAACGCACAGCCAAAAACTTCATCGCTAACGTTCTAGCCTCTCATCTTGAAAGAATATTTGATCATTATAAAATAATTGGTGCTAACTTTATTATTAAACCTCCAGGTAAAGGAAGATTTTACGTTCATCACGACTGGACATTTGTTTCTGATCCAGAAAACTATACGTCCTTAACCCTTTGGTGCCCTTTAGTAGATACAGATGAAAGTAACGGTACACTTCAAGTCGTCGAAGGTAGCCATAGGATTTCCTCTAATATTGCTACCAGCAATGTAGCTTTTTATTGTAAAAACATTGAAGCTGAAATTGTTGAGAAATATTCCAAACCTCTCTGTCTTCAAGCCGGCAAGTGTATCGTTTTTGATCAAGGACTTCTGCATCACTCTGATCTTAACAGCGCCACTCAACCGAGATATGTCATGCAGGCGATCGTTGCACCTGCTGAAATTGATCCTGTTTTTTACTACTTCGATCAAAATGCCCCTGAGAAAGGGTTTGAAATCTTTCAGATGGAACCCGACTTTTTTATCGTTCAAAACGGTAGTCATAAACCTATCAACTCAAAAAGCTTAGGATTGATCGAGAATAGAAACAAATTCCTCACAGAAGCAGAATTTATCGAAAAGATGAGGCAGAAGGGCTGGAATCTTCCAATTGGAGAAAAGGACAACTCTAGCCTACGTAGTCTTAGGTGAGAACTTGAACAAAACGGCTACGCAGTGATTGACTTTCTCAGTCAAAATGAAGTACAAGTTCTGCTCAAATTTAACCAAGAAAATACTCCTCCCAATGATTTAGTAGCCTCTGGCATATCGTTTAGTGCAGGCACATCTGAACTGTCTTACCGTCAAGCAATTACTCAGCACGTTAAGGAACTATTTGCTCCAAAGCTGACAGAGCGATTCCCTGGATTTAGAGTTTTACTTTGTAATTTGGTTCGTAAACAGCCAGATGAACGGCATAGTGAAATGCCTCTCCATCAAGATCCATCGCTGGTAGATGAGGTCGCTTTCACAGCGTATGGCGTTTGGTGCCCCTTGATCGATGTGAATGAACAGAATGGATGCCTTCAGGTTGTGAAGGAAAGCCATTTGCTCAATGCAAAAATTAGACCGTTCTTCACGTTTGAGGGCTTTCCTTATCGCCAGGAAATACTAGCGCTGATGCAACAGAACTATCTCATCAGCATTCCGATGCAAGCAGGGCAAGCATTGATCTATGACAAGCGCCTCTTTCACGGTTCACCCCCCAACTCAACGGCTGTTGCAAGAGTTGCTGCAATTTGTAGCCTCGTACCCGAAGACGTTTTGTCGCATTTTTGTTACCGAGAGACTTCGATTTCTAAGAAAATAGAGCTATTTGAAGTAGAGGATGAGTTTTACGATCGCTACATCGTCGGTCAGAAACCCGAAGGCGTGAAAAGCTTAGGTGTCTTTGACTATGAAGTTGAACCACTGACACCAGAAACGCTTGTCAAAAAGCTAGGAGCGGAAAAGCCTGACTTAAAAATCCCTGCTTGGGCAAATTGCCAGATCAGCTTTAAGCCTGAGTTCTTAGATAAATTCGACCCATCTGCTCAAAAAGTTGCGGTTCTGGTCAGCAATGAATTTGAAGGCTTTTCCAAAAATGGCGGCATTGGCACCTACACCACAACCCTGAGTCAAAACCTAGCCGCTGATGGCTGGACGGTTATGCTCCTCCTGTGCCAAACCGAAACTGAGTTTCAGGGAGAAGCTAGTTTTGAGAGTGTCCATCACGTTTTCTCGACTCACGAAACGGCACAGGTTTTAACGCTCCAAACCATTCATCAGCAAATTCTGCCCCAAATTCGACAAGATGATCTTGCCAATAGCTTTGATTATCAAAGTTTTTGCTGTCTCTACTTTATCCAGGCAATCATTGCGACCTTTCCAGATGCCGTGATTTATGCAGAGTTTCTAGAAATTTGGGGTTTCGGCTACCGCACGATTCAGGCAAAACGATCGGGTCTGCTAGGCAATAGCTGTTTCATCGGTGTCACCGCTCACGGCTCCTTTGAGTGGCTCCATGAGATCAACAGCCGCTATCGCGTAGAGCAACCCCACTGGCGATCGCAGGCATATCACTACGAGCAATTCTCCTACGAGAATGCCGATGTCGCCTACGCCCTCTCCCATTTCTTGAGGTCTAAGCTATCTGGCTACGGCTGGAAAATTGCTCATGCCAAGCACCTACCCTACTTTGTGCCTTCCATAAACCGCTCCAAAGATGGGCAGGAGATGAGACCTCCGATTTCTCAAAGAAATCGGAGGTCTGAGCAGCAACAGATAATATTCTTTGGTTGTCTGGAAGAGCGAAAAGGACTGTGTACCTTTCTAGAAGCACTGAAATTACTAGATTCTGCTGTAGCGAACGAGATTGATCTTACCTTCATCGGCAAGATCATTTCCCTACAATCCTCCCACCTGGAACATCTGAATAGCCAGCAGTATATCGATCGCGAATTGGGCGATGCCTTCAGTTACAAAGTCTTACCTGACCTCTCCAGTCAGGAAGCCATGCAAGCGATCGCCGATCTGCACCATCCCATTGTCTGCCTCGCGAGCCTGCAAGAAAACTTTCCCCATACTGCTCTAGAGATGGGGCAACTGCCTGTCAGCCTTGTTGTTTCAGACACAGGCGGCTTCCGAGAAACCCTGGCTTTGCTACAACGGTCTGAAGCCGTGCATTGGTTCCAGCCTGGAAACGCTCATGCGTTAGCGCGGGCACTCACCCAAGCCATTCATGCCTCTCCTGAAAAGCCAACTACCATTGAACAAACTGCGATCGACTCACTTAATCATCATCTGCTGAACCAAAGACTGGAATTTATGAGCCAAGCGTTTTTAGAGGCAGCCCCGAAGGAACCCACTACGCCTAGCGTGACGATCGCGCTCGTCTGCTGGCATTCCGTAACCACGCTATTGGAGTGCCTCACTAGCTTGGCAACCCAAACGTATGAGCAGTTTGATGTGATTGTGCTGTCTCCAGCCACCGATGAGTCGATGCAAGCAGCGATCGTCCAGGTGCAAAGCCAGTTTCCCACTCACAAATATCTCACTTCAGAAGCTCATTGGAGCTTAGGTGAGGCTTACAATCACCTGGTTGAACAATCCACTGGGGAGTATGTCTTACCCTTCTCATCCGACCAGATCGCCACTCCCGACATGGTGGAGAAATTAGTCGCCGCAGTGAGTGAAGCCGCAGCCGTTGCAGTCGTCTGCCCTCAGATGATCACAGCGGGGGAGGAACCAGAAGCGATCACGTTAGTCGATGGCGATTTGCTGAAGCTGCTGGAGTTCAACCACTGCCACGATCTCACTGCGCTCTTCTCTAAAACGCTGCTTCAAGAGTTTCGCTATTTCCAGGAGTGCGGCTTACTGGCGCTGAACTGGCAAATTTTTGCCGCCGCGATCGCGACTGGCCAGGCGATCGCCTACTATCCTTATCCCCTCTATGCCATCCGCCCCAATTCTGCCTCCACAATTCCGACCACCAATCTTGCCAGGGAGCGATACTACCTACGTCAATACCTGTTTCAAATCAAGCCAGAGCAGTGGAGCCAACGTCAAATCAACCTGCTGTTGACTGGGTTGGAACAACTGGTGCAAGCGCCATCGCAGATCCAGCGGCAAAACTGGCAACCCAGTCTGCCAGCGAACCAACCCTCATCGCGTCAGGATCAAGCCTGGATGATTACCGCCCAGCAGATGCACAACGATCTGGCTCAAGCTCAAACGCGCCTGAAAGAACTGGAAGACTGGAACCAGGTATTGCAAGCCGGGAAAGATTGGTTAGAGTCGCAGTGGCAAAGTTGGATGCTACGAACTCAGAAAGCGGAAGTGGCGTGGGAGCGATCGCGATCGCTAATCCAGTAAATGCAAAACAGCAAGTTTTGGAAACTCCGGCAAACCTGGATTAAGATCAAGCGCAAGCTCGGCAAAATGAGCGCTGATCCGCTTCAACCTACCGATTACACGTTCACTCCCGGCGTGCAAGAATTTGTGGCTCGCATTGCAGGTCAAAAAATCAGATTCTTCCAAGCCCCTGCGACACAAGCGCCCGTTGTTTCCATCATTTCATCCTGTTTTCAGGAGTATCAATATATTGAAACGACCTACCGCAGCATCATTAATCAAACCCTCCAGAATTTTGAATGGATCATTGTTGATGATGGTTCATCCCATCCTGAAACCAAAGCACTGCTGTCGTCGTTGCCGCAGAGAACCGCTAAGATTCGCGTCATATCTCAGACAGCTCATCGTGGCGTAGCCGCCAGTTACAATACCGCGATCGCTCAAGCTAAAGGCAAACACCTGTGCTTCGTTAATTTCGGTGACATTCTCGATCCCACTTATCTAGAGAAGTGCGTTCTCTTTCTGGAAACTCATCCCCAGGTACCCATCGTCAACTCCTACTCGATCGTCTTTCAGGCACAAGAACACTGGTGGCATTCCCATCTGAGCCAACCCACTTCCCTGTTCCGTCAAAATGGAGTGATGAGTCATCCCCTCTATCGCAAAACAGATTTCGATCAACTGGGCGGCTTCGATGAAACTCTGCACGGGTTTGCTGATTGGGAGCGCTGTCTGAAAGTACTTGCCCAGCACCAAAGCGGTTGGACGATTCCTGAATACCTGGATTGCTACCGCGCTACCGATGAAACGACACCTGCGATCGCCCACAATCCCACAACAGACATACAGAAAACCATTGAAACCATCCACGATCGCTATCAAACGGTTCTCAAGCTTCCAGCCACGATCGCTCTAGAGCCACAGCCGCTTAACCTGGATGCGCTGAATGCCAGACTGAACCTAGAAAATCAGCTAGAACGCTTCAATTCTGGCAAACACATTCTGTTGTTCTGCGACGCTTTAGACAATAGCGATGTGGCGAAATGGAATTGTGACCTGATCCTTTGGCTAGAGCAATGCGGGTACGATGTGGCGATCGTCACTACTTCCGCCTCAGACCATTCCTGTCAAGAGTTCTTCTACCGCGCCACTCCCGACATTTTCCATCTGCCCAACCTCTTTGATCAAGCGCACTGGTTAGCCTTTACCCGCTACATTCTGGTATCGCGTCAGATTAATGGCTTACTCATTGCTGGTTCTGAAATTGCTTACGCCTTCTTACCCCTGTTGCGAATCAAGTTTCCTAAAGTTGCACTCATTGACTATAGCCATGCTCATCCTGCTACTGAGCAGAGCGATCGTGCTGTCAACCTCTCCTGCCAGTTCACTGAAGACCTCGACTGTCAAATCGTACCCTCCCAGCGATCGGCGAAAGCTTACAAAAGTTTGAATGCTACTGCTCACACGAAGATTCAGGTCTGCTACACCCAGGCTCAAGTCGAGGCTACTTTGGCAAATGTGATTAGGAGTCGCCAAACGGCTGTTTTAGCAAATCCATCGGTTGAAGCAGAAACGGAAGCCTTACTGCTCATTCTTGAGTCTTTGCAACATATAGTGATTTGCAGCTAAATGAAGTACAGCCTATCAGTCTCAAAGCTAGATGGGAAGCTCCTTCAACACCCACCAGCCTAACGATAGGGAATGAACCAGTCGGCACGTTCTAACCATGCTTCAACATCAGCTAGATTCAACCACTCTGAGCGATCGTACTTGGCTCTGGCTTGGCTAAGTTCTGCTTTTGCTCGTTCCACATCGCCCATTTGAATAAAGTACATTACCTTTGCGGCTGCCACGTTCGGCTTCAGTTTCTTGGGTGTTAAAGCTAGTGAGTAGTCGAAAGCTGCCGAGTGCATCCCACTTTTGCGATGAGTATAAATGCTTAAACTTATTTTTTGAGCGCAGGCTACACTTTGAGTCATTTCCTTCCTCGCCAAAACCTTATGGACGCTGACAAAAAAGCTCAAATTCAAG